>DASWST010000059.1:0-8419 GCA_036402515.1 Pseudonocardia sp.
CCTGACCTCCTCGTTGATCAGCCGTAGACGACTTGTCTTAGCCTCGCCGTTCCTCTGCTCAGGCCGCTGTCAACCAGTGATCGGGCGCCTTGCCGTACTCGTCACGCAGCGCCGGCAGCAGCTCGTCGCGCGCGTACTCCAGAAACGCCGGCTGGCTGTCTCCGCCGATCTGCACCAGCGCCACATGGCTGAAGCCAGCCTCGGCCCACGGCCGTAGCGCGTCGACGTGCTTGGCGGTGTCGGGTCCGCACGGGATCGCCGAAGCCACGTCCTCCGGGCGGACGAACTGGGTGGCGGCGGCAAAGCCGGCCGGCCCGGGCAGCTCCGCGTTGACCTTCCAGCCACCGCCGAACCAGCGGAACTGCTCGTGCGCGCGCCGGACCGCCTCCTGTTCCTCGGGGTCCCAGCAGATGGGTTGCTGACCGATCTTGGGACGACCCCGCCCCACCACCGCGTCGAAGCTCTTCACCAAGCCTTTCTCCGGCTGGACGGCGATCATCGCGTCGGCGCTCTCGGCAAACAGGCCGATGCTCTGCGCGCCGCTCACCGCCACGCCCAGCGGCAGCTGTTCTTCAGGCAGATCCCACAGGCGCGCCGAGTCGAGCCGGAAGTGCTCGCCGACGAAGCTGACCTCCGAGCCGTCCAGCAGCTCGCGAATGATCACCAACGCCTCGCCGAACATCTCGTGCCGGACGTTCACCGACGGCCAGCCGCGACCTACCACGTGTTCATTCAGGTTCTCCCCGGAGCCCAACCCGAGCAGGAACCTGCCACCGGCCAGCTGCGAGAGCGTGGCCGCCTTCTGCGCCACCACCGCCGGGTGGTACCGAAAGGTCGGGCAGGTCACGTACGTCATCAGCCCGATCCGCTCGGTGATCGCGGCGACCGCACCCAGCACGGCCCAGGCGTACGGGGCATGCCCCTGCTCTTTCAACCAGGGAAAGTAGTGGTCGCTACTGACCGCGAAATCGAACCCCACGCGCTCCGCCTCGACCCCGTCGGCCACCAGGTCCCTCGGTCCGCGCTGTTCGGTCATCAACGTGTATCCGATTGCCACCATTACCGCGGCTACCCACACCGCCGCGGCTGAAACCGGAAGACCGTCGGACCGCCCGCTACTTCAAGCAGGTGACGAGCTGCACAGCCCCGGTTCCAGTGCTGATCCTCCGGGTAGTCGCCCACATCGATTACCGGAAGTGGGGCGACAGACGATGGCGAGCGGTCCCTATCTTGTGCTCTTGTTCATCGGGGTGTTGATCGTCATCGTGGATGGCCAGTTCATCATGCGCAACAGCCCGGCCTACCTGGCGCAGGTCTATGGGGCGCGCCCGGCCCGCAGGTTGGCCTCGTTGGTGGCGGTGTTCTTCCACCTGGTGATGCTGGGGCTGGTCGCGCTGGTCGCCGCCTTCGGGCTCGGCCCGGATCCGACTGTCCAGTCCCTCATCTCCAGGATCGGGGTGATCCTGCTGCTCACCGCCCTCGGGCATGCGCTGACCATGAGCATCTTGTCCCGGCTGCGCACCGAGCAGGAGAGCACCGAGATCGCCGAGGCACAGCTGGCCCGGCAACAGGAGGTCATGGCGCGCGGCGAGGCCTCGACACCCTCCGCCCGGGGTGGGGCGCCGCCCGAAGAACGCTCCGGCAACTTCCGGCGGAGCCGGCGGAGCGACCCCCGCCGCTGAATCGACGTCCAGACCCCCGCGAGCCCGGCATGCCGGCGGGTCTTGGCGGCTTGCGCAAAACATCAGCCAACGCCAGGTTTGCCACCCCATTCTTGCGGGCAGGTGGCCCAGGTCACATCTGGAAGCCGGCACTGCTGAGGCGGAATCATGAATGTCGACCCTGATTTGATGTCAGTCGGGATCCGGCAGGTACTGGCCGGACTGGCGTTCCCTGCGCATCGCTGGCAGGTGATTGCCCAGGCCCAGTACTACGGCGCCGGCTCCGCCTACATGGTGGCGCTAGGTCAGCTCCCGCCGCGGATCTATCACAGCGTCGCCGAGGTGACCGCACACCTCCATACGCCGCCGCAGCCACCGCGCCGCCCCCGCCGTCCGATGCCCATGCCCTCGCTAGCCAGGCATCGCCCTCCGGAGCACCGCCTTCCCGAGCACCGCCTTCCCGAGCCACGCGCTGCTGCCGGGCAGCTGGTGCGCCTGTGGATCGACAGCTGACACCAAGCGCGGGCACTGGCAGCGGTCGGTCTGTCAGCGGCCGCGGTGCCCGCCGGGCGAAGTCTTGCCCGTCGAACCAGCTGAGGTCGAACCGGCTGAGGCCGGCGCGCTTTTCGCCTTCGCGGCCGATGTTCTCACCGCCCTGGCGGAGGCTGTTCTCTTCGCGCTCGCGGCCGGTGCCGGCTTCCGCTTTTCAGCCGGTGCCGGCTTCGGCCTGTCAGCCGGTGCCGTCCTTTCAGCCGGCTTCGGCGTTTCGACCGGTTTTGCCTCGCCCATCCACCTGGCGCCGATGCCCCGCCGGCGTAGCGTCTGCTCACCTCGCTTGGCCAGTTCGGCGTAGGTCACCCGAGCTTGGCCCCTGACCTCGTCGAGCCTCTTGCGTAGCCCGTCGGGGGCCAACCGCTCACGTATGCCGACGGATAGTTCCGCCATTCTGCGCAGCGCCAGCTCGCCAGCCCCGAGCCCGGCGAGCAAGGAAGTCCGAACGCCCCCGGATCGACTGCGGGTCGGCGTGTCCGGACGGGTCCGAACCTCGCGGCCAGCCGCGGAGGTCGGCGGCGAGTCAGCCACAGTGGTCTCCTCTCAGCGTCGTATCGCGCTGGGTCCTCGGCCAGCCGCGGCCCGTTGATAACGACGGCGGAGCCGCCTTGCGCCTCATTCAGCGCGGTCGTCTGGTCGCGAACTACCGACCCAGCTCATTGCCTATACCACCGCCCGTGCCCGCCAATCCTGCTAGCTCGAGCTATCGCCCTGCTTGCGCAGCTCAAACGAAGATTGGCCGTTTAAACACCACGATTAGGGCACCCGGCCAGACGCTGTATCCCCCCGTCCCGAGTTTGCCGGATGCGCCAGATTTGAAGCGTCAACGGGGGTGTTTCGCGGACCGCGCTCCGGGTATTTCGTGCTCATGAATACGGGTGGGAGTGGGGCATGAGCCGCCGGCGTGGCGTTGTTCTGGGCGCCGGCGGCTTTTTGGGCGCCGCCTGGATGCTCGGCGCGCTGGCGGCCGTGCAGGACGCGACCGGGTGGGACACCCGGAACGCCGACCAGCTGGTGGGAACCTCGGCCGGCTCGGTGCTGACCGCGCTGCTGCGATCCGGGGTGTCGGTGAATGAGCTGTACGACGCGCACAACGCCGAGAAGGTAACCGAGCGACTGACCGCCCTACCCGATGCGCCCGCGCCAACTCTGCGTCTCGACCTGCGCGACGAGCCCTGCTGGCCAGGCCTGCCCCAGCTCGGGCTCGGCTCCGTGCCATTGGTGATGCGGGCGGCGCGAAGCCCGTTGCGGTTGCGCCCTGGCGCGCTGTGCGCGGGCCTGCTGCCCAGGGGGCGTCGATCGCTGGCCAGGATTCAGAGCATGATCGACGGCGCCGGCCCGATCAGCGGGTGGCCCAACGGGACCTGGGTGGTGGCGATGAACTACCACACCGGCGCACGGGTCGCGTTCGGCCGCGAAGGCAGCCCCACCGCGTCGATCTCCCGAGCGGTGATGGCCTCGTGCGCGGTCCCGGCCTGGTATGCCCCGATTCGGATCGAGCAGGTCCCCTATGTCGACGGGGGCGTCTGCTCGCCGTACAACGCCGACCTGCTGATCGGGGAAGAGCTGGACGAGGTGTTCGTGCTGGCGCCGATGGCGTCGCTGGAACCGGACCGTCCGCGCACTCCGCTGATCTGGCTGGAGCGGCTGTGGCGGCGGGCGGCGACCAAGCGGCTGCACCGCGAACTGAATGCGCTGCGCGCCAGCGGCACTCAGGTCACCGTGTTGGCGCCGAACGCCACTGACCTCGAGGTGATGGGCGCGAACATGATGGATCCGGCGCGCAGCCACGAGGTGATGCGTTCCGCGCGCGGCAGCGTGTCTGCACGACTGGCCGCCGGGCCGGCCGTGGACGAGGTGCTCACCGACGCCGCCTAGAAACCTCCTAGAGGCGTAGGGCTGGCTAGCCGGCCACATCGGTGTCGAAGCGAACCTGGTCTGCCTCGTCCGCTTCCGCGCGGCACTTGGCGGCGGCGTCCAGATAGACCTGCTGACAGGCCGGGGTACTCACGGCGGCCAGCCGGTCCCACAGCACGGCTCGCTGGCGGAGCAGCCGAGGCCGCTGGTCGGGCGTGCTTTCCAACGCGATGGCATTGCCGGCCAGTGCGCCCCAGAGGTGCGTCTGGTGGTCGCTCCGCTGGCCACTGAGCTGGTCATCCGCGATTTCCCGCTTCCGAACCATCTCTCGCTTTCCTGTTCCGGTGCCGGCTCATTCCGCTGCCCGCCGTTGGGCCCCGGCCCGCTGCCTATGACTTACCCGCCAGACTTCCCAACAAACTCGGGCTAGAGTGCGGCCGACGTCGGCTTCCGCTGCTCGCCGGTGAGCAGCGCTCGCCGGTGAGCAGCGGCGAGCGCGCCAGAACCAGCGTGCCCATGCTGCTCAGGATCGCGCCGAGCACCACCCCCGCCGTCCGCTCGCCGAATGTTCACGACCAGCGACGGGCCCGGACGAACTCGGCGAACCGCGTGGCCACCGGCGGCGCGGGTCGGTCCCGTAGCCAGACCAGCCCGATCATCCGGTGCGCGCCGGTATCGGTAAGCGGCAGATAGGCCACGCCCGGGCTTTCCCGATGAGCGCGCGGCATCGGCACCACGGCGACCCCCAATCCGGCGGCGACCAGGCTTTCCATCGAGGAGATCTCGGAGCTCTCGAAGGCGACGGTCGGTGCGAACCCGGCCAGCGAACAGAGCTCGTCACTGAGCTCGCGCAGCTCGTATCCCGGACGCAGGGCGACGAACGGCTCCCCGGCGACGGCGCTCAGGCCGCACCTACCTCGGCTGGCAAGGGGGTGGTCCCGCGGCACCGCCACGCAGAGCTGCTCGCGGTGCAGTGGCTGCCAGCCGATGTCGGCGCCCTCCGGCCGTGGGCTGCTGACCGCGAGGTCGACGTGCCCCGCCCGCAGGTCTGCGATGATCTCGTGGGCCGGTTCCTGCCGCAGTTCGAAGCGCACTCCGGGGACCTGCTGCCGATAGCGGCCCAGCAACTCCGGCACCAGCCAGGTGGCCACCGAGTGCAAGAAAGCCAGCCGCACGGTGCCCCGGTCGGGGTCGAGCAGGCTGGCGATCCGGTCGCTGGCCGAGTTCATCTCGGTGAGGCACCGCCTGGCGTGCTCCAGCAGGATCTCCCCGTACCTGTTGAGCCGCAGCCGCCGGTTGACCCGGTCGAACAACGGTGTGCCCAGCCGACGTTCCAGCCGAGCCAGTGCCCGGGACAGGGTCGGCTGGGCCACGTTGAGCCGGGCGGCGGCCTCGGTCATGTGCTCGGTCTCGGCGAGCACCACGTACCACTGCAGCTCATCGACGGTCACCTCTCGATTGTCCCGCTGCTCATTCATATTTGCATGACCATGCGCCAATTCATGCATTGGACGTATCTTGGCCAGCTTCCTAGTGTCTTTAGCTGTGGGAGCGAATTCCAGGCGGCACCGGAACCGGCGGCTCCCTCGTCGACCCATTCACCTCCGCCGCCGTTCGGGGCCGCGGCGCCCGACCCCGGCGCCCCCGTCGACGCTGCACCTGGTGGAGGACGCGGTTGTGGGGCACGAGCGGGGTACCCCCGGTTACCGCCGGCTGGGCGCGGCGCTCTGGTGCGCGGGGTTGGCTACGTTCGTCCTGGTCTACTGCGTGCAGGGGCTGCTGCCGACGCTCGCGGCCCAGTTCCGGGTGTCCTCGTCCACATCCAGCCTGGTGCTGTCCGCAACCACGCTCGGCCTGGCGCTGGCCGTGGTGCCACTGGCCTCGGTCGCCGAGGGATGGGGCCGGGCGAGGGTAATGACCTGGGCATTGGCCACGTCAGCCGTGCTGGGACTGGTCGCGCCGCTGGCCCCGAACTTCGCGGCGCTGGTCGGCGTCCGCGCGCTGCAGGGTGTGGCGCTGGCCGCGTTGCCCGCGCTGGCCATGTCGCACGTGACCGCGGAGGTGGCGCCGCGGTGGCTGGGCGGCGCGATGGGCATGCTGATCGCCGGCAACTCCCTCGGCGGGCTGTCCGGCCGGCTGATCGCGGGAGTGGTCGCCGACTTCGGTGGCTGGCGACTCGCCTTGGCGGTGATCGGCCTGCTGTCGCTGATCTGCACCGTGGTGTTCCACCTGCTGCTGCCGCCGTCCCTGGCGCCGGCGCCGCCTCGCACGCGGCTGCGGGACCTGGGTGGCCCGCTGCGCATCCATCTGTCGGACCCGGGGCTGGCGTGCCTGTTCGGCATCGGGTTCCTGGTCATGGGCGCGTTCGTCACCGTGTACAACTACCTCGGGTTCCGGCTGATCGCGCCGCCGTTCGGGCTGCCTGTCGCGTTGTCCGGGCTGATCTTCATCGCATACCTGGCCGGGACCTGGGCCTCCACCACCGCCGGACGCCTGGCTGATCGACTGGGCCGCCGGCGGATGCTGTGGGTGACCGTGCTGGTCGCGGTGGCCGGAACTTGGGTGACCGGTCCGGCGTGGCTGCCGAGCGTGCTGGTCGGCCTGCTCGTGGTGACCATCGGCTTCTTCGGCGGCCACTCGGTGGCCAGCAGCTGGGTAGGCCGGCGAGCCTCGCTACTGCCGGGCGGCAGCCCTGGGCAGGCCTCCTCGCTGTACCTGTTCGCCTACTACCTGGGCAGCAGCATCGGCGGTTCGCTGGGCGGGATCGCCTATGACCATGGAGGCTGGCTAGGCGTGGTCCTGTACGTCACCGCGCTGCTCGCAGGCGCGATCGGGCTCGGCCTGCTGCTGCGCCGGATTCCCTCGCCGGTGCCCGCCACCAAAACGGGCAAGCCTCAGGAAGCCGGGGAATACGCCACCCAACCCACTCGCTGACCACGTCATGCCACTCGAAGGAAAGTACGAGCCCAGCCCCGTCGGTTTCGTCCGCGAGCAGGTCGAACTGTTCGAGCGCACGAACGGCCGTGAGGGCAACACCATGCAAGACCTGCCCATCATCGTGCTCACCACCAAGGGCACCCGCTCCGGCAACCTGCGGAAGACCCCACTGATGCGGGTCGAACACGACGGCAAGTACCTCATCGTGGCTTCCCAGGGCGGCGCTCCAAAGCACCCGGTCTGGTATCACAACGTGGCGGCAACCCCCGCCGTCGAGATCCAGGACGGCGCGAGCAAACAGGACATGGCGGCCCGCGAGCTCGCCGGGGAAGAGCGCGAGATCTGGTGGAAGCGCGCGGTTGATGCGTATCCGCCGTTCGCGGAGTACCAAGAGAAGACGGAGCGGATTATCCCGATCATCTTGTGCGAGCCGGCCTGAGCCCAACCGCCATTTTCGACGCGGAACCTTTCACCCGACAGGTTCCGCAACCTCCGAGTTCGCATAGGCGAACACGGGTTGTCGGCGGGGTGCTTGGGTCGAATCCAGCCAACGGGGCGGAATGAATTCCGGCCGGCCCTGATGCATACGCATTTCCCAGCCGGGATTGATGAATCATCCGGTGATGGGTACGGCATAACATGACGAGATCTTGAATGTTCGTCTCGCCGCCGTTGACCCATTCACGGATGTGATGCACTTGGCACCAGGCGGGTTTGCGGTGACATCCCGGGTGCGCGCAGCCGCGGTCGCGGGCGGCGACCGCCCTGCGCTGGGCCAGGCTGACGCAGCGGCGTTCCCGGCCGAGGTCGAGGGGTTGGCTGGCGCCGTCGAACACCACCGGAGTCACCCCGCAGTCACACAACAGGGTGCGCAGGTCCGCGGCGGTGCCCCGACCACCGAAGTCGAACATCAACCCACGGGCCTGCTCGCGCATCCACTGGTAGTCCAGGATCGCGGTCACATGCGGCCGCTCCCCACCCTCCAACGGAAGCCGACCCTCATCCAGGGCATGCTCACAAATCTCCCCAAGCGCATCAGCCTGGCGCTCACCCAACGACTTGAGCTCATCGGTGGCCGGACACAACACCGCGCGGACCGCCCGGCACAGCACCTCAAACGTCGCCGCGTCCAACCGACCCTTGACCCGACCACCCGCGCCATCCGCCGAAGCGGACAGATGCAGCTCGTTGACCTGCGGTTCATCCTCGTCCGGGGGCGGGCCGTCCTGGTCCAGCCGCTCCAGCATCCGCGCGGCCAACCCGGCCAACTCATCGGGCCGGTAGAGCCGCGCCAACCCCGCCAACTGCTCTTCCAACGTGGACCACTGCTCCGGGCTGATCCGCTCGGCGGCACCTTTGCGCAGCGCGTGTTCGATCACCTCGGCGTGCGCCTGATCGATCTCCCACCCAGC
>DASWST010000060.1:0-8006 GCA_036402515.1 Pseudonocardia sp.
TGGCGATGGTCGCTATAGCGACCATCGCCACTCACGACCTCTGACCAGCGCTTTCCGGGGGTGGGGTCGGGGGCGCGAGGGAGGCGGCGTCGTTGCCGGGTCGCCGGCGGTCGCGCACGGCGGTGACGGTGGGGCGGCGACCAGCACGCCGGGACCACTGCCGGGGGCCGATCGCGCCACTGTCCGCACTCGTTCGACGAGTACTTCCGGCGTGAATTGTCGGACCTTTCGGGTCAAGCGCGCGCTCAGCTGAGGCTAGGCTGAGTAATCTGCACAGATGCCGTCGCCAGACGCCCCGGAGCGGGTGCCCGCCGCCGCGGCCCGGCTGCGGGTACAACGCATCCGCCCGGCCTACCGCCAGGTGGCCGACGAGCTGCGTAGGCAGATCATCGCCGGCCTGCTGCCCGCCGGCCACCGCCTGCCCAGCGAGCCCGAGCTGAGCCAGGCCTTCGGGGTCAGCCGAGGCACCGTGCGGGAGGCCCTGCGGGTACTGGCCAGCCAGCACCTGATCGAGACGCTGCGCGGGGTGCACGGGGGATCTTTCGTGGCCGCCCCGGATCCGGCCAGGATCGTGGAGGACATCGGCGGAGCGCTGGGCGTGCTGGTCATGACACCCCGCCTCGGGCTCGACGACCTGCTAGAGGCACGGCTGCTGCTCGAGCCGGCCGCCGCCCGGCTGGCTGCCGAACGCGCCGACGCGCAGACCGTGGAGGCGGTGCGGGCGGCGGCCGTGGCGCCGAGGGATCCGAGGGACCCCAGCGGCTTCGTACCGCACCTGGACTTCCACACCACGATCCTGATGGCCACCGGGAACCTGATGTTCACCATGATGGGTCAGCCGGTCAGCGACGTGCTGCGTACCCGGACGGAGCGCGCCGGAGTGGAGCGCAGCGAGTGGGACCGGGTGGACGAGCGCCACCTGGAGATCGCCGAGCACATCGCCCGAGGCGACGGGGACGCGGCCGAACAGGCCATGCGCGAGCACCTCACCGCGCTGCGCCCGCTGTACCAGCGCACTGGCCGCTGGAACACCGAGTCGGAGTAGCCGGGCGCAGCCGGCCGCCCCGAGATACCGGCCCAGCGCTCCGGCACTCAGCGCTTGGCGGGCGGTCCGAGGAAGAGACCGCCGTTGACCTCCAGGGTCTGGCCGGTGACCCAGCGCGAATCGTCGGAGGCAAAGAACGCCACCGCGTCGGCGATGTCGGCGGGCTGCCCGTGCCGGCCGAGCGCGACGATCTCGGCGACCCGCTGGGCGGCCTCGGCGTCCTCGGTCAGCCAGGTGTTCATGTCGGTCTCGGTAATGCCCGGCGACACGGTGTTGACCGTGATGCGCCGGGCACCCAGGGACTGCGCGAGCGAACGGCTGAACACGTTGAGCGCGCCCTTGGTCATCGCGTACACGATCTCCGGCGTGGCGAACCAGGTGACGCCCGAGGACACGTTGATGATCCGGCCGCCGTCGCGGATCAACGGCAACGCCCGCTGGGTGATGAACAGCGGCGCCCGCACGTTGACCGCGAACGCCTCGTCGTAGTCGCGCTGCGTGGCCTTGTCGATGGTGGCGGTGTAGCTGGTGATCGCGGCGTTGTTCACCAAGACGTCCAGCGGCCGCCCGGCCAGTCCGTCCGCGAGCCCGGCGAACAAGGCGTCCAGGTCGGCGTCCACCCCGAGCTCGGCGCGCACCGCGAACGCCTGCCCACCATCGCGCTGGATCGCCGCCACGCTGTCCTTCGCCGCGGCCTCGTTGCTGCCGTAGTGCACCGCGACCAGCGCGCCGTCGGCGGCCAGGCGCGCCGCGATGGACCGTCCGATGCCCCGCGAGGCTCCGGTGACCAGTGCGGTCTTGCCTGTCAGGTCTCCCATGATCGACTCCTCAAACCAGTTCGGCGTGTCGGGTCAGGAACGCGGCGACCTCGGCCGGGTCCTCCAGCGGCAGCGGGTAGACGACCAGTCGGTCGACCCCGAGCGAGGCGTAGTGGCGCGCCTCGGCGGCGGACACCCGCACCGGGTCCAGCTGCATCCAGTTGATCTCCAGCGGGCCCAGCCGATCCGGCCGGGACACCCGCTCGGCCGCCTCGCGCAGTCCGCCCAGGTGCTTCTCCAGGTCGGCCACCCCCGAGCCGTTGCCGAACCAGCCGTGCCCTCTGGCCACCGCGCGGCGGAACGCGGCCGGGCTGTGCCCGCCCACCACGATCTTCACCCCGCCTGGGCGCGGCGGGCGGGGATGCGCGTCGACGTGGTCGAATGAGACGAACCGACCGTGGTACTCCGGGGTCGGCGAGGTCCACAGCGCGGTCATCGCGTCCAGGTACTCGTCGGTGCGCCGGCCCCGTTCGGCCAGGGATACGCCGACCGCGGCCAGCTCCGGCTCCAGGTAGCCGGCGCCGACACCCAGCATTAGCCGTCCGCCGCTGAGCACGTCCAGGCTGGCCGCCTGCTTGGCCAGCACCATCGGATTGCGCTGCGGCAGGATCACGATCCCGGTGGCCAGCTCGATCCGCTCGGTGACCGCGGCGACGTAACCGAGGTGCACCAGCGGGTCCAGGATCGGGTCGGTGGGCGCCATCGGGGATTCCGAGGTACGCGGGCTGGGCAGTACCACGTGATCACCTGCCCACCAGGACCGGTAGCCCAGCTCCTCGGCCAGGCGGGCCAGCCGCACCGTCTCCTCGGGTCGCAGTGTTGCCTTGGCATTCAGCCCGGCTACTCCCAGCTCCATGGGAGTCCATGCTCGTCTCGCGCTCGCCGAGGTTCCAAGACCTGCCGCGATAGCCTCTATCTATGGACGTTCACCTGCGGGAGTTGCGCTATTTCGTGGCCGTGGCCGAGGAGCTCAACTTCACCAGGGCGGCCGGCGATCGGCTGTTCGTCTCCCAACCCACGCTCAGCAAGCAGATCCGGCAGCTGGAGCGGGACCTGCGGGTCACCCTGTTCGACCGCGACCCGCGCGGCATCACGCTCACCCCCGCCGGGGTCGCGCTGCTGCCGCTGGCCAGGCAGATCCTGCAGTCCTGGTCCGGTGCCCGGCGGGCGGTGACCGAGGCGGCGTCCGCGCAGACCCTCACGGTGGGCTTCCAGACCAGGATCGGTCGGGGGCTGATCCCGTCGGTGACCGCCCGCATGGAGCAGCGGCTGCCCGGCTGGCGGCTGCTGTTCCGCCAGGTGACCTGGGCTGATCCGACGGCCGGCCTGGCCACCGGCGAGGTGGACGTCGCGGTGGTCTGGCTGCCCCTGCCCGCCGGCGACAAGCTGGCGTGGAATGTGGTCGCGCGCGAGGAGCGCTGGGTGGCGCTGCCCGCCGCGCACCGGCTGGCCCACCGCTCGGTGATCCCGTTCGACGAGCTGGTGCACGAGCCGTTCATCGCGCTGCCGGCCAGCGCCGGCGTGTTGCGCGACTATTGGCTGGCCACCGACCAGCGGACTACGCCGCCGAGGGTGGCCGCCGAGGTGACCACCGCCGACGAGACCTTCGAGGCGGTCTCCTCGGGGCTGGGCGTCGTCCTGGTGTCGGCCGGCAACGCGGAGATCTACCAGCGCGCCGACGTGGTCTGCCGCCCGGTGTCTGGGCTCTCCCCCAGCGAGCTCGCGGTGGCCTGGCGCCGGGACGACCACCGGGAGGCGGTCCGGGTGTTCACCGAGGCCTGCGTGCGCTGCCTGTGCACCCTGCCGGTGACCTGACCCAGCTCAAAGCCCGTGAGTGGTTAGCGTTGCTATAGCAACGCTAACCACTCACGGCTTCTGACCAGCGGTGTTCGGCGCTCAAACAGCGAACGCGGTGATCACGGCGGCGGCCAACGCGGAGCGCTCCAGCATGCCGTCGATGCTCACGTGCTCGTGCCGGGCGTGCGCCCCCGCGCCGATCGCGCCCAGCCCGTCGAGTACCGGAAGACCCATCGCGGCGGCGAAGTTGCCGTCGCTGGCCCCGCCGACGCCGGTCTCCCGAAGGTCCACGCCGAGGGCCGCCGCGGCGGCCCTGGCCAGCGAGTACAGCGCGGCGATCGGCTCGCTGCGTTCCATCACCGGCCGGTTCCACCCGCCGCGCACGGTCAGCTCGGTGCGCGGGTCGTGGGTGCGCAGCCCGGCCAGCAGCTGGTCGATCCGCCCTTGGGCCCGCGCGCTGCTGACCCGCACGTCCACCCCGGCGAAGGCCTGCCCGGCCACTACGTTGCGCCGGGTGCCACCGCGCAGCAGCCCGACGTTGACCGTGGTGCCCTCCGCCGGGTCGGTGGCCGCATGCAGCGTGGGCACCACCCTGGCGATCTCGTCGATCGCGCTGGCCCCGGCGGCGTGGTCCAGCCCGGCGTGCGCCTGCACACCGCGCACCTCGATGTCGAACAGCCCGACCCCCTTGCGGCTGGTCTTGATCGCGCCGTCCGCGCTCGCCTCGAAGACCAGTACCGCCGCCGCGCCCGAGCAGGCCCGCTCGATGATCGGCCGGGAGAACGGGCTGCCGATCTCCTCGTCGCCGTTGAGCACCAGCCGCAGCCCCGGCACCGGCAGGCCGGCCGCGCGCAGCGCCCGGATCGCCCACACCGCCTGCACCAGCCCGGCCTTCATGTCGAACACGCCGGGCCCGCTGATCGTGTCGTCCGACACCCGCACCGGCCAGTCAGCCAGGGTGCCGGCGCTCCACACCGTGTCGTAGTGCGCGAGCAGGGTGAGCGTCGGATCGCCGGGGGACTCCAGCACCAGCACGTCGCCGTGCTCGCCGGATTTGTGCCGCTCCCGGCCCGCCGCCGGGCCCAACCGCTCGGCCACCCAACCGTCCAGGTAGTCCAGGCCGTCGCCGAGCAGCGTCCGGTCATCGCTGGGCGTCTCCAACCCGGCGTACCGGACCAGGTCCTCGACCAGGTCGGCCCGGTGCTCGGTGAGCCAGCGGTGCAACCCCGGCACGTCCACTTCGGCCAGCGCCGCCGGCGAGGGCAGCCCGGACATCCGGGTCATCGCAGCTCCACATCCTTCGTCTCCGGCATCACCGCGTACACCCATACCCCGACCAGCGCCCCGGCGGTGACGTAGAGCCACACCCAGCCGCTCAGACCGTGCGCGCTCATCCAGGTGGTCAGGTACGGCGCGGTCCCGCCGAACACCGCGACGGCAAGCGCATAGGGCAGCCCGATGCCGGTGGTGCGTACCTCGGCGGGGAACTGCTCGGCCAGCACCGCCGCGCAGTTGGCCGAGTAGCCGGCCAGGAAGGTGAGCCCGATCAGCTCGACGCCGAGCAGCGGCCAGAACCCGCCGAGGTGCAGCAGCGCGAACGCCGGGTAGGCGATCACCACGAAGCCGATGGCGAAGGCCAGCAGGGTGGGCTTGCGGCCGAACCGGTCGGACAGCAGCGCGACGAACGGCAGCAGGCACAGGAAGTAGGCGATGCCGAGGGTGTTCGCCAACAGTGCCTTGTTGAGCGGGATCCCGGTGGCGGTGTGCGCGTAGCCGGGCATGTAGCTGATCCAGATGTAGTAGGTCAGGGTGCCGGCGATGGTGATGCCGACGACCCGCAGGGCTGCCCTCGGGTGCGCGGTAAGCATGCCCAGGATCGGTCCGCGTCGGCGCACCGAGGGCTCGACGCGTCCCTCGCTGATCCGGCGGAAGCTCTCCGTCTCCGGCACCGCGGTGCGCAGCCACAGCCCGACCAGCCCGAGCAGGCCGCCGATCGCGAACGCCAACCGCCAGCCCCAGCCGGCCATCGCGTCGTCGGACAGCGCCGAGGTCAGCACGAAGCTCATGAACGCCGCGATCAGGGTGCCCAGCCCGACCGACACCTGCTGCCAGGAGCCGGCGAACGCCCGCCGCCCCGGCGCCGAGGACTCCACCAGGAACGCCGAAGACGAGGCGAACTCCCCGCCGGCGGAGAAGCCCTGCACCAGCCGGGCCAGCAGCAGGATGATCGGGGCGGCCACCCCGATCGCCCGGTAGGTCGGGCACACCGCGATCACCAGCGCGGCGCCGGCCATCAGCCCGATGGTCAGGGTGAGCGCCTTCTTCCGGCCGTGCCGGTCGGCGTAGGCGCCGAGCAGCGCGCCGCCGATCGGGCGCATCAGGAAGCCGGCCGCGAACACCGCCAGGGTGGCCAGCAGCGCGGCCGTGGGGTCCCCGCGGGGAAAGAACTGGCCGGCGAAGACCGAGGCCAGCGCGGTGTAGATGGCCCAGTCCACCCACTCCACGGTGTTCCCGATGGCGCCCGCCAGGATCGCCTTGCGCTGCGCCGGGGTCAGCCGGGCGCCGGTGCCGGGCTGGACAACGCCGGTCGCCTCGGCGGTCACGGCGAGACGCTGTCGGCCGGGGTACGGGTGATCAGCGCGCGGGCCTGCTCGGCCACCTCGGCGTGGGTGGCGAACCAGACGCCGCTGTGCCCGGCGATGTGCGCGATCAGCTCACGCAGCACCACCAGCCGGGACCGGTGGCCGATCACGTGCGGGTGCAGGGTGAGCTGGAACAGCCCGCGCTCGGCATACGCGGCGTCGAACTCGTCGCGCCAGATGGTGAGCAGCTCCCGCGGCGGCGTGTACGGCCGAGGCGCGCCGTAGCGCTCCATGGTCAGGTACGGGGCGTCGTCCCGGATCCACTCCACCGGCAGCTCCACGATGCCGGTCGGGCGGCCGTTCTCCACCAGCTCGTAGGGCTCGTCGTCGGCCATCAGCGAGGAGTCGTAGGTCAGCCCGAGCTCACCGATGATGCGCAGCGTGGCATCGGAGAAGTCCCAGCTCGGAGTGCGGATTCCGACCGGTCGGACCCCGGTGAGCCGCTCCAGAGTATGCAGCGAGCGGCTGGCCAGCTCCAGCTCGTCGTCCGGGGCGAGCAGCATATTGCGCTCGTGAATCCAGCCGTGCACCCCCACCTCGTGCCCGGCCGCGACGTAGGACTCCACCTCGCCGGGGTGCAGCAGCGCGGACACAGCCGGCACAAAGAAGCTGGCCGGCACGTCGAAGTCGGCGAGCAGCCGGAGAATCCGAGGTACCGCCGCCCGGGCTCCGTACTCCCCCTGCGAGAGCCTCCCTGGCCGGGTCTCGCCGTCGCGCAACGGGATCGTCTCGTGGTCGGAGTCGAAGGACAGCGCCACCGCCACCCTGGCCCCGGTCGGCCACCGCCTGGGCACCAGCCGGTCACCGGCCCGGACCCGGCCCACATGCCCCCGCCAGGTTGCCTCGTCCCACTGCCACGGCTGTACTTCGTCCCTCACCTGCCAACAATGAGATGCGGACATCCGGCCGGTCAACTGGTGCCCAACGCGCGAAACCCGGCCTTAACGCCGAGCGGCCAGGGCGGCTGCGCACCAAGATCCCCTGGGGGACGCCGCCCGCCGCCCGCCGGCTGACCCTGGCTCGGGCCGGGCGCCGCCTGGCCGGCTGTGTACGAACTGCACACCAGGCAGGTGGATCCTTGATCAAACATGCCTGGCGTGCAGTTGGCTAACACCGGCCACCCGTTGGCTCGCTCGGTGCTGGCCCGCTCGACGCGACCCCGCCGACGGCCCACTGCCACGCCACCCGTCGCCGCCAAACAGCTGCATACCGAACAATTCGGGCGGCCATGTGCACCCGGTCGAATCCCCGAACCGGCCGGCGACGAACGCGACGGAGATGGCGACATTACTGCGGCGAAGGCCGGTGAGCATCGGAGCCAAAGGAAGGGCCCTCCGCTGAGCGCACCCGCCGACATGGATGCCCGCGAGACGCCCCCAGCCGGACCCATCCCCCGAGCCCGCGCCCGCGCACCCTGCGGCGGCGAGATCGACAGGAGGGCCGTTATAACGGCGTCGAAAGAGCCGTGGTGTCGATGTCGGCGCGGAGGCAGCCACTCCGCCCGGCCACCCCGCCCGGCCACTCCGCCCGGCCACTCCGCCGCTCGGACACGGCGCGAGCACGGGGGATCGGATCGGTGAGTGTGAGGGCCTCGCGGACCGGCGCACGGGGTCGGTTTTTGGGGCAGCTTCACCGGGTCGGGGGGAGCAACCCCCGGTAGATCGGGCTACCGTCGAGTAACCGCCGTTGACGAGGAGGTCGACG
>DASWST010000061.1:0-22446 GCA_036402515.1 Pseudonocardia sp.
GGTAACCGGGGGGACCGACGAAACCGGTCGTCGCTACCCTGCGTAGGTGTTCACCAGGATGTCCTCGCTGTTCCTGCGCACTCTGCGCGAAGATCCCGCCGATGCCGAGGTCCCCAGCCATCGGCTGCTGGTCCGGGCCGGCTACGTCCGCCGGATAGCCCCGGGGATCTACTCCTGGCTGCCGCTCGGGCTGCGCGTGCTGCGCGCCGTCGAGCGGGTGGTCCGGGACGAGATGAACGCCATAGGCGCCCAGGAGATCCAGTTCCCGGCGCTGCTGCCGAAGGAGCCGTACGAGGCGACCAACCGGTGGACCGAGTACGGGCCGAACGTGTTCCGGCTCAAGGACCGCAAGGGCGGCGACTACCTGCTCGGGCCCACCCACGAGGAGCTGTTCGCGCTCACCGTGAAGGGCGAGTTCAGCTCATACCGGGACTACCCGGTGATCCTCTACCAGATCCAGACCAAGTACCGCGACGAGGAGCGGCCCCGGGCCGGCATCCTGCGCGGCCGGGAGTTCCTGATGAAGGACTCCTACTCGTTCGACCTGTCCGACGAAGGGCTGTCCGCGTCCTACCAGCTGCACCGGGACGCCTACATCAAGATCTTCGACCGGCTGGAGCTGAAATATGTGATCGTCTCGGCGATGTCCGGGGCGATGGGCGGCTCGGCGTCCGAGGAGTTCCTGGCCGAGGCCCCCACCGGTGAGGACGTCTTCGTGCGCAGCACCGGGTCGGATTACGCGGCGAACGTGGAGGCGGTGATCACCGCGGCGCCGCCGGCCCAGTCGATCGAGGACAAGCCGGCCGCCGCCGTGCACCACACGCCGGACACCCCGACCATCGACACGCTGGTCGACTTCTTCAACAACCTCGAACTCGGGCGCACCTTCACCGCGGCCGACACCTTGAAGAACGTCATGCTCAAGACCAGGTCGCCCGGCTCGGCGGAGTGGAAACTCCTCGGCGTCGGGGTGCCCGGCGACCGCGAAGTGGACATGAAACGGCTGGAGGCGGCGCTGGCACCGGATGAGGTCGCGCTGCTGGACGACGCCGACTTCGCCGCGCACAGCTTCCTGCCCAAGGGCTACATCGGACCGGTGGGGCTGGCCGCCAACGGGGTGCGCTACCTGGTCGATCCCAGGGTGGTGCCCGGCACCGCCTGGCTGACCGGCGCGGACAAGCCGGACCACCACGTGGTCGACCTGGTGTGTGGGCGGGACTTCACCCCGGACGGCACCATCGAGGCGGCCGAGGTCCGCCCCGGTGACCCTTCCCCGGACGGCGCCGGCACGCTGGTGGCCGCCCGAGGCATCGAGATCGGCCACATCTTCCAGCTGGGCCGCAAGTACGCCGACGTGTTCGCCCTGGACGCGCTCGGGCAGGACGGCAAGCCGATCCGGATCACCATGGGCTCCTACGGGGTCGGGGTGTCCAGGCTGGTCGCCGCGATCGCCGAGCAGTCCCACGACGAGTCCGGGCTGATCTGGCCCCGCGAGGTGGCGCCGGCCGACGTGCACGTGGTGATCGCCGGCAAGTCCGAGGAGATCCGGGCCGGCGGGGAGAAGCTGGCCGCCGAGCTGGACGCGGCCGGGGTCCAGGTGCTGCTGGACGATCGGACCGCCACCCCCGGGGTCAAGTTCGCCGACGCCGAGCTGATCGGCGTGCCGACCATCGTGGTGGTCGGGCGCGGGTTGGCCAACGGCGTGGTGGAGGTCAAGGACCGCCGCTCCGGCGAGCGCACCGAGGTGCCGGTGGACGGCGCGGTGGCCCACCTGGCCGAGCTGGTGCGCGCCCGGTGAGCTGTGCCGCCCGCCGGGTTCGCGCCCGGTGAGCTGTGCCGCCCGCCGGGTGCGCGCCCGGTGAGCCGCTGGTGCGCGCCCGGTGAGCTGCACGCCCGGTGAGCTGCGTGGGCGGTGAGCCGAGTCAGCGCCCGGCGACCCGCACGCTGCTGAGGATCTCCGAGACCACCCGGTCGCCCACCGGAGCCGGCGACGCGGGCCCGCCGGCGGCGTCGTGTTGCACCACCAGCAGGAGCACCCCGGTGCCGCCGGCCGCGCCGGTGCGGCTGGTGGGCAGCGCGACCACGGTCAGCCGTCCGGTCAGGTCGGGGCATCCCGCGCCGGCCGCCGGCCGCACAGTGACCAGCGCTGTCGAGCCGGTCAGGTCGCCGACGGTGAGCGGGGTGGGCGCGCTGGCGCTGCTGCTCGCGCCGGGGCCGTAGAAGCTGCTGGCGAACATCGGCCCGAAGTCGCGCGCGGCGTCCTCGGGGCGGGCGTTCACCCCGTCGCGGCGGACCAGGAAGGTACTGCCCACGGTGGCCCGGTGGTAGCCGTGCCCGCCGCAGGTGTAGCGGGCCGCCGTGGCCACCCCGTCCAGCGCCACCCCGTTCACCGTGGTCTCCGGGCCGCCGGGTCCGGGCCGCCAGTCGTCCGGCACCCGGTAGCTGAGATCCCGGGCCTTCACCAGCAGCCCGTCGGACCTGGCGCCGAACCGGTGCGCCAGTGCCACGCTGCCGACCACCCCCAGCGCCGCGACCGCGACCAGCGCGATCGCCGCGATGACCCACCAGCGACGGCCGTGCCCGAGCCATGGACTGCGCGGCGCGGCGGCATCGGCCAGCGGCGGCAGGATCGGCGCCGGGTAATGCGACGGGTAGCCCGCCGCCAGGTATCGCGGCGGGCCCAGGCCGGCGGGTGGCTCGGTCACCCGCTGGTTCGGCGCGAGCAGCCCGGCCGGGCCTCGCCGGCCGCCCCGGCCCTCCGGCCCAGGAGCGCTCGACAGCTGCCAGGCGGCGTCGGGTCGGCGGGACGCCGGCGTCGAGGTCGCCGGGTGGAACAGCGCCTCGGTCGGGTCCTCCGCGCGGCCGACTGAGGGTTCGGCCCGGCGAACCGCCGGTGCCGGTCCCGGGCCGCTGAACGGGTCGATCCCGCCGCCGGGGCGACCATGACCGGCCGGCCGGACAGGTGCTCGGCGGGCGGGATCGCGGGGCGAGCTCACGCAGCGCACGGTAGCCGGCCAGGTGGACCCGCCGGGCCGGTTTCGCGGAACTCCGCACGCCGCTACTTCACCTGGGACGACCGCCCCCACCATCAGGCCTGATCGCTGTTTCGGGAGATTCCCGGAGTGCAGAGCTCTGAAAGGCTCCCCGTTCGACGATCTTTGGCGGGTGGTGGCCGGGGCGCCGGGTTCAGCCGGGCAGGAACGACAACCGGACGGTGCGCACCGGGTTGTCCACATTGGTATCCACCAGGCACAGGGACTGCCAGGTGCCCCACGCCGGGCGGCCGGCCAGCACCGGCACGCTCATCGACGGCGCGAGCAACGCGGGCAGCACGTGGTCCCGGCCGTGCCCGGGGCTGCCGTGCCGGTGCTGCCACCGATCGTCGGCGGGCAGCAGCGAGCGCAGCGCGGTGAGCAGGTCGATGTCGCTGCCCGCGCCGGTCTCGATCACCACCAACCCGGCGGTCGCGTGCGGCACCCAGGCGTGCAGCAGCCCGTCCGCGTCCTGGTGCGGCCGCAGGAACGCCGTCACCGAATCGGTGAGGTCGACCACGGCCTCCCGCTGACCGGTCCGGACCTGGATCTCCTCGCTGTACACGGCCGGGACGCTACGCCGCACGGCGCGGCGTAGCGTCCCTCGGCATGCGTTCGGTGTTCGGTCAGCAGTTCGACATGCCCGATGGCTACCTGAACACGGCGAGCATCGGCATGCCTCCGGTGGCCGTCGCCGAGGCGGTGGTGGAGGCGGTGCGGGGTTGGCGGTCCGGCTCCGGGCGGCCCGGCGACTTCGACGAGCCGGTCGCGCTGGCCAGGGCGGCGTTCGCCCAGCTGGTCGGGGTCGGGGTGGAACGGGTGGCGGTCGGATCCTCGGCCTCCGCGCTGATCGGCCTGGTGGCGGCGAGCCTGCCGGACGGCTGCAGGGTGCTGGTGGCCATGGACGAGTTCACCAGTGTCACGTTCCCGTTCGCCGCTCAGGCCGGCCGGGGCGTCACGGTCACCGAGGTGGAGTTGGCCGAGCTGCCCGCCAAGGCAGCGGAGGCGGACCTGGTGGCGGTCAGCGTGGTGCAGTCGGCCGACGGGGCGCTGGTGGACCTGGCCGCGCTGCGGGCCGCGACCGCCGGCACCGGCACCCGGGTGCTGTTGGACGCCACGCAGGCGGTGGGTTGGTTGCCGCTCTCGCTGAGCTGGGCCGACGCCGTGGTCGCCGCCGGTTACAAGTGGCTGCTCTGTCCGAGGGGGGTGGCCTGGCTCGCGGTGTCCGAGGAGCTGCGCCGGAGCATGGTGCCGCACGCCGCGAACTGGTACGCCGGGGAGGACCGGTGGGCCAGCATCTACGGGCTGCCGCTGCGGCTGGCCGCCGACGCGCGCCAGTTGGATACCTCGCCGGCCTGGTTCTGCCACGTCGGGGCGGCCGCCGCGCTGCCCTGGCTGGCTTCGCTGGACCTCGACCAGGTGCGGGCGCACTGCGTCGGCCTGGCCAACCAGCTGCGCGCCGGATTGGGCGGGGAGCCGTCGAACTCGGCGATCGCCGTGGTGGACCGTGCTGGCGCGGCAGAGCGGCTGACCGAGGCGGGCCTGTCGGTCAGCACCCGCCGGGGCGCGGCCCGGCTGGCCTTCTACCTGTACAACACCGAGGTCGACGTAAAACGCGCCCTGGAGGCCCTGGCCTGACCCGGCCAGCGCCCCGGCGCCGGACAGCCCGCCCCGGAGCCGAACAGCGCGCCCGCGACAGCGGACTAGTCCCGACCGGGGAACGGCGGTACCACCGGCTTCGCCCCGAGCTGCTCGGACCAGCGGGCGCCGCGCACGGCCGCCTCGGTGAGCCCGTCCAGGGACATCCGGCGCAGCCCCGGGTCGTCGCAGCGCTCCAGCACCGACCGCCAGGCCGCCGCCGCGTCCGACTCGGCGGCCACCACCAGCCGCATCGCCGAGGTCTGGTCGGTGACCGGGATGGGGATGCGGTACGCGGGCTCGGCGGCCGCCGGGCGGACTCCGTAGTCGGTGAGCAGCCGGATGGTCAGGTCCCGCCGGGCGCGGTGCGCGGCCAGGTCCTGCCTGGCGCGCCGGTCCAGGATCTCCGGCAGGAACGCCTCGACCAGGCTGTAGCACCACACCGCCGCGTACTCGGTGCCCAGCGCCGTCTGCACCGCCGCGGTGGTGACCGGGTCCGGCGGCGGGGCACCCGGCGTAGGTCGGCTCACCGGGGTTTCCGAGTACGGGACCGGCGCCGGGCCGGGCAGGGGAGCCGGGGTGGCGTCGGCCGATGGGACCGCCGAACCGGACGGGAGCAGCAATGCCGAGGCGTCGGTGGAGCGCGACGGGGCCGAGGAGCTGGACGGGCGCGCCGCGCGGGACGCGCCAGGTTCCCGGGAGGTGTCCGACGACCCGGAGCCCGGCGTGGGCGACGGCGTCGGGGTAGGGCTGGCCGGGCTCATTCCAACACCGCCCGGTAGGCGGCGCAGCAGGCGGCAATCGAGGCAACCAGCGCGGCCCGCTGCCGGGGCAGGGTAAGCACCAGCCGCCCGGCCTGATGGACGGAGTCGTCCAGCGCGGTGCGCACCCGGGGCAGCACGTCGTCCGGACTGGGCCGGGAGCTGACGCCGGAGCCGCTGTCCGGCCCGGAGGACGGTTGGCTGGACTGGTCCGGCGGGGGATCGGGGGGTGGCGGCGCCGGCGCCGGGCTGGTCTCGCCCAACTCCACCCCCAGCGCCACCGCGTGTTGCCGGCGGGCGTCGGCCACCGGACCGAGCCGCCCGGACAGCGCCGCGCCGAGGGTCGGCTGGGCGAGAATCGAATCGATCAACGCCGCGTCCGAGCGGGCCCTGGCGGCCACCGCCTCCAACGGATCCGGCTCGCTTCGGCCGCAGCCGGCCAGCAAGCTACCCGCCGGAACGGCCACCGCGACGGCGGTGAGCCCGAGCAGAACCGGCCGGCGTGGAATCCGCCGGATTACCCGATTCGACGCTGGGCGGGCACACTCGGGACTGACCACGCCGGATGATCCTGCCAGGCCGGCCCAGTTGGCTCGGCACGATACCCTGAGCGACCCGTGCGGAACCATCGATGCCCAGGCAGCGACCGTTGCGGGTGACGGCGGTGACGCCGGCCCTGAGACGTGACCGAGATCGACACCAAGGAGTGAACCGGATGCCCCGTCCCCAGCAGGACCAGCTGAGCGCCGAGCTGCGTCCGATGGTGGAGCGCGCGGTCACCTCCATAGGCTTCGATCTTGAAGAGGTCGATATTCGGCCGGCTGGCCGGCGCAAGCTGGTGCGCGTGGTGGTCGACGCCGACGACGGCGTCGGTCTGGACGACATCGCCGCGCTCAGCCGCCGGGTCGCCGCCGAGCTGGACGAGCACGACGCGATCCTCGGTGGGCCGTACACCCTCGAGGTCACCTCGCCCGGGGTGGATCGGCCGCTCACCGCGCCGCGGCACTGGCGGCGCGCGCGGCTGCGCCTGGTCGAGGTCGAGTTAACGGACTCGGGCAAGATCACCGGCCGGGTCGGCGACGCCGGTGAGGATGCGGTTGCGCTGCTGGTGGAGGGTGCGCTGCGCGAGGTGCGATACGCCGACATGCGGCGAGCCACCGTGGTGGTGGAGTTCCGGCATCCGCCGGCTGACGAGCTAAAGGCGCTGGGCTCCGGTCCGAGCGCGGTCTCGGGCCCGGCTCCGGGTGACCGAGATGACGTAGGGGAAGTAGCGGAGGAACCCAAGTGAACGTCGACATCGCCGCCTTGCGAGCGATCGAGCGCGACAAAGACATCCCCTTCGACACGGTGATCGATGCCATCGAGACCGCGTTGCTGACCGCCTACAAGCACACCGAGGGCCACCAATCCGCGGCGCGGATCGACATCGACCGCAAGTCCGGCATGGTCCGGGTGCTGGCCCAGGAGTTGGCCGACGACGGGCAGCTGGTGCGGGAGTGGGACGACACCCCGGAGGGGTTCGGCCGGATCGCCGCCACCACCGCCCGCCAGGTCATTCTGCAGCGGCTGCGCGACGCCGAGCACGAGCGCACCTACGGCGAGTTCTCCGCCAAGGAGGGCGAGATCATCGCAGGCGTGGTACAGCGGGACGTGCGGGCCAACGCGCGGGGCGTGGTCGTGGTGCAGCTGGGCGGCACCGAGGGGGTCATCCCGGCGGCCGAGCAGGTGCCGGGCGAGCGCTACGACCACGGGGAGCGGATCCGCTGCTACGTGGTGGGCGTGTCCCGGGGCGGCCGGGGCACCCAGATCACCCTGTCCCGTACCCACCCGAACCTGGTGCGGCGGCTGTTCGCGCTCGAGGTACCGGAGCTGGTGGACGGCTCGGTGGAGATCTGCGCGGTGGCCAGGGAGGCCGGGCACCGGTCCAAGATCGCGGTTCGGGCCATGGTGCCGTCGGTGAACGCGAAGGGCGCCTGCATCGGCCCGATGGGCCAGCGGGTGCGCAACGTGATGAGCGAGCTGGCCGGGGAGAAGATCGACATCATCGACTGGTCGGACGACCCGGCCGAGTTTGTCGGGAATGCGCTGTCCCCGGCGAAGGTTGTCTCGGTGACGGTGTTGGACGCGAGGACGAAGACCGCCCGCGTGGTGGTGCCGGACTTCCAGCTCTCCCTGGCCATCGGCAAGGAAGGGCAGAACGCGCGGCTGGCCGCCCGGCTGACCGGCTGGCGGATCGACATCCGCAGCGACGCCGACCCTCGTCCGCTGCGCGACGTCGAGTCCGCCGAGTCCTCGGCCGGGCAAACTGGCGAAACGCCCCGGTGAGGCGGCCGCGCGGCGGCCGAGCCACGGGTCTGCGTTCATCTGGTGCCGGGCCGAGGCATGGTGGCTGACCCCGGACGCGCTACACTTCTGGTGGCCTCCAACGGCGATCTCGCTTCCGCACACATGTCTTTGGACCGGGTGTCACGCACGGCCCCGGTGCGAACCTGTGTCGGATGTAGGTCGCGGTCGGCGGCTACTGGGTTGTTGCGTGTCGTCACGGTCGCCGGGGTACTCACTCCGGACCCGAGGCGGCGGCTTCCCGGTCGGGGCGCTTGGTTGCATCCCGATCTGGAGTGCCTGAGCCGCGCGGAGCGGCGGGGGGCGTTCCCGAGGGCGCTGCGCGTCCGAGGTCCGCTCGCCGTCGAGGCCGTTCGGCGGTACCTTCAGCCCGAACCGAAGTGCGAGACCGTCTCGCACCTGGATCACGAGAGTCAGGTCGACCCGTCATGAGCCAGCTGTGAAGATCGCACCATGAACGTGCTGCGACAGTAGGACGAGGTCGAGCGGGCAACGTGCCGCCGGCCTCCGAGCAAGAGGAGAGCAGTGGCAGGCAAGGCCCGCGTGCACGAGCTCGCGAAGGAGCTCGGCGTCACCAGCAAGCAAGTACTGACCAAGCTGCAAGATCTCGGCGAGTACGTGAAATCGCCGTCCTCCACGGTGGAAGCCCCGGTGGCCCGCAAGTTGCGGGAGTCCATGGCGGGTGGCTCCGGTGCGGACGGCGCGCGAGGCGGTGGCCGTGGCCGCCGCCCTGGCACGGCTCGCCCGGCGGCCCCCAGCGCGACACCGTCCGCTGCGCCGTCGCCGACCGGTAACGGCGCCCCGCCGGCCGGCTCGGCTCCTCGCCCGGCCAGCCCGGCCAGCCCGGCCGCGCCCACCGGTCCGTCGGATCGCGGCCAAGGCTCGGGTGACGGCATCGGTCAGGGCCAGCGCCCGTCCGGGCCTCGCCCCGGTCCGGCGCCGGTTCGCCCAGGTCCGGCGCCGTTGGCCGCTCGCTCGGCCCCGCCCGCACCGCCGGCGCAGCCGACTCGACCCACCCAACCGGAGTCCCGTCCGGCCACGCCGCCCTCGGCGCCGCCGGTCGCTCCGCCGGTCGCCCCGCCCCCGGCGGCCGCCGGGCCGAGGCCAGGCGCGCCGAGGCCGCCCTCGGCCCCGGCCGCGCCGGAGCAGCAGCCGGCCGCCGCGAGCGCCGGCGACACCACCGCTGTGGTGCCGCCCCGCCGGCAGTCGCCGAAGCCGGGCCCGAGGACGCCCCGGGTGGGCAACAACCCGTTCGGTGTCGGTTCCGGCGCCCCCGCGACGCGACCGACTTCACCCCGGCCCGGCCCGCCGAGCCCCCCAGGGCAGCAGCCGCCGCCCCGCCCGGGCGGCTCCGGTGGCCCGGGTAGCCGGCCTACCGGCGGAGCCCGTCCCGGCCCCGCTGGCCAGGGCGGTCCTCGGCCGAACCCCGGCATGATGCCGCCTCGACCGAACCCCGGCATGATGCCTGGCCGACCTTCCGGCCCAGGTCGCGGCGGCCCCGGTGGCCCCGGTGGTGGCCGGCCCGGTCCCGGCGGTCGTCCCGGCGGTCCCGGTGGTGCTGGCGGTCGTCCCGGTGGTCCCGGTGGCGGCGGTCGTCCCGGTGGTCCCGGCGGTGGTGGTGGCTTCCGCGGCGGCCCCGGTGGTGGCGGCGGCGGTGCCGGTGCACCGGCTGGCGGCGGTGGTTTCCGCGGCGGCCCCGGTGGTGGCGGCGGTGGCGGTCGTCCCGGCGGTGGCGGTCGTGGCCGTGGTGGCGCGGCCGGCGCGTTCGGTCGTCCCGGTGGCCCGGCTCGCAAGGGCCGTAAGTCGAAGCGGCAGAAGCGCCAGGAATACGACGCCATGCAGGCGCCCAGCGTGGGTGGCGTGCGGCTGCCCAAGGGCAAGGGCGAGGTCATCCGGCTGCCTCGAGGGGCGTCGCTGACCGACTTCGCGGACAAGATCAACGCGAACCCGGCCTCCCTGGTCCAGGTGCTGTTCCACCTCGGCGAGATGGTCACGTCGACCCAGTCGGTGTCCGACGAGATCCTCGAGCTGCTCGGCGGCGAGATGAACTACGACGTGCAGGTCGTCTCTCCGGAGGAGGAGGACCGCGAGCTGCTGGACAGCTTCTCGATCTCCTACGGCGAGGACGCCGGCGGCGAGGATGACCTGGTCGTACGGCCACCGGTGGTCACCGTCATGGGTCACGTCGACCACGGAAAGACCCGCCTGCTGGACACCATCCGCAAGGCGAACGTGATGGAGGGCGAGGCCGGCGGCATCACCCAGCACATCGGCGCCTACCAGGTGATCACTGAGCTGGATGGCTACGAACGGCCGATTACCTTCATTGACACCCCGGGCCACGAGGCGTTCACCGCCATGCGTGCCCGTGGTGCCCAGGTCACCGACATCGCGGTCATCGTGGTGGCGGCGGACGACGGCGTGATGCCGCAGACGGTGGAGGCGATCAACCACGCCCAGGCGGCCGCGGTGCCGATCGTGGTCGCGGTGAACAAGATCGACAAGGAGGGGTCCAACCCCGCCAAGGTCCGGCAGCAGCTCACCGAGTACGGGCTGGTCGCCGAGGAGTACGGCGGCGACACGATGTTCGTCGACGTCTCGGCGCGGGCGAACATCAACATCGAGCAGCTGCTCGAGGCGATCCTGCTCACCGCCGACGCCGCGCTCGACCTGCGGGCCAACCCCAACATGGAGGCCCAGGGCGTGGCGATCGAGGCGCACCTGGACCGCGGTCGCGGTCCGGTGGCCACCGTGCTGGTGCAGCGAGGCACGCTGCGGGTGGGTGACTCGGTGGT
The DNA here is from genome assembly GCA_036402515.1 of Pseudonocardia sp. Classification (GTDB taxonomy): domain Bacteria; phylum Actinomycetota; class Actinomycetes; order Mycobacteriales; family Pseudonocardiaceae; genus Pseudonocardia. Next base: position 10,570 of record DASWST010000061.1, read on the forward strand.
GGCCGGCGATGCCTCCGGCCGGGTCCGGCGGATGCTCGACGAGCACGGCGGGGACGTCGCCGAGGCGCTGCCGTCGCAGCCGGTGCAGGTCATCGGGTTCACCTCGGTGCCGGGCGCCGGCGACACGTTCCTGGTCGTCGACGAGGACCGGGTGGCTCGCCAGATCGCCGACCGGCGCCGCGCCCGGGACCGCAACGCCGAACTGGCGTCGCGTCGCAAGCGCGTCAGCCTGGAGGACCTGGACGCCGCGCTGAAGGAGACCGACAGCCTCAACCTGATCATCAAGGGTGACAACTCGGGTACCGTCGAGGCTCTCGAGGACGCCCTGATGAAGATCGAGGTCGGGGACGACGTCGAGCTGCGGGTCACCCACCGAGGCGTGGGTGGCATCACCGAGAGCGACGTCAACCTCGCTATCGCGGACAACACCATCGTGCTGGGCTTCAACGTCCGGGCCGAGGGCAAGGCCACTGAGCTGGCCAACCGCGAGGGCGTCGAGATCCGCTACTACTCGGTGATCTACCAGGCCATCGAGGAGATCGAGCAGGCTCTGCGCGGCATGCTCAAGCCGGAGTACGAGGAGGTCGAACTCGGCCGCGCGGAGGTCCGCGAGGTCTTCCGTTCCTCCAGGGTCGGCACGATCGCCGGCTGCATGGTGCTCAGCGGGGAGATCCGGCGGAACGCCCGCGCTCGGCTGCTGCGGGACAACGTGGTGGTCGTGGAGAACCAGCCGGTCAGCTCGCTGCGGCGGTTCAAGGACGACGCGGTCGAGGTCCGCGAGGGCTTCGAGTGCGGTCTGACCCTCGGGTCGTTCAACGACCTCAAGGTTGGCGACATCATCGAGACCTTCGAGATGCGGGAGAAGCCGAGGGCCTAGTCAGGCGGCCAGGCGCGGGGCTCCGAGAGGGGCGCCGCGCCTGGCCTCTGTTCGGCTGGGTGGGCCGGCGACCATCATGTACGTGGGAGCGTTGGAGCTCGATGTGCTGCTCGGCGACGTCGGCTCGCTGAAGGCGAAGCGGTCGCTGGTACGTCCCGTGCTGGCCGAGCTGCGCCGAAAGTACGAGGTGGCGGTCGCCGAGGCCGGGTACCTGGAGCTGCATCGCAGGGCGCTGATCGGGGTGAGTTGCGTGGCCGGCGACGCCGGGCACGTGACCGAGCTACTGGACCGGTGTGAACGGTTGGTGGCCGCGCGGCCGGAGCTGGAGTTGCTCTCCGCCCGGCGGCGGCTCATCGGCCCGCACGACGAGTGACACATCGGGGGATGGGAGAGACATCGTGGTGGACCAGGCGAGGGCCAACCGGCTGGCCAAGCGAATCGCCCAGATCGTGGCATCCGCGATCGAATACGAGATCAAGGATCCGCGGCTCACCCGGGTGACCATCACCGATGCCAGGGTGACCGGTGACCTGCACGACGCCACGGTGTTCTACACGGTGCTCGGCGAGACGGTCGACGCCGAGCCGGACGCCGAGGGCGCGGCCGCCGCGCTGGCCAGCGCCACCGGCGTGTTGCGGTCCATGGTCGGCCAGCGCACCGGTGTGCGGTTCACCCCGACGTTGAGTTTCATCCGGGATGCCGTGCCAGAGGGTGTCAAGCGGTTCGACGAGCTGCTGGCGCGGGCCAGGGACTCCGACGCGGAGGTGGCCAGGCTGGCCGCCGGGGCGACCCCGGCAGGTGACCCGGACCCGTACAAGGCTCCGCGCGAGGACGACGCGGAGTAGCCGCCGCTAGCGCTAGCGGCGGATCACCGCGTCCAGCACACCGGGGAACCGGCTGTCCAGGTCGGCGCGGCGCAGCTGCATGAACAGGTTCCGGCCCTCCCGGCGCTGGGCGACGATCCCGTTCTCCCGCAGCACCCGCCAGTGATGGCTGGCGCTGCTCTTGGTCATGTCCGGGAGGATCTGCCGGCAGGTCTGCTCGGAGCCGTCGGCGAGGGTGCGCACCACCCGCAGCCGGACCGGGTGGTCGAGCGCGGCCAGTACCGCCTCGATGGTCAGCTCATCGCGGTCGGGGTGCTCGAGTTCCGCCACTCCCCCATAGTACGAGCTGATTCGAACTGTTGTGAGCCATTCCACGGTGACGGCGCCGCCGTAGACGGATAGGTTCGAGTTGATTCGAACAATTACTCGTCCAGGGAGCCGTCATGACCAGCACCGCCACCGTCCAGTACGAGCTGGCCACCACCTTCCATCGCGCGCTGACCACCAGGGACTGGGCGCTCATGCGCGAGATCATGGCGCCCGAGGTGAGCTGGACGTTGCCCGGCGACAACGCGATCTCCGACCCCGTCACTGGCATCGACGAGGTCATCGCCCGCGCCGAGCTGATCGCCAGCTACGGGCTCACCTTCACCCTGGAGCACGTGCTGGTCAGCCGGGACAACATGGCCCTGGGGCTGCACAACACTGCCCGGCGCGGTGAGCTGGTTCTCGACGAGCACCTGGCGACCGTGTGCACGCTGCGGGACGGGCGGATCGTGGCCATCGAGACCTACCTGTCCGACCTGGACGGGATGAACGCCTTCTTCGCGCGAGACGCGGCTCGCTAGGGCAGGCTGGGCTGGTGGGTGAAGGGCAACCAAGGGCGGTGACGGAGGCGAGCGCCCGGGAGGTGCTCCGGCTGGCCGTGCCGGCGTTGCTCGTGTTGGCCGCCGAACCGCTGTACCTGCTGGTCGACACGGCGGTGGTGGGCCATCTCGGGGCGGTACCGCTGGCCGGACTGGCGATCGGCGCGGTGCTGCTGGCGCAGGTGTCCACCCAGCTGAACTTCCTGTCCTACGGCACCACGGCGCGGACCGCTCGGCTGCACGGCGCCGGCCGCCGGACCGAAGCGGTGGTGGAGGGGGTGCAGTCCACCTGGCTGGCGCTGGGGGTCGGCGCGGTGCTCCTGCTGCTCGGCGAGCTGCTGGCCGGTCCGGTGAGCAGGGCGTTGGCCGGCGGCCCCGGTCCGGTGGCCAGCGGGGCGGTGGCCTGGTTGCGGATCGCCCTGATCGGCGCGCCGCTGGTGCTGGTCACGCTGGCCGGCAACGGCTGGATGCGGGGCGTCCAGGACACCGCGCGTCCACTGCGCTACGTGCTGCTCGGCAACGGGCTGTCCGCGTTGGCCTGCCCCGTGCTGGTGTACGGGCTGGCCGGGGCGCCCGCACTGGGACTGGTCGGCTCGGCGGTGGCCAACGTGGCCGGCCAGGTCGTCGCCTCGGCGCTGTTCCTGCGCGCGTTGCTGCGCGAGCGGGTGCCGCTGGCCCCGGTCCCCGTGCTGCTGCGCGGCCAGCTGCGGATGGGCCGCGACCTGGTGCTGCGCAGCCTCGGCTTCCAGGCCTGCTACCTCTCCGCCGCCGCGGTCGCGGCCCGGTTCGGGGCCGCCTCGGTCGCCGCGCACCAGGTCGTGCTGCAGCTCTGGTACTTCCAGGCGCTGGTGCTGGATTCGTTGGCCATCGCGGCGCAGGCCCTGGTCGGATCCGCACTCGGCGCCGGCGGGGCAGCCCGGGCCAAGGCGGTGGCCTGGCGGGTGTCCCGCTACGGGCTGGTGCTGGGCTGCGCGTTCGGGGTGCTGTTCGCCGCGCTGGCCGGGGTGCTGCCTCGGCTGTTCACCAATGATTCCTCGGTGCTCGCGGCGATGCCGGTGGCCTGGTGGTTCTTCGTCGCGCTTCAGCCGGTGGCCGGCCTGGTGTTCGCCCTGGACGGCGTGCTGCTCGGCGCCGGGGACGCCGCGTTCCTGCGCAACTGGACGCTGATCGGCGCGGCGGTCGGGTTCCTGCCGCTGATCTGGCTGTCCCTGGCGTTCGGCTGGGGCCTGGCTGGCATCTGGACCGGTCTGGCCATGTTCATGCTGATCAGGCTGGGCAGTGTGGTGGCCAGGGCGCGCTCCGGGGCATGGGCGGTGCCCGGCGCGGTCCGCCGCTGACCCGCCCCGCCGAGGGCCTGTCCACCCCGCGAACCTGGCCGCCGCCGTGCTCTCCGAACAGCGCCGGAGGCCGACCCCCGGCGCGATCCAACGCAGCGAGGTTCAGCGACCCTAGGACACCCGGGCCAACCGGCTCATCGCCTCGTCGACCAGGCTCGGGTCCTCCAACACGGCCTGGAACCGCTCCTCGTCGCGCTCGCCCTGCAACCGGGCGATCACCATGGTGGCCACCCCGTTGCCGATGCAGTTGGTCAGCGCCCGCCCCTCGCTCATCACCCGGTCGATGCCCACGATCAGCGCGATGCCCACGGCGACGGCCTCCGGGGTGAAGAACTCCCCGCCGAAGGCCTGCAGCGAGGCGGCCAGGGTGACCAGACCCGCTCCGGTGATCCCGGCCGCGCCCTTGGAGGTGAGCACCATGAGCAGCAGCAGGCCGATCTGGCTGCCGATTCCGATCTGCTCGCCACCGGCCTGCAGGATGAACAGCGCGCCCAGGGTGAGATAGATGCAGGTGCCGTCCAGGTTGAACGAGTACCCGGTGGGGATCACCACGCCGACGGTCTGCCGGGAGGCGCCGGCCGCCTCCAGCTTGGCCAGTAGCCGGGGGAGCACGGTCTCCGAGGACGAGGTGCCGACGATGATCAGCAGCTCGTCCTTGATCAGCCGGATGAATTTGAAGATGCTGAACCGACTCCATGCGGCCACCGCGCCGAGCACACCGAAGACGAAGATCGCGCAGGTCACCCAGAACGTGAGCATCAGTTTCGCCAGGCTGCCCAGCGCGCCGCCACCGAACACCGCGACCGTGTAGGCCATGCCGCCGAACGCACCCAGCGGGGCCACCCACATGATGATCTTGATGATGCCGAAAATGATCTTACTGAGCACGTCCACCGTGCCGACCACTCGCTCGCGCAGCCCTGGGGCCAGCATCGAGACGGCGCACGCGGTCAGGATGGCCAGCACCAGTACCTGCAGCACCTGGTTGGTCACGAAAGGCTGCACGAAGCTGGACGGCAACAGGTCCTTGGTGATGAAGTCGACCAGGCCGGAGTCCCGGGTGCCGGAGCTCAGCTGGGACTGCGCCTGCTTCAGGTCCGCTGCGCTGGGCGCGGCGGAGAACCCGGCTCCCGGCTGCACCACGTTGGCCGCCAGCAACCCCAGGGCCAGCGCGACCACCGTGGCGATCAGGAAGTAGCCCAGCGCCTTCAGGGCCAACCCACCCGCCCTGGCCAGGTTGCCCAACGAGGCGATGCCGACCACCACGGTGCAGAAGATCACCGGGCCCGTGATGATCTTGATGAGCTGCAGGAAGGTGTCGGCCAGCCACTTGGTGTTGCGCGCCACCCCCGGCGCGAGCAGGCCGAGCAGGATGCCCGCCGTGATCGCGATCAGGATCCAGAACCACAGCTTTGAGTAGTACCGCCCGCCCCGGCCGGTCACGTTCTTCTCCTCCGGAGGGGTGGTGGGGGTGTCGGTGGTGGCCTGGTCGGACATGGCGCCTCCCCGCGGTGGAAGTTTGGCTCACCTTAGGCACTGCGCGCGGGCATGACCACCAGTTGCCGAGGAGGCATACCGCCGCGGCAGGATCGGCGTATGAGCGTCCCCTCCGGCCTGGTGGTCGTGGACAAGCCCGCCGGGCTGACCTCGCACGACGTGGTCGGTCGGCTGCGCCGGCTGCTGGGCACCCGGAAGATCGGGCACGCCGGCACGCTGGACCCGATGGCGACCGGCGTGCTGGTGCTCGGCGTGCAGCGGGCCACCCGCCTGCTCGGCCACCTGGCCCTGGACACCAAGGCGTACGCCGCCACCATCCGGCTCGGGGTGACCACCAGCACCGACGACGCCGAGGGCGAGGTCACCGCGACCACCGACGCCGGCGGGGTGGACGAGACCCAGGTGCGCGCCGGGATCGCCGCGCTGACCGGCCCGATCGAGCAGGTGCCCAGCGCGGTCAGCGCGATCAAGGTCAACGGCAAGCGCGCCTATCAGCGGGTCCGCGACGGCGAGCTGGTGGAGCTGGCCGCGCGCCCGGTGACGGTCAGCGAATTCGAGCTGGACGCGCTGCGGCGCGACGGGCCGTGCCTCGAGTTGGACGTGCGGGTGGACTGCTCGTCGGGTACCTACATCCGGGCGCTGGCCAGGGATCTGGGCGCCGGGCTCGGCGTCGGCGGGCACCTCACCGCGCTGCGCCGCACCCGGGTCGGCCCGTTCGGGCTGGACACCGCGCGCACCCTGGACGAACTGGCCGAGCACCCCGAGCTCACACACACTCTGGAGGCGGCGGTGGCGGCCGCGTTCCGGGTGCGGGTGGCCGACGCCGAGGAGGCCACCGCGCTGTCCTTCGGCCGGCCGCTGACCGCTGTCGGGATCGCCGGGGTGTACGCGGTGACCGATTCGGACGGCCGGGCCCTGGCGCTGGTCAGCGAGGTGGAGGGGCGGGGGAAACCGGTGGTCGTGCTGGCCCCGGCCGACGGTTCCTCGGCGCCTGCGTAGGCTCGAGAGCGTGCTGCGCTGGCGAGGCCTGGACGATGTGCCCACCGGCTGGGGGCGAAGCGTGGTCACCGTCGGGGTGTTCGACGGGGTGCACCGAGGCCATCAGAAGCTGATCGGCCGCGCGGTGGCGGTGGCCGCCGCCCGTGACCTGCCCTCGGTCCTGGTCACCTTCGACCCGCACCCGACCGAGGTGATCCGCCCCGGTCACCACCCTGCCCAGCTCACTACGCTGGCCCGGCGCGCCGAGCTGGTCGCCGAGATGGGCATCTCCGCGTTCTGCGTCCTGCCGTTCACCACCGAGCTGGCCCGGATGCCGGCCAACGAGTTCGCCCACGAGGTGCTCGTCGAGCGGCTGCACGCGGCCGCGGTGCTGGTCGGGGACAACTTCACCTTCGGGCACGGCGCCAAGGGAGACGTGCCGCTGCTGCGCCAGCTCGGCCGCCGGTTCGGCTTCGCCGTGGAGGGGCTGGAGCTGATCACCGACACCACCGATCCGGGGAATGGGATCACCTACTCCTCGACCTACATCCGGGCCTGCATCGACGGCGGCGACGTGGCGCTGGCCGCGCAGGCGCTGGGCCGGCCGCACCGGCTGGAGGGAGTCGTGGTGCGCGGCGACCGGCGCGGCCACGAGCTGGGTTTCCCGACCGCGAACCTGGCGCCCCCGCCGTTCGCCGCGGTGCCCGCCGACGGCGTCTACGCCTGCTGGTTCGTGCACGGCAAGCGGCAGCTGCCGGCGGCGGTGTCGGTCGGCACAAACCCGACGTTCTCCGGCCGGCAGCGCACCGTCGAGGCGTACGTGCTGGACGTGGACGAGGACTTCTACGGCCACCACGTTGGGCTGGACTTCGTGGAGCGGCTGCGTGGCATGGAGCGGTTCGACAGCGTGGCCGCGCTGGTCGAGCAGATGCACCGGGACGTCAGCCACACCCGGGAACTACTGGCCGAGCCCGCCGCCGACTGACCGCTCGCCCTCGCGCGCTCTCCGCTCGCTCGCACAGCTCGTCTCGCGCTCGCACAGCTCGTATCGCGCTGACGCAGCGGCTCAGGCCGCCGTGTCGAGCCACTGGAGCTGTGTCGAGCCGCCGGGAGCTGATCCCGGGCGATTGCGGCTGCCGAATTCCGCATTCCGCCTCGCGGGAGCCGGTTCGGCTGCGAGCATCGGCGGTGTCCGGCGGAGAGATGAGGGCAACGTGACACTCCAGGAGCGGGAACAGCTCGGCGGCCGACGCGTGGCCGAGGGTGACCGGCCCGCCGAGGCGCCACCGCCCGCGAGCACCGCCCCGGCGAGCACCGCCCCCGCGAGCACCGCGCCAGCGACCGCTCCGACGGCCGCCTCCGGGACGATCGGCCCCGCGGCCTCTCCCACGGCGGCCCGCGGGACCGGGCCGGATGCAGCGGCCCGATCCACCTTCGCCCGCAACGTAGCCCGCCAGCGTGAGCTCTACGGCGAGCCGCTGGGCGACCGGATCCGTCGGCTGCAGGCCGCGCTCGGGGTGTCCCAGGCCCGCCTCGCGGACGGATTGGGGCTGTCCACCGCCATGCTCAGCCAGCTGGTCAGCGCCCGTCGGGTGAAGATCGGCGATCCGGCGGTGCTGTCCCGGCTGGCCCTACTGGACCGGTATGTGCGGCGGCTGCCGGCCGGTGAGTCGGTTCGAGCCGACGAGCTGTTGGCCCAGCTGCGGCAGACCCGCCCGCACCTCGGGCTGCCCGGCGCGGTGCCCAGGGATCCCGGTGAGGCGCTGCGCGCGGTGGCCCCACCGGCCCAGCTGGCCGCCGCCGCGAGTGTGCTGGGGCCGCGTTTCCCGGCCATCGCGGAGCTGCTGCGGCGGGCAGCGGCGGACCAGCGATGAGCACCCAGCGATGAGCACCCAGCCCCGGTTGTTCACCGCCCTGTGGCCACCCGCCGACGCACTGTCCGCGCTGGCCGGGGAGCTCGCCGAGGAGCGGGACTGGCCGCCGGAGGGTTGGCGCCCGATCCCGACCGCGCGCTGGCATGTCACCTTGCGCTTCCACGGGAAGGCGGAGCCCGGGGTGTTGGCCCGCCGGTTGGAGGCACGGGCGAGCGGGCTGGCCGCCCCGTGGCTGCGGCTGGCCGGGGCGGTGTCGCTGCCCCGGGTCGCCTCGGTCGCGGTGCACCCGTTCGCCGAGTCGGACGCCGCGGCACTCGCCCAGCTGGTGCGCGCCGCCGGCGGGGATCCCACCGACTTCGGTCTGCACCTCGCGGTGGCGCGTACCGCTCGCCGCGACGATGCGCCGCCGCCGGCCGGCCCATTGGCTCGGTACCGTGGGCCGCGCTGGCGTCCGGCGGAGGTCTGCCTGGTGCGCAGCCAGCCGATGTCCGCGGGCACCCGCTACACCGTGCTGCACCGGGTACCGTTGACCGAGGGCGCCGGTCCCGCGACCCGGACGTGGCCGACCCAGGGGAGCCCCGGACCGGGGCGGAATGGGAACCGTCGACCGGGGGCCGAGCTGGCGGGTGCCGGCCGGCGTCAACGCGTGGATAACGCCTGGTAACCTATTGCTCGGGTGCGGCTGCGGTCCGTGGCGGCCGGCACCGACTTTCCCACCGCGCCGGCCGAGCCGAGCGCGGGACCGCACGGCACAGCACAGAATCGAGGAGTACCCCGCGTGGCACTGTCCGCCGCAGAAAAGAAGACCATTCTCACCGACTACGGCGTGCACGAGTCGGATACCGGCTCGCCGGAAGCTCAGGTCGCCCTGCTGACCAAGCGCATTGTTGACCTCACCGAGCACCTCAAGCAGCACAAGCACGACCACCACTCACGTCGTGGTCTGCTGCTCATGGTCGGCCGTCGCCGGCGACTACTGCAGTACCTGAGGAAGGTTGACGTCTCGCGCTATCGTGCGCTGATCGAACGGCTCGGCCTACGCCGCTGAGCGTCCGTCTGGGGGAGTGTCCGCGTCGCGGCGCTCCCCCTCCCGGCATTCCGGCCGGCTAAGGAGTCGGGCCGGAACCAGACCGGAGAAAACTACACATCGACGGGTACCGCGGTCCCGGAGCGGGAGCAATTGACCCGCCGGTCCTCGGTAGTGGCCCCCGGGCACGGCGCGGCGCCGTCCCGAGGGCTTCGATCGAAGACCGGCCTCGTTCCGGACCATGCGGTTGCCCTCACCGTGAACCAAAGAGGAGCGTTTCCTAAACATGTCAGATCCCACCCGAGAAGGGGTGTTCGAAACCACCGCGGTCATCGACAACGGGAGCTTCGGCACCCGTACCGTGCGGTTCGAAACCGGCCGTCTGGCCCGGCAAGCCGCCGGGTCGGTCGTCGCCTACCTCGACGACGAGACCATGCTGCTGTCCGCCACCACGGCGTCCAAGCACCCCAAGGACAATCTCGACTTCTTCCCGCTCACCATTGACGTGGAGGAGCGGATGTACGCCGCCGGGCGGATTCCCGGCTCGTTCTTCCGCCGCGAGGGCCGGCCGTCCACCGACGCGATCCTGGCCTGCCGACTGATCGACCGGCCGCTGCGGCCGACCTTCGCCGACGGGTTGCGCAACGAGATCCAGGTCGTGGTGACGGTGCTCTCGCTGCACCCACAGGACCCGTACGACGTGCTGGCCATCAACGCCGCTTCGGCATCCACCCAGATCTCCGGGCTGCCCTTCTCCGGGCCGGTCGGCGGCGTCCGGGTAGCCTTGATCGACGGTCAGTGGGTCGCCTTCCCGACCTACGAGCAGCTCGAGCGCGCGGTGTTCGACATGGTCGTGGCCGGCCGGATCGCCGAGGACGACGTGGCGATCATGATGGTCGAGGCCGAGGCCACCACGCAGACGATCGACCTGGTTGCCGGTGGCGCCACCGCGCCCACCGAGGAGGTCGTGGCTTCCGGCCTGGAGGCCGCCAAGCCGTTCATCCGCACGTTGTGCGAGGCCCAGCAGCAGCTCGCCGACTCGGCCGCCAAGCCGGTCGGGGAGTTCCCGACCTACCCGGCCTACCAGCCGGACGCGTTGGACGCGGTGTACGACTTGATCTCCGGTGAGCTGGCCAAGGCGCTCACCATCGCCGACAAGCAGGCCCGCGAGTCCCGGCTGGACGAGCTCAAGGCCGAGGTGCTGGACCGGCTCGGGGACAAGTTCGAGGGCCGCGAGAAGGAGCTGGGTGGCGCGTACCGGGCGGTCACCAAGAAGCTCGTCCGCCAGCGCATCCTGCGTGACCAGGTGCGCATCGACGGGCGCGGGCTCACCGACATCCGCCCGCTGGGCGCCGAGGTCGAGGTGGTGCCCAGGGCACACGGCTCGGCCCTGTTCGAGCGCGGCGAGACCCAGATCATGGGCGTCACCACGCTGAACATGCTCCGGATGGAACAGCAGATCGACTCGCTGTCCCCGGAGACCAAGAAGCGCTACATGCACAACTACAACTTCCCGCCCTACTCGACCGGTGAGACCGGCCGGGTGGGTTCGCCGAAGCGCCGCGAGATCGGTCACGGCGCGCTGGCCGAGCGGGCCCTGCTGCCCGTGCTGCCCAGCCGGGAGGCCTTCCCGTACGCGATCCGCCAGGTCTCCGAGGCGCTGGGCTCGAACGGGTCCACCTCGATGGGCTCGGTGTGCGCGTCCACCCTGTCGCTGCTCAACGCCGGGGTGCCGCTGCTGGCCGCGGTCGCCGGCATCGCGATGGGCCTGGTGTCCGACGAGGTTGACGGCAAGACCACCTACGTGGCGCTGACCGACATCCTGGGCGCCGAGGATGCCTTCGGTGACATGGACTTCAAGGTCGCCGGCACCAAGGACTTCGTGACCGCGCTGCAGCTGGACACCAAGCTGGACGGCATCCCGTCCGAGGTGCTGGCCAAGGCGCTGTCCCAGGCCCGGGACGCCCGGCTGACCATCCTGGACGTGCTGGCCGAGGCGATCGACGAGCCGGACGAGATGAGCCCGTACGCACCTCGGGTGACCTCGGTGAAGATCCCGGTCGACAAGATCGGCGAGGTGATCGGGCCGAAGGGCAAGATGATCAACTCGATCACCGAGCAGACCGGCGCGGACATCTCCATCGAGGACGACGGCACCATCTACGTGGGTGCGGCCGACGGCCCGTCCGCCGAGGCGGCCATCGGAATGATCAACGCGATCGCCAACCCGCAGCTGCCGAAGGTGGGCGAGCGGTTCCTGGGCACGGTGGTCAAGACCGCCGCGTTCGGTGCGTTCGTCTCGCTGGTGCCGGGCAAGGACGGCCTGGTGCACATCTCCAAGCTGGGCAACGGCAAGCGGATCAACAAGGTCGAAGACGTGGTCAACGTGGGCGACAAGCTCCGCGTCGAGATCGCCGACATCGACAACCGCGGCAAGATCAGCCTGATCGTGGTCAAGGAAGACGACGCTGCCCCGGCCGCCGAGGGCGAGGCGCCCGCCGCCGACGCCGAGACGGCCGACGCCTGAGCAAGTCCAGTCAGCGTGAAGGCCTCCTGATCCGCCGGTGCGGGTCGTGAGTGGTAATTAGGGTTCTAAC
>DASWST010000062.1:0-3526 GCA_036402515.1 Pseudonocardia sp.
GCCGCCAGCGTTCGTCCTGAGCCAGGATCAAACTCTCCATAGAAACCTGAACTCAAACAAACAAAAAACACAAACTGGCATAAACAAACCAGACAAAAAAGCTCAGCACACTGTTGAGTTCTCAAAAGACATCCACACACCTTCGCACACCACTGCTAGGCGGTATGTTCCGGGGTTGTTACTCCACTGTACACCCTCCCGGATCCTGGTGGAGCCAGGGGGGTGCTGGTGGAGCTATCCAACGGACCGGCCTCATCTGAGGGCCCCTAGGGGCTCGTCTTGCTTGTCCGGCGCCCCGTTGGCGAGGAGAAAGTTACGGGGTGCCCTCCAGCGAAGTCAAATCGGGGGTAGGAAAACTTCGGCTACCAGCGGTAATGACGCTTTTTGCGATCAACTCTGGTCGGGCCGCGCCGCGCCACCGGCGATAGGCGAGGCCCCGGCGGTGCCACCGTCGGCTTTGGTCGCGGATCCGGCGGCTGGCGCATTGGTACCGGCCATTTGGCGCAGCATCGCGTTGTAGGCACTGAGGTCCGCGTCACCGTCGAGTTCGGCGCGACGATCATCGCGTCGAGCCGACCGCTCATCGATCCGCGACCACTGGACGGCCAACGCGATCACCACGATCAGCAGCGGTACCTCACCGGCGGCCCAGGCCAGCCCTCCACCGAGCCGCTGGTCGGCAAGTAGGTCCGGCACCCAGGGCAGCGCCAGCCCCGAGTAGTAGTCCCGGCCGATGACCTGGTGGCTGCCCATCAGAATCACCCCGAAGAAGGCGTGGAACGGCACGGAGGCAAAGACCAACGCCAGCCGGGTGACCGGAGCCAGCCGACGCGGGCCAGGATCGATACCGAGTACCAGCCAGAAGAACAGCAACCCGGTGATCAGGAAGTGCGTGATCATCAACAGGTGCGCCGGGTGCGAGGGCAGCATGGTGTCGAACAGCCCGGAGAAGTACAGGACATAGTAGGTACCCACGAACAGCGCCAGCGCCACAAATGGGTGGCTCAGCCACCTCGCCGGCGCGGAGTGCATGCCCGCGAGCAGCCACTCCCTCGGCCCGGGGGCACTGTGCCGGCCGCCGGAGGGCAGCGTTCGCAGCGCAAGGGTGACGGGGGCGGCCAACACCAGCAGGATCGGCGCCAGCATGGCCAGCATCATGTGCTCGGCCATGTGCATGCTGAACATCGCAGGTGCGTACCGGCCGATACCCGAGGACGTAGCCAGCAGCAGGACCGCGCAGCCAACCAGCCAGCTCACCGTCCGGCCGACCGGCCACCGGTCGCCGCGCCGAGTCAGCCTGCGCACTCCCAGCAGATAGGCGGCCGCGGCGGCCAGCGCGAGGGTGCCGAAGATCAGGTCGAAGCGCCAGTCCACCAACAGCCGCCCAACGGTGGGCGGGCCGTACAGGTCGTAGCCGATGACCACCTCGGTCCGGGACGGCGGCCGCACCCCCTCGGCCGGCGGCGCGCTACGGCCCAGTGCCACGGCGAGGCCCACAGTCGCCAGCATGATCAGCACCTCGAGCGACCCCAGCCGGAGCAGGGCCCCGCGCTCACCGTTCGCCACCGCTGGCACGGCGTGTCGGCGCTGGAAGTAGCCCAGTGCGCCGAGGCCGAGCAGCGCGGCCGTCTTGGCCAGCAGCAAGGCGCCGTAGTAGGTACCGAACAGGTCCGTCAGCGAAATGCGCACCAGCGCGTTCAATACCCCAGATACCGCCATGCCCACCCAGCACACCAGCGCCAGGGCGGAGAACCTGGTGACCGCGGTGGGTAGCCGGGCGGGAGCCTCAGCGCGCTGGCTGGCCAGGCCGAGCAGCGCGACCAGCCCGCCCACCCACAGCGAGGCGGCCACCACATGCACGATCAGGCTGTCCGTGGCGATGTCGTGCGAACCGCCCGCCGAGGAGTGCCCGGTGGACGCAACCGGCATCAGCCCGACCACCGCGACGGCAAGCAGCGCAACCGCGCTACCCCAGCTCAGCGCCACCCGGCAGCCGGCGAACACCACGACGGCGAACACCGCCGTGAACGTCCACGCCGTTGCCACGTCAAGCTGGGGCACCACCGCCACCAACCGTTCGAAGCTGAGCACGTCGGTGACCGGGCGCCCCAGGCTGTCCGCGACGGTCAGCGGCACCATGAGCAGCGCCCCGACCGTCCACGCACCGGCGGCGTAGGAAGCCGAGCGCAATGCCCGGTAGCCGGCGATGTCCAGGTAGCCGTTGCTGTCCGGCGGCACCAGGAAGGCGGCCAACAGCAGCGCACCCACCGTGAGCACCGCGGAGATCTCGGTCACCGCGCGCACCACAGGCAGCCCGTAGATGGTCAGCGGCCCGGCGTCCGGGAGGCCGAGCGCGTCCAGGGGTCGCGCGCCGGACAGCGCGGTCAGCCCGGCCGCCACGAACGCCGCGACCACCACCCCGACCAACACCAGGGACAGCACGCCCGACCGGCCGGTCTCAGTTCTCGTCCGTGCCACCCGACCAGCGTAGAACTCGACGAGGGCGGCGCCGCCGGGTCCCGCCTCCCGGTGCTGCCAGACTCTCCCCCGATGACCGCCGCGGCTATCCCCTCGTCCCGCGCGCTCGATCTGCTGCGCGCGGCGAGGGACCGGTACGGCCGCTCACCCGAGGACTGGGTGACGGCCGCGCTGGGCGACGTGGAGGGACCGGTGGTCGAGCTCCGGTGCGCGCCGAGTTCCCCAACGAGCCGGATCGTGCTCCGGAGGATGACCGTTGGCGGGGCGCCGGGCGACGGCGTGGCGTGCGGCGGCGTGCAGTGTGGCGGCTCGCTGGACGGCGGTGTGCTGGACGGCGGTGCGCTGGACGGCGGTGCGCTGGATGGTGGCGTATTGGGGCGGCCTGAGCAGCTCCCGGTACGGACCAACGCGGTGGCCGGGGTCCGCGCAACGATGTGCCTGCCGGTGCTCGAAGGGCTGGACCAGCTGTTCGCCGAGCTCCGGCGGGTGTTGCGGCCGACCGGCACGCTGGTCGCGCTGGTGCCGTCCCGACCAGGAGGCCCGCTCACCACCCCGCGCGCCTGGCGGCCGTTGAACCGCGCACTGGCCGGACATCCCGGCTTCCGCCACGCATCGGCCCGGGACCACCTTGGCTGGCTGTTCACCGCCGCCGATTTCGCGGTGCTGACCGACCAGCGCCGGGCATTCTGGGTACCCGTTCCGGACGAGATCAGCGCCGCCCGCGTGGTGGCCGGTCTGGTGCCGGCCGGGATCTGGCCGCCGGATGTGGAGCCGGAGCGCCTGCGCCGGGCCGAGAGCGGTCTGGCCCGGTACGCGGCGCCGGATCGGCGCTTGCCTATCCCGCTGCGGATGCTGGTGGGACGCCGGTGAGCGCCTACACAGCGCGGCGCGGCGCGCACGCTAGGCTCTCAGTCGGAGCGGCCGTCGTCCCGCCACCAGCGTGAGCGGGGGCAGCGGCCCGGCTCACGCCCTCGTAGCTCAGCTGGACAGAGCACCGGACTTCTAATCCGACGGTCGCAGGTTCGAGTCCTGCCGGGGGCACCAGGTC
>DASWST010000063.1:0-42526 GCA_036402515.1 Pseudonocardia sp.
GCCGTTGTCCTTCGGCGGGCCCCAACCCTCCGAGGCGCAGATGTGCTGCGCGACGTCTACGCAGGCCTCGATTGCCGTCACAAACGTGTACTTGATACCCCGCAGCCAGATGGGGTCACTGCGTCGCCGCTGATCAGACGCTGCCTCGGTGCGCAGGACCGAGAGATCATCAGAGACCGACCGAAGCAAGCGCGCAATCCGGATCTCATCGACCACGTCTGACACTCTCGAGAAACTCATTGTGACTACGGCGGATTCGCGGTAGCTCGTCGGAATAGATCTTGCGCGTGGTCGCCACCCAGCGAACCCGGGCAACCGAGTCGTCGTCGAACAGCAACTCGCCGTCCAGGGCGATCCGTCCAGCTAGTTCGAGTGGGGCATCGTTGAGCACCATGAGATCAACCCCGGGCGGCATCAGCACCTCAAACGACTGGGGGACGCCGATCGGCCACCAGGCGGCCACATCCACATCCGAGGTGGGGCGATGGGTGCCGGCGACCCGACTACCGTGCAGAAACGCGAAGCTCGCCCCGACGCGACGCAGCGTCTCGGTGATCTCGGTCCGGAGTGCGTCCGGCACCTCGGCAGTCATGCCAGCAGTGTGGCACGCGAGATCCTCGTTTCGTCCGACATCGAGCGCCGCGGCCGGGTCGGTCCTAGGCTCGGCGGTGTGATCGAAATTCGGGATTTCACCGTGGATGTCACCGACGCGCAGATCAAGGATCTGCGCGAGCGGCTGGCCAGGGCGCGGCTGCCCGAGGCGGAGACCGTGGATGACTGGTCGCAGGGCATTCCGCTGGCCTACCTGCGCGAGCTGGCCGAGTACTGGGCGCGCGACTACGACATGTCCCGAGTGGCCACCCGACTCAACGCACTGCCCCAGTTCCACGCCACTATCGACGAGCTCGGCGTGCACTTCCTACACATCCGCTCGCCACACCCACAGGCCCGACCGCTGATCATGACGCACGGCTGGCCGGGCTCGGTGCTGGAGTTCCTCAACGTGATCGGCCCGCTGACCGATCCACCCGCCCACGGGGGCGCCGCCGAGGACGCCTTCCACCTGGTCATCCCCGCGCTACCGGGATACGGCTTCAGCGACAAGCCGACCCGCCAAGGAACCGGGTTGCCCCGGATCGCCGCGGCCTGGCACCAGCTGATGCGGCACCTCGGCTACCCCGAGTACTACGCGCAGGGCGGCGACTGGGGCGCGTTCGTGACCGCCACGATGGGCATCCAGCATCCCGAGGGTCTACTGGGCATCCACGTCAACATGGCGCTGGCCTCGCCGGCGGCACTGCAGGCACTCGGCGAGCTGACGCCGGAAGAGCAGCTGATGGTGGCCAGGGCAAAGCGGTACTGGGACCACGAGTCCGGCTACTCGACCCAGCAGTCCACCCGGCCGCAGACCCTGGGCTACGGGTTGGCCGACTCACCGACCGGCCAGCTGGCCTGGATCGTGGAGAAGTTCTACGCCTGGACCGACTGCGACGGGCACCCGGAGAACGCGGTGTCCCGCGACGAGATGTTGGACAACGTGATGCTCTACTGGCTGACCAACAGCGCGGCGTCCTCCGCCCGGCTGTACTGGGAGAGCTTCCGCGCCCAGATGGTCGACGAGGTCACCGTGCCCAGCGCCTACTCGCTGTTCCCTGAGGAACTGTTCGTGGTGAGCGAGCGCTGGCTACGCACCCGATTCACCGACCTGCGCTACTACCACCCGACCGAGCGGGGCGGGCATTTCGCCGCGTTCGAGCAGCCGGAGATCTTCGTGCGGGAGGTCAGGGAAGGCATCCGAGCCCTTCGGTGAGCACCGCACGTACACCGTACGTTTGGCGGCTGGCGAACCCTCCGCCGGCGAGGCAGGCTGATCCAATGCCGACCGCGCACCCGCCCACCACCGACGTTGACGGCGCCCGCCACGGGCTCACCCTGGACCTGTCCGACCTCCGCGGCTTCTGGACCCAGTCGGTCCAGGACCGGCATACCGCGTTCGACCAGCTGCGCGACCGCCCCGAATTACCGCACTACCCCGAACCGACGCTCTGGTCCGACTCACCCGGCCCCGGCTACTACGCGGTGACCAGACTGGACGACATCGTCGAGGCCAGCAGGAACCCGAAGATCTTCACCTCCGGATAGGGCGCCACCAGTGCGGCGGACATGCCGACCGAGTTCCTCGAGTTCTTCGGATCGATGATCAATATGGACGACCCGAGGCACGCCCGGCTGCGCCGCATCGTGTCCCGGGGCTTCACCCCGAAGATGTTGGACGCGGTGATCGACAACGTGGCCACGGTCGCCAAGCGCATCGTGGACGACGTGATCGACACCGACGGCTGCGACGCGGTCACCGAGATATCCGCGAAGCTCCCGCTCACCGTCATCTGCGACATGATGGGCATCCCGGCCAGCCAGCACCGGCTGGTGTTCGACCGGACCAACGTGGTGCTCGGCGCGGCGGACCCGGAGTACGTACCGGACGCGGACAACATCGTCGCCGCACTGCTGCGGGCCGGCGCCGATCTGGCCGCGCTGATGCGTGACCTGGCCGAGCACCGGGCCAAGCACCCGACCGACGACCTCACCTCGGCGCTGGTCACCGGGCAGGTCGACGGCGAATCGCTGACCCCGGACGAGCTCGCCTCGTTCTTCATCCTGCTGCTGGCCGCCGGCAACGAGACCACCCGCAACGCGATCAGCTGGGGCATCAACCTGCTCACCGAGTACCCCGACCAGCGGGCCGTCTGGCTGGCCGACGTGGACCGGGTGACCCCCACCGCGGTCGAGGAGATCGTCCGCTGGGCCTCGCCGGTGATCTTCATGCGGCGCACCCTGGCAGCACCCTCAGTGCTCGGCGGGCAGCGGTTGGACACCGGTGACAAGGTGGTGCTGTTCTACTGGGCCGCCAACCGCGACCCGAAACATTTCACCGACCCACGGCGGTTCGACGTGTTGCGCTCACCCAACCCGCACGTGGGCTTCGGCGGCCCCGGCCCGCACTTCTGCCTGGGCGCGCACCTGGCCCGGCGGGAGGTCACCGTGATGTTCCGCGAGTTGCTCACCCGGATCCCGGATATTCGCGCCACCGCCGACCCGGATCGGCTCACCTCGTCCTTCATCAACGGCATCAAGCATCTGCCGGTCGCGTTCACCGCTGGAGGTATTTAAGTGATCGTCAAGTCCCCGGTCAGCCTGGAGTACCCGGAAGTGCCGGCCGGTGCGCTGCTCGCGGGTGCGGCGAACCGGTGGAGTGACCGGGTGGCGATTCATCTGGACGGCTGGGAGCTGAGCTTCGCCGAGCTCTACCGGCGGGCCTGCGCGTTCGCCCACGCGCTGCACGGCTCGGGCATCGGCCGCGGCGACGTGGTGGCCATCCACCTGCCCAACTGCCCGCAGTTCGCCATCGCGTACCACGGCGTGCTGCTGTCCGGGGCGACCTATACCCCGGCCAACCCGCTGCTGCCGCCGGGCGACCTGGCCGCCCAGCTGGCCGACTCCGGCGCGGTGCTCGCGGTCAGCTTCTCGCCGGCCTCGAAGGTGCTGGCCGCGGTCCGGGAGCAGACCGCCGTGCGCAAGGTCGTGCTGACCGACCGGGCGCAGGCGGTGGACCCCGCGCACCGGGTAGATACTGGCGAAGTCGGCGCGCGCGGGGTGGACTTCGAGGAGTTCCTTTCCGGCCAGCCGACCACCCGCCCACAGGTGGACATCGACATCTACGCCGACCTGGCGCACCTGGCCTACACCGGCGGCACCACCGGCCGCTCCAAGGGCGTTGCGCTGCCGCACCGCAATGTGGTGGTGAACGCCCTGCAGTACGCCTGCTGGGGCAGCGGGTCGGAGCCGAGGTTGGACGGCGACGGCGGCCTGTGGATCGAGCAGGTGAGCAGCGAGGAGGAGTACCCGGCCCGGCTGGGCAGCGCGGTGACCATCACCCTCACCCCGTGGTTCCACGCGATGGGCACCATCGGCAGCCTGAATCTGCCGATGCTGGCCGGTACGACCCAGGTGCTGCACGAACGGTTCGACCCGGGCAGGTACCTCGCCGACGCGGAGCGTTTCAAGGTCACCGGGATGGGCGGGGCTCCGCCGCTGTACGCCGCGATGGTCCGCCACCCCGACTTCGCCACCCGCGACCTGAGCTCGGTGCGCGGGATCAGTTCCGGCGCCGCCCCGCTGGCCGTCGAGCTGATCAAGGCCTTGCGCGACCGGTTGGGCGAGGACTCGGTGATCGTGGAGGGCTATGGGCTGACCGAGGTCACCATGGGCGCCACCGCCAGTCCGGGTGCCCGCTCGGCGGTGCGCAAGATCGGCACCGTGGGGCTGCCGGTGGCCGACACACAGGTGAAACTCGTCACCGAAGGAAGCGAGGAGCCGCTGCCGGTCGGCGAGCACGGCGAGGTGTGCATCCGCGGCCCACAGGTGATGATCGGCTATCTCAACCGGCCGGAGGAGACGGCCGAGGTCCTGGTGGACGGCTGGCTGCATACCGGCGATATCGGCGTGCTGGACGAGGACGGCTATCTGGCGATCGTGGACCGCAAGAAGGACATGCTGATCTACAAGGGGTACAACGTCTACCCCCGCATGCTGGAGGAACGGCTGTTCGCGCAGCCCGGGGTGACCGGCGCGGCGGTGGTGGGCCGGCCGGACCCGGGGGCCGGCGAGCTACCGGTGGCCTTTGTGGTCGCGCCGGGTGTGGACGCCGAGCAGTTGCGCGAGAAGGTGAACGCGGACCTACTGCCCTATCAGCGGCTGCGCGAGGTTCACCTGGTGGATTCGATTCCGGTGTCGGCGGCTGGCAAGGTGCTCAAGCGTGAACTTCGCAAGCATCTGGGGTAACACCGTCGGTCGACACCGCGACTAGGTTCGAGGTGGCACGGTCGGATGGCCGGGCCACCTGACTCAGCTAGGTTGGGAGGTCCACACCGGACTCACCCGACCCGAACCTCAGGGCGGCAATCGATGGCGATGGACGAGACGCGCGGGCCTTGGCCGGAGCCGGCCGGCCCGAGCCGCCCTGATGCGGACGTTTCCACCAGCGGCAATGGCGCATCCGGCCGGGGAAACGGCGACGCACCGCAGTCACCCGACCAGTCCGGATCGGCGCGGGGATCCGCCGAGTCAAGCGGGCGAGGCGGCTCGCGCAGACCCACGGAGGCCGACGACCCGGCGTCGGACAACCTGGGTCTGGAAGCGACCAACGCGATGCCGGTGAACACGCTGGACGGGTTATCCACCGGCCCATTTGCCATACCGCCCGAGGCCAGATGGAACAACCAGCCCGGCCAGCGCCCACCGCCCCCGCCCGGCTGGCCGTCCCGACCCGGCCCCGGCCGGCCCGGCGGCCCAGGCCCCGGCCGGCCCCTTGGCTCGGTCCCCGGACCGCCGCCGGGCTGGCCAGCCGGCCCCCGGCCCCCCGGCTGGGGCGGACCGCCACCCCCGCCACCCGCCGCGCCGGTGTCCACCGTCGAGCCCAGCGGGCCGTCCAACCGCAGCCTGGCCTGGATCCTGGTCTGCGTGGTCGTGCTGGCCGGCGGGCTGCTGCTGTGGGCGACGCGCTCCTCGACCAGCAACCTGCCGCCGCCGGCCCCGATCAACACCGACGTCAGCTCGGCCGCCTCACCCGTGCCGGTAGTTCCGCCGCCGGTGGTCGCTCCGTCGAGCACGACCACCGCCCCGCCGCCCACCACACCGAGGCGGGTCGCGCCCGTTCGGCCACCCGTCCGCACCACTCCGACAGTGCGGCCGACCACGAAGGCGCCGACGGCCAGAAGCACCCCGGCGACCAGCACCACCAAGCCCTCCCGGACCACCACAAGAAACAACCCGAGCACCAGCCCCAACTCTGGCAACTAACGGCACTGCTCCCCATTACGCACATGTGCGTATCGACGCCGGTCCCGGCGACCCGCTTGGGTTGACCGCTCAGCCCGGAGTCGAGGAGGCGCCATGTCCAGGATGATGATCGACTGCCGAGACGTGCCCAGCGAGAGCGGCTGCACCCTGGCAATCTTCGGCGAGCGGGACGAGGTGCTGCGGGCCGCGGTCGCCCACGCGGTGGATGCGCACGGCCACTCCGACAACGCCGAGCTCCGCGACATGATCGCTTCCGGGCTGCGCGAGGCCACCTCCGAGCTTCCAGAGCGGGGCGCGTTCGTGCAGGTCATCGAGTTCAGCACGAGCCGCATCGAAGAGTTCGAGGACGCGGTGCAGCGCTGGTCGGCGGCCATCGGTGAGGCGCGGACGGCCCGCTGGGCGCTCACCGGCGCGGACCGCGACCAGCCCAACCGCTACCTGCAGGTGGTCACCTTCCCCGACCACGCCGCCGCGATGGCGAATTCGGAGCACCCGGCGACCGGCGAGTTCGCCGGCCAGCTGCGCAAGCTCTGTGACGGGGACGCCACGTTCCACAACCTGGATGTCCATGAAGTGCGGACGTTCTGATCGGCTCGGGCCACGCGGGCCAGGTGCGTGATAACGCCGGGGTAGGGGGCGCCGATAGACCCATCGTTCCGGGTGCACGGGCGACGTGCGCGCTGGCCGCCTTCTGGGTGGCCGTTTCCCCCAGCGAGGTGGTACCGATGGCTTCCAGCCCGCGCGTTGACCCGCGTCGCAGCGCCGCACCCCCATTGACCCATCGGCCGGCGGAGCTCGCAGCGGCCGGCCCGGCGTATCGACCGGCGGCGCCGATGGCCGGACGTCACCGCAGGACGCCCGAGCCGTTGCCCCGCCAGTTGGTCGCGGCCGGGTTCGTGCTCAGCGGCTACCTGGGACGGACAGTGTCCGCGCTGGCCGCGCTCGCGGTGGTCGGCTCGGTCTCCACCCTGGGCACCCCGGTGCCACGCCCGGACAGCAGCGGAGCGTCGGCCGCGACCACGACCAGCGTCGCGGAGCAGCTGGCGGCACACCGGGTCCGGTAGGCACGAGCCCGTGAGGTACCCAGGCGTCGGCCGTGCGGTGCCGGCAGCCGTGAGGTACCGGCGGACGAGACGGTGGCCCTGGACGAGCTGGGTCAGGCCGCCTCGGGCTGCTGGATCTGCGCGTTCATCACGGCATCCACGATGCCCATGATCATGCCGCGGGAGCCGAGCCGGTAGCCGAACTCCTCCCAGGACAGCAATTCACGGGAGAGCAGTTCGCCGACCGGCCCCGGGTAGACCCGGGTGGCCCGGAACGCGGCGGCACGCAGCCGCATCCTCTCGTGATGATCCATCGATGCATGTGCGGTCATGCCGGCACCTCCGCCTGATGAAGCCAACTTCGGCGGCGCCTCGGCACTGAGTCGCATCCCGAAGTACCAATGGTTACCCAGGAAACGCTCTTAGTCACGTCCCTGAGACGATTGCCTCGCCGCTTGCGACCTATTTCCACTTAACGAGCCAGCCCGCGGCACGACACTCGGCCATTCGGATGGCGGTGCGGACCAGCGCAAACGCCGTTGGTGTGTGGGCGCGGGGCCGGTGGTTGGGAGCGCCGAACTCGACCCGGATCTAGGGTCGACGGTATGACCGACACGCTGAGCGGCCTGCTGTGGTCACGGATCGAGCACATCTATCAGGGTGTGCTCGCCCATCCGTTCGTCACCGGGCTCACCGACGGCAGCCTGCCTCCCGAGTCGTTCCGGCACTACATCGTGCAGGACGCGCACTACCTGCGCGGCTACGCCAGGGCGCTGGCGGTGTGCGCGGCCAAGGCGCCCACCGAGCACGACACGGTGATGTTCGCCGAGCACGCCGCCGGCGCGGTGGCCGCCGAGCAACAGATGCACGCGGAGCTGATGGCCGAGCTGGGTTCCTCCCCCGTCGACGCCGCCGCCGAGCCGGTCGCCCCGACCACCCGGGCCTACCTGAGTTATCTACTGGCGACCGTGTACGGCGGTTCGTTCGCCGAGGGCCTTGGCGCCGTGCTGCCCTGTTACTTGATCTACGCAAGGGTCGGCGAGGAGCTGCTCACCCGGTCGTCGCCGAACAAGGTGTACGCGCAGTGGATCGCGATGTACGGCGGCGAGGAGTTCAAGGCCGTGGTGGACTCGGTGCTGGCGCTCACCGATCGGCTCGGCGGGGAGCTCTCCGCGGCCGAGCTGGACCGGATGAGCGAGCACTTCGTGACCACGTCGCGCTACGAGTGGATGTTCTGGGACGCCGGATACCGCAGGGAGACCTGGCCCATCTAGTGCCGTGGACACGACGCCGGCGGACAAGCACAGCCGGCGTACGTACGCTGTACGCCAGGGCTGTGTATGCCCAGCCATGGCCGAGCGCGGAGGCGACGATGCAACTGCCGGACACGGTGCGATGGGCCGCGATGCACGGGCTGATCCGGCTGGCGCTGCGCCCGGCGGCCCGCTCCGGCAACCTGCACGCCCGATTCCTCACCGATCCCCAGGTATGGGCGGATCCGTACCCGCACTACGAGCAGCTGCGCACCGGTGAGCCGTTCAGCCGGGGGCTGGCCGGAAAGATCACCATGCAGCACGCCAGCGCCACCGAGGTGCTGCGCTGCGAGGACCTGGGCACGATCGCCTACGGGGGCGCCCCAGGGCCGATCCGGCGGGTACTGCGGTGGGCCCCGCAGTCCGCGCGCAGCGTGATCGAGCCGCCGTCCATGCTCGCCGTGGACCCTCCCGAGCACAGCCGCTACCGCAAGCTGGTGACCAGGGCGTTCACCGCCAAGGCGGTCAAGGCGCTGCGTGAGCGCACCGAGGAGATCGCCACCGAGCTGCTCGACGACGTGGACAAGCGGGCCACGGCCGGGCCGGTCGACCTGATCGAGCACTACGCCGCGCAGCTACCGGTGATCGTCATCTGCGAGATCCTCGGCGCGCCGACGTCGATGAGCGCGCGGTTCCTGGAGTGGGGCGACGGGGCGGCCACCTCGCTCGACCCGGGGCTGGACCGACAATCGTTCCTGCGCGCCCAGCGGGATATCGACGCGCTGCTGGACTGGATGCGCGGGCACTTCGCCGAACTGCGCCGCAACCCCGGCGAGGACATCCTCTCCCAACTGGTCACCGCCACCGATGAGCGCGACGGCGAGCGGCTCACCGAGACCGAGCTGCTGGCCACCGCGCTGCTGGTGCTGGCCGCCGGCTTCGAGACCACGGTGAACCTGATCGGCAACGCCGTCGCGCTGCTGGACGCGCACCCCGAGCAACGCGCCCTGCTGCGCGAGCGCCCGGAGCTGTGGCCGAACGCGGTGGACGAGGTGCTGCGGATCGACTCACCGGTGCAGCGCACCGCCCGCCGTGCGCTGCGCGACACCCAGCTGCTCGGGGTGCCGATCGCCAAGAACGAGGTGGTGGCCGTGCTGCTCGGCGCGGCCAACCGGGACCCGGAGGTGTTCCCCGAGCCGGCCAGGTTCGACGTCACCCGGGGCAACGCCGGCAAGCACCTGGCGTTCTCCAGCGGCATCCACCACTGCCTCGGCGCCTCGCTCGCCCGGATGGAGGGCGAGGTCGGGCTGCGCGCGCTGTTCACCCGGTTCCCCGACCTGGCCGTGGTCGGCGAACCCCGCCGGCGCCCCACCTCCAACCTGCGCGGCTACCAACTCCTCACCGCCGCCCTCACCCCCACGAAGGTCGGCTAAAGAGCAGGTCAAAGGCCG
The DNA here is from genome assembly GCA_036402515.1 of Pseudonocardia sp. Classification (GTDB taxonomy): domain Bacteria; phylum Actinomycetota; class Actinomycetes; order Mycobacteriales; family Pseudonocardiaceae; genus Pseudonocardia. The sequence continues at coordinate 9,607 of DASWST010000063.1, forward strand.
TGAGTGGTATTGGTCGCTATAGCGACCAATACCACTCACGGGTGCTGACCAGCGGTTTCGTCGAAGGCGGTGGCTCGGGAGAGCTGTTCCCAGGCGGCGAGTTCGGCGGCGCGGGTGTCCAGCTCGGTGCGGATGTTGTCCACCGCGTCGCCGCCCAGGGCCAGTCGCAGAGGGGTCTGCTCGGCGTCCAGGGCGGTGAGGATGGCGGCGGCCGCCTTGGCCGGGTCGCCGGGCTGGCTGCCGTCGCCGCCGGTGACGTAGCCGCGGGTCGGCCCGACCGTCTCGGCGTACTCGGGCAGCTCCTCGGACAGGTACGCCGCGCCGGGGTTGAACAGCCCGGTGCGGAACGCCCCCGGTTCCACGATCAGGAAGCGCACGCCGAAGTCGACCTCCTGGCGCAACGTCTGGGTGAGCCCCTCCAACGCGAACTTGGTCGCGCAATAGGCGCCGAACCCGGGGCCGGTGATCTGGCCGCCCACGCTGGACATCTGCACCACGGCACCGCCGCCCTGCCGGCGCATGTGCGGCAGGACCGCCTTGGTCAGCGCCGCCGGGCCGAAGAAGTGCAGGTCGAACAGGTAGCGCAGCTCCTCGGCGGTGGTCTCCTCGAGCGCGCCGACCTGGGTGCGCCCGGCGTTGTTGACCAGCACGTCCAGCCGTCCGTGCCGGTCCACCACCTGGTCCACCACGGCTGGCGCCTCGGGTGAGGTGACGTCCATGCGCACCGCCTCAACCTGGCCTGGATGCCCGCGGACCAGGTCGTCCAGCGCCTCGGTGCGTCGCGCCGCGCCGACCACGGTGTCCCCCGCCGCGACCGCCGCCTCGGCGATCGCCCGGCCGAAACCACTGCTCGCGCCGGTGATCAGCCAGACTCGGCTCATTCCCGGTCCAGGCTGTCCGGGATGATCAGGTGCAGGATGAAGCCGACGATGGCCACCACGATCGCGCCCCAGAACGCCGGCCAGAACCCGGCCACCTGGAACGGCAGCCCGAGCTTGTCGGAGATCCACCCGACGAGCAGGAACAGCAGCGCGTTCACCACCAGCCCGATCAGCCCGAGGGTGAGCACGTAGAACGCGCAGCCGATCGTCTTGATCACTGGTTTGATCACCGCGTTGACCAGACCGAAGATCAGCGCGACCACGATCAACGTGCCGATCCGGGTGGCCTGGTCGGAACCGCCGATGGCGATACCGTCAACCAACAGCGTGCTCACCCACAGCGCGACCGCGGTCACCAATACCTTGATGACCAGCGCAACTGCCATCAGTCCACCACCGCCTGGTACACCAAGGTCCGCAACTGGGACCGGATTGGATGGGTGCTGGACGGTAGCAGCTGGGTGAAGAACATCGCGGTGAGGTCCTCCACCGGGTCCACCCAGAACGCGGTGCTGGCCGCGCCGCCCCAGGCGAACTCGCCGGGGCTGGACAGCACCTTGGTCGCCGCGGCGTCCTGGACCACCGAGAACCCCAGCCCGAAGCCCATCCCGGTCATCGTCGTCTCGGCGAACAGCGGGCGGCCGATCTGCTCCAGGTCGGCTCCGCCGGGCAGGTGGTTCTGCGCCATGTATGCCACCGTCCGGTCGCCCAGCACGCGCTGGCCGTCCAACTCGCCGCCGCGCAGCAGCATCTGGGTGAACCGGTGGTAGTCCGCCGGGCTGGACACCAACCCGCCGCCGCCGGACAGGCAGGTCGGCCGGCGCAGCGCGCCCGCCCCCATCGCGTCGTTGCGGGCGATCCGGCCGGTCTCCGGGTCCGGGCTGTACAGCGCGGCCAGCCGCTCCAGGTCGTCCTCTGGCGCGGAGAACGTGGTTTCGGTCATGCCCAGCGGGCCCAAGATACGTTCGGCGAAGAAGTCGTCCAGCGACTGCCCGGAAGCCACCTCGACCACCCGGCCCAGCACGTCGGTGGACACCGAGTAGTTCCACTCCGTGCCCGGCTGGAAGACCAGCGGGAAACCGGCCCACGCGGCGCAGGCGCTGGCCAGGTCGACCCCGGGCGGGACACCCCACTCGTAGCCGTTGCGGCGGTAGACCTCGTCCACCGGGTGCGCGTGGTGGAAGCCGTAGGTGAGCCCCGAGGTGTGGGTGAGCAGATGCCAGACCCGGATCGGCTCGGTGGCCGGCACGGTGACCGGCTTGAGCCCGGAACCCTTCACGTAGACCCGGCTGGCGCCGAACTCCGGGATGAACCGGCTGATCGGGTCGGTCAGCTCCAGCCGCCCCTCCTCGACCAGCACCATCGCGGCCACCGAGGTGATCGGCTTGGTCATCGAGTAGATCCGCCACAGGGTGTCCGCCTGCACCGGGAGGCCGGCCTCCACGTCCCGCTGGCCGTGCATCCCCACATGCGCGATCTTGCCGCGCCTGGTCACCACGGCCAGCCAGCCGGGCAGCCGGCCGTCGTCCACATAGCGCTCGAAATGCTGGTCGATTCGGGCCAGGCGGTCGGCGTCCAGACCGACCTCTCCGGGATCAATCTCAATCGTCAGCTCAGCCACGACCGCGACCCTACCGGCGCCGGCGGGCGCTCGTGGTGCGCTAAGTTCCGGGCGTGGCCACCACCTGGATCGACCTGATCGGGTACGTCAGATTTCGTTATGAAATCTTCCAGCAGACCGAGCGGACCCTGCGCTTTCACCTGCCCACCGAGGAGGGACGGACCCAGCGGGTCGCGGTTCACCACATCAGCGCCGATCCGGATGCCGACCCCGAGGCGGACGCCGGCACGGAGGCGGGCGAACCGGCGCCGGGTTGGATCTTGATCGAGTCGGCGGTGGCTCGCGCGGACGAGGTGGACCTTCGGCGGCTGCTCGAGCTCGCCGGAGAGTCGGTGATCGGCGGTGTGGTGGTCGCGGATGGGGTTGCGCTGTTCCGGCACGCGGCGGCGCTGGGCGACCTGAACCTGGCCGGGTTCGACCGGCCGTTCCGGCTGGTGGCGGCCCGGGCCGACGAGCTGGAACACCAGCTCACCGGCGCGGACCACTTCTAAGCCTGGGTTTCCGCCACCCAGCGGGTCGCCCAGCGTCCTAGCGGCGCACGCCGGCAACCAGCACCGCCGCGCAGAGCAGCCCGCCACCGGCCAACTCGGGCACCCCCAACCGTGCGCCCAGCACCAGCACGCCCAGCACCGTCGCGGTGAGCGGCTCGAGCACCGCGAACACCGCCGCCGAGCTGGCCGTGACACCCCGCAGCAGCCCGGTGAAGAACAGCGCGTAGGCCAGCGCGGTGGGCACCCAGCCGAGGTAGAGCAGCAGGCCCACCGACGCCGCCGTCGGCACGAAGCCGAGGCCCACGGTCGGCCAGGTCACCGCGGCCAGCAGCACCGCGCCGGAGGCAAACCCGTAGCCGATGGTCGCCGAGGCATCCAGGCCGGCAACCGGGCGGCGCCCGAGCAGGGTCAACGCGGCGAACCCGCTCGCCGAGGCGACCGCCAGCAGGGCACCGGCGATCAGCGTGCCGCCGCCAGCCACCCCGGGCACCCCGACCAGCAGGCCGAGCCCGAGCACGGCCAGGCCGATGGCGATCAGCGAGGCGGTGCTGGGCCGGCGCCGGTGCATCACCACCTCCGCCGCGATGACCAGTACCGGCGCGGCGCCCAGAGTGATCAAGGTGGCCACCGCGAGGTCGGTCAGCGCGACCGCGGCGAAGTAGCAGGCCTGGTACATCGCGGTGAGCGCGCCCACGGTGAGCACCCGAGGCAGGGCCCGGCGCGGCAACCTGGGCAGCCGTCCGGCGCAGGCCAGCACGGCGAGCAGAGACAGACCGCCGCCGGCCAACCGGTAGGTGGCGATGGCCAGCGGATGCAGCTCGGCCACTTGGCCGAGCAGGGCGCCGGTCAGGCCGCCGGTACCCCAGAGCAACCCGGCGGCGACCACACAGAACAGGTCAGTACGAGAGGACGGGCGCGCGGGGGCACCCGAGTAGGACAGGGAGGACATGCACGCTCCTGCGACAGGAAGGGGAAGGGGTCGCGGAAGCGGGCGCACCGAGAGGTCAGATCACGGCAGCACAGAAGCCGAGAGACGCGGCGCCCTGAGCGGCGCGGAGTCGATTCGCCCGCTTAGCGGGCGGGCGGCGGAGAGATCGTGAAGCGTCGATGCACGAGCTCGACGCTACCTCGGTCGAGGCGAGCCGGCGACTGGGTTTCGCAGGATGAGACGTCCCGGCCCCCGGCGGCGCGGAACTGTGAGGGCCATCCGCACAGCTAGGCGAACCCCGGAGGATCTGATGAAGGCGCTGGTCTATCACGGTCCCGGTCGCAAGTCCTGGGACCAGGTCCCGGACCCGACTGTGTCCGAACCCACCGATGTCGTGGTCCGTATCGACACGACCACGATCTGCGGAACAGACCTGCACATTCTCAAAGGGGATGTGCCCACCGTGGAACCCGGTCGGTTGCTCGGCCACGAGGCGGTCGGCACCGTCGTGGCCACCGGCGACGCGGTCAGCACGCTGAGCGAGGGCGACCGCGTGCTGGTGCCGGCGATCACCTCGTGCGGCCGCTGCGGGTACTGCAAGCGCGCCATGCCCAGCCACTGCCAGGCGGTCGGCGGGGTCGGCTGGATCTTCGGACACCTGATCGACGGCACCCAGGCCGAGTACACCCGGGTTCCCTACGCGGAGACCAGCGTGCACCGGGTGCCCGAGGACGTGACCGATACCCAGGTGCTGTTCCTGGCCGACATCCTGCCCACCGGCTACGAGGTCGGGGTGCGCAACGGCAACGTCAAGCCTGGCGACACGGTGGCCGTGGTGGGTGCCGGGCCGGTCGGGCTGGCCGCGATCATGACAGCCGGGCTGCACGGCGCCAGCAGGGTGATCGCCATCGACAGGGTGGCATCCCGCCTGGAGCACGCCAAGCAGTTCGGTGCGGGCTACACCATCAACGCCAGCGAGACCGACGCCGCCGGCCTGGACGCACGTCTGGCCGAGCTGACCGACGGGCTCGGGGTGGACGTCGCGATCGAGGCGGTCGGCCTGCCGGAGACGTTCGAGACGTGCGCGCGGATCGTCCGACCGGGGGGCGCGGTGGCCAACATCGGCGTGCACGGAGCGCCGGCGACCCTGCATCTGGAAGACCTGTGGATCAAGAACGTGACGATCACCACCGGGCTGGTGGACACGGTCACCGTGCCGATGTTGCTGCAGCTGGTGCGGGACGGGCGGATCCGGGCCGAGCAGTTCGGCACCCACGACTTCCCGCTCGACTCGATCGAGGAGGCCTACGACGTGTTCGCCGACGCCGGCAGGCACAACGCACTCAAGGTAGTGCTCAAGCGCTGAGTTTCCATTACCTCTGAGGGAATCGCTTTGCCTACCTCCGGCTGGCAGCGTTGGGAACACGCCAACCAAGGAGGCAGCACATGAGCACCGACCTCAACGCCGGCACAACCACCGACCTGACCACCGTCGCCCGGCGCTACATCGACGCCTGGAACGAGACCGACGCGACGGCCCGGCGGGCGCTGATCGACGAGCTGTACAGCGCGGATGCCGGATACACCGACCCGCTGGTGGACGCGCGGGGCCGAGACCAGATCGACGCCACCATCGCGGCGGTGCAGCAACAGTTTGCCGGGCTGGTGTTCAGCCTGGCCGGCCCGGTGGACAGCCACCACGACACGGCCCGCTTCCAGTGGCACCTCGGCGCACCGGGCGCCGAGGAGCCGCTGGTCGTCGGGTTCGACGTGGCGGTGGTTGACGGCGGCCAGCTGCACCGGGTGTACGGCTTCCTGGACAAGGTCCCGTCCGCCTGAGCCCGGCGAGTTCCCGCGAGTCGGGGATCTCGTCAGGGCGAGTCGGGGATTCGCCAGGGCGAGTCGGGGATTTCGTCAGGGCGAGTCGGGAAACGGGTTGCCGGCCGCGCTCAGCGGCCGGCAACCTGGCCAAATGATCACCCAACCCAGGCGCCGTGCACTGGTGACCGGGGTGAGCCGGCTCGGAGGGTTGGACACGCTCGTGGCCAACCACGCGCGGAGCCCGGTCGGCGGCCTTGCCTCGCTCACCGCTGACGGCGCGCTGCACCAGCTCACGTTGACCTTGAGTGACGCCCTGGCCGATCTTGGCGCGACGGTGAACACGATCAATCCTGGGCCCACGGACACCGGCTGGGCGGACCCCGAACTGGACGATCGGGTGGGCCGCGCGATGCCCCGTGGCCGCTGGAACACCCCCGAGGAGGCGGCCGGGGTGGTTGCGCTGCTGCTCACAGCCGACGCGACCAACATCACCGGACGGGTGATCGACGCCGAGGGCGGCTTCCGCCGCTGGGCCGATTGACCGCCCTCGGTGCGGACGCGCGATCACCGCTGCTCCCTTGGGGGACACCCAGCCGGGCCACCGGCCGCGGGGAATGACACCTCGACCCGCTAGGTTGACCACACTCAGGACGAAGGAGCTTCCTGTGAAGCGGTCGCTCACAGTCACTGGCGTGCTGCTCACGTCCGCCCTGCTCGTGGCGGCGTGCAGCCAGTCACCCGTGATACGTACGCCCACGCCGAGCGGGTCGGCACCGGGCAACGCGGTGCCCAACGTGCTCCCCAGGGTGCTCGCCGGCGGGCTGTCCGACCCATGGGAACTGACCTGGGGCCCGGACGACTACCTCTGGGTCACCGAGAAGACCGGCAAGCGGGTCACCCGGATCAACCCGGCGGACGGGTCGTCCACCGAGGTGCTGGACATCCCCGCCGCGTCCGCCAGCGGCGCGGAGGACGGCGTGCTGGGCATGGCCTTCGCCCCCGGCGCGGTCTTCCTCGCCTATGACTACGACGCCGCCACCGGCCCGAATGTGGACCTGCGCGGCAAGATCGTGCGGTACAGCTACGACCAGTCGGCGGCTTCGCTGAGCAACCCGACCGATGTGATCACCGGCCTGCCCGCGAGCACAGCCAACAACGGCGGGCGGCTCGTCCTCGGCCCGGACCAGAAGCTCTACTTCACCATCGGCGACCAGGGCAACAACGAGTACAGCCGGGCGTGCACCCCGATCCGCGCGCAGGATCTGCCCAGCTCGTCCCAGGTCGCCACCCGGGACTGGAGCAGCTACGCCGGCAAGGTGCTGCGGCTGAACCAGGACGGCACCGTACCCGCGGACAATCCGCTGATCCGCGGCGTGCGCAGCCACATCTTCAGCTATGGCCACCGTGACCCGGATGGCCTGGCGTTCGGGGCGGACGGGCAGCTGTACTCCGACGAGATCGGCCCGAAGAGCGACGACGAGGTCAACCTGCTGCGGGCCGGGGAGAACTACGGCTGGCCGTACGTGGCCGGGTACCGGGACGACCAGTCGTACCGGTACGCGAACTGGTCGGCGGCCCGCGGCTGCGGCCAGCTGGGGTACGACCCGGTGGTCGCGCCGGCCTCGGTGCCCAGGGGTCTGGCCGAAACTCAGTGGGACAATCCGGACTACGTCGATCCGCTGAAGACCTTGTTCACCGTGCCGAACGGCTACAACTTCCAGGACCCGGCCTGCGGCCCCGGGTTCGCCCGCTGTTGGCCGTCGGTCGAGGCGTCCAGCTTGACCTACCTGGGCCCGGAAACCCCGGACCAGACCTTGGCCAACTCGCTGCTGGTGCCGAGCCTGCGCAACGGCGCGGTGTACGCGCTCAAGTTGACCAAGGACGGCGGCTCGGTGCAGGGCGATGTGCTGCAGTTGTTCCGCACGCACAACCGGTACCGGGACATCACCGTGTCCCCGGACCGCACGAAGATCTACATTGCCGCCACCAGCGCGAGCCAGGGCCCGGGCGCCGGTGAGCAGAGCGCACCGCTGGACGCGCCGGGGGCGATCCTGGAGTTCGCCCTGGCGGCACCGGATGACGCTCCTCGGCCGCTGCGCGGGGTGTCGCCGACCCCCAAGGCGCCGGCGGAGAGCACCCTGCCCAGCCCGGACTCCCCGACCGTCTCCTCGGCGCCCGGCGCTGCCGGGGCCCCAGGGGTTCCCGGGCGCCCCTCGGTTGCCGGGCAGAGCGTGCCGGACGCCGGTAACCAGGTGCCACGGCCGACCCCGGTCGCACCGGCCGGGCAGCCCGGCACCCGCTACACCCCGGGCCCCGCGCCCGTCCCGGCCCCGGTTACCCGATGACCGGGTGACCGAGGCCGCCGCTGGTCAGCCGGCGCCCTCGGCCAGCCAGCGATCCAGCTCGCCGTCGTAGCGGCCGGTCACCCGCAGCTCCCGACCGGTGCCCCGGCGCAGCCAGCCACGGGCCAGGAACTGCCCGGTGATCGCCGCGGGGAGCGCCCCGGACAGGTGTGGCCGCCGCTGCGTCCAGTCCACACAGCGGCGGGCGAACACCCGGCGGGATGCCCGCAGGCGGTCCACGTCGACGTCCAGCGCGGCCATCAGCCCTCGGCCGCCCGAGGTGAGCTGGTGATCCCAGTCGTCCACCTGGCGCAGCGCGTCCACCTCGAGCAGCCGGTCCCGCAGCTGGACCCCGCGCCGCCCGGCGAGGTGGTCGTAGCAGGTCCGCGCCTCGGCGATGGCGGTGGCCGCCCGCTGCGCCCGTAGCGAGCGGATCTCCGCCGGCGGGGCGAGCTGGGCCAGCGCCTCGAGCACCGCGCCGACCTCGGCGCCGGCTAGCTCGTGGTAGCGGTGCCGGCCCTGTGCCCGGACCCGGACCAGGCCGCCGTCCACCAGCTTGCGCAGGTGCGCGGTCGCGGTCGCCGGATGTATCCCGGCCCGGTGGGCCAGCTCCCCGGCCGGCAGCGCCCGACCGCCGGCCAGCGCGGCCAGCATGGCGATCCTGGCCGGGTCACCGAACAGCACGGCGACGGCGGTCAGGTCGCGGTCCCTCGGGGCGGGAGCGTCGCCTGAGGTCGCCGAGATAGCCATGGGCCGAGCCTCGCACATGCACGCTTTGGCTCCCAGCAAAACGTCCCGGTCCTAGCGTCATCGGGGTCCGCACCGAACCCAGACGATCGGAGCAATTCATGAACCGACCAGTGACCGCCGCCGACCAGGTACCTCCGGACCAGGCAAGCGCCGCGGCCGTGGAGCGCGTCTACCGGGAATGGGACGCCGCGCTGGGAGCCAAGGACATCGACGCGGCCATCGCGCTCTACCGCCCGGACGCCACGCTGGAAAGCCCGTTGGTGTGCCACCTGCTCGGCACCGAGGAGGGTGTGGTGCATGGACGGGCCCACCTGCGCCGCTTCGTCGAGCTGGTCTTCGCCGACCAACCGCCGGAGCGACGTCGGTTCCGGACCGGGTACCTGACCGACGGAGCCCTGCTGATCTGGGAGTACCCGCGGCAGACGCCGGAGGGCGATCAGCTGGACATCGTCGAGGTGATGGAGATCCGGGACGGGCTGATCGCGCACCACCGGGTCTACTGGGGCTGGCGCGGGCTGGCCACGCTGACCGGCGGCACCGGGTGATCCGCTGACGCGGCGCCGCTCGCTGCGCGGTCAGCCGTCCAGCGGGCGCGCGCCCAACCCGTCGCTGAAGTCGCGGTCCTTGGTCTCCCCCAGGAACAGCAGGCAGACCAGGCAGAGCACCGCGACGCCCACCAGGTACCAGGAGAACGCGGTGGTGGAGCCGGTCCTGGCCAGCAGCCCAGTGGCCACCAGCGGACTGATCCCGCCGCCGATGATGCCCGCCGCGCTGTAGGCGAATGCCGCGCCCGAGTAGCGGTAGCGGACCCGGAACAGCTCCGGGAAGTAGGCGCCCATCGGCCCGTAGAGCAGCGCGAAACACACCAGCCCGACCACCATGGCCACCCCGATGAGCAGCGGCGAACGGGTCTGCAGCAACCAGAACAGCGGGAAGGCCCACAGTGCGGAGGCCACGGCGGCGGCGATGCACACTTTGCGCCGGCCCACCCGGTCGGACAGCACCGCGAACCACAGCGTGGCCACGCCCATCACCGCCGCCGCGATGATCGCCTCGACCAGCATGGTGGTGCGAGAGAGCTTGAGCGCGGTGGTGCCGTAGGACAGGCAGAACGTGGTGATCGTGTAGAACAGCGTGAACGCCAGGATGAACGAGAGCGTGGCCAGCACCAGCACCACCGGCTGGCGGCGCCACAGCTCGAAGAACGGCACCTTGGCCTGCGTCTTGGCCTCCAGCGCGGCCTGGAACACCGGCGTCTCGGCGATCCGCATCCGGATGTAGTAGCCGACCGCGAGAAGCACCGCCGAGGCCAGGAACGGGATCCGCCACCCCCACGCCTGGAACGCCTCCGCGCTCATCGCCGCGTTCAGCACCAGGAACAGCGCGTTGCCCAGCACGAACCCGACCGCCGGCCCGAGCTGCGGGAACGCCGAGTACAAGCCGCGCTTGCCCGGCGGGGCGTACTCGGTGGCCAGCAGTACCGCGCCGCCCCACTCGCCGCCCAGCCCGATGCCCTGGAGGAACCGCAGCACCGCCAGCAGCACCGGCGCGGCCACTCCGATGGTGGCGAACGAGGGCACCAGCCCGATCGCCACCGTGGACAGCCCGGTCACCAACAGCGAGGCGATCAGCATCCGCTTGCGCCCCAGCCGGTCGCCGAAGTGGCCGAACAGGATCGCGCCCACCGGGCGGGCGATGAACCCCACCGCGAAGGTGGCCAGCGACAGCAGGGTGCCCGCGGTGGCGGAGTACGAGGGAAAGAACAACTTGCCGAACACCAGGGCGGCCGCGGTGCCGTAGATATAGAAGTCATAGAACTCGATGGCGGTGCCGATGAAGCTGGCGACCGCGATGCGGTTCCGTGAGGGGGCGGCGGCGAGGGTGTCCATGGGTACTCCGATGCGATAACTGTGCGCTCGCTGCGATCATGTCAACGAGCGCGGCGGAGCGTGCGGTGACGTGACTAACTCCATCGGTGGACTCATGCACGATGGACGGGTGACCTCGGGGATCGAACACAGGCGGCTCGCGGTCGTCGGGCCGGGCGCGATCGGCTGCACCTTCGCGGCGGTGGCCCGCCGAGCCGGCCTTAGCGAGGTGCCGCTGTACGGACGGACCGGGGTCGACCGGATCACCGTGCGCCCCGACGACGGCGAGCCGGTGGTGCTGTCCGGCGGCGTGCGCACCGATCCTTCGGCGGCCCTCGGTCCGGTCGACTGGGTGCTGCTGGCCGTGAAGGTGCACCAGACCGCCGCCGCCGCGCCCTGGTTGCGCGCGCTGTGCGGCCCGGAGACGGTGGTCGTGGCGCTGCGCAACGGCGTGGAGCACCGCGAGCAGCTGGCCCCGTTCGTCGGCCGGGCGACCGTGCTGCCCACCGTGGTCTGGTGCCCCGCCGAGATGCTGGACCGGGAGACGGTCCGGCTGCGCGGGGTCGCGGCGCTCACCGTGCCCGACGAACCCGCCGGGCACCGGCTCGCCGGCCTGCTCACTCCGGGCGGCGCCCAGGTGGACATCGCCGAGAATTTCCAGACCGAGCTGTGGCGAAAGTTGATCATGAACGCGGCGGCCGGGCTGATGGTCCTGGCTGGCCGCCGCACCGGCATGTTCCGCCGCCCGGACGTGCGCGAGCTGGCCGTGGCCCTGGCCAGGGAGTGCGCGGCGGTGGGCGCGGCCGAGGGCGCGATGCTGGACGCCTCGGCCGCGGACAAGATCGTCGACGACCTGGCCGCCATGCCGGCCGACCTTGGGTCGTCCATCCTCTACGACCGGGAGGCCGGGCGAGCGCTGGAGTGGGACGCCCGCAACGGCGTGGTGCGCCGGCTGGGCGCCCGGCACGGCGTGCCCACCCCGGTCAGCGACGTGGTGGTGCCGCTGCTGGCCGCCGCCAGCGACGACCCGAACTAGCGGTTACCGGTAGCGGAAGCCGTCCAGGAACCGGCGGAACAGGCCACCCTCCCTGGGCAGCGGGTCGCCGGGCGGGGGCGCGGTGCGGCGCAGCTGGGCGATGGGCTTGTCGTAGTCGGTGCGGGCGATCGCGTCGACCACCTGCGCCTCGTCGAAGTCCTCGGAGCCCTCGATGACCGGCACGAACCCCACCAGGTTTCCGTCCCGCATCACCTGGGCCTCCAGCGACGCCGTGCCGTCGGAGTCCCAGATCGCCTCGCGACCGTCGCCCAGCGAGACGCGCACCCCGAACTGGTAGACCCCGGCCCGCTCCAGGTGCGCGTCAACCCCGCGCTCCCGCAGCGTGTCGGCAACTCGCCGCGCCCGATCCTCATCCACCGGGGAAAACTACCTCCGCTCACATACGGCCCGCGTGTGCCGGCAAGTCAGAACGAGCGGCCGAAACACCAGCATGCGTACAGTTCCGGACATGACTTCTGTGGCGCTGGCGGTCACCGACGGCATCCCGCTGTTCGAGCTCGGGGTGCCCTGCGCGGTCTTCGGCGTGGCCCGGCCCGACCTGGTCGACCCCTGGTACGACCTGGTGGTCTGCGCCCCGCCCGGGGCGCGGGTGGGTGGCTGGTTCCGGGCGGAGACCCCGCACGGGCTGGACGAGCTGGCCGCCGCCGACACCGTCATCGTGCCGGCCTGCCACGACGTCGTGGACGATCCGCCGGCGGAGCTGGTCGACGCGGTGCGGGCCGCCCACCTGGCCGGCGCCCGGGTGGCCTCGATCTGTACCGGGGCGTTTGTACTCGCCGCCGCGGGACTGCTGGACGGCCGGCGAGCCACCACCCACTGGATGCACGCCGCACTACTGGCGCGGCGCTACCCGAAGGTCGAGGTCGATCCGGGGGTGCTGTACATCGACGACGGCAACGTGCTGACCTCCGCCGGGAAGGCCGCCGGGATCGACCTGTGCCTGCATATGGTGCGCACCGACCACGGGACGGCGGTGGCGAACGCGCTGGCCCGCCGGCTGGTCGTCGCCCCGCACCGGGCCGGCGGGCAGGCCCAGTTCATCGCCAGCCCGATGCCGCCGGTCCACGATCACGGCTTGGCCGAGCTGCTGGCCTGGGCGGTGGCGCATCTCGATCAGCCGATCACCGTGTCCGACCTGGCCGACCGCGCGCACATGAGCACCCGCAACCTGAGCCGACAGTTCGCCGCCGCCACCGGAAGCACCCCGCTGCGCTGGCTGCTCACCCAGCGGATCCACCACGCTCGGCAGCTGCTGGAGAACACCGAGGAGTGCATCGACCTGATCGCCGGCCGGGTCGGCATGGGCAGCGCCGCCACCCTGCGCCGCCACTTCAACCGCACCGTGGGAGTGCCACCGGATACCTACCGGCGCACCTTCCGGGACGCGCGGCACCGCGACGAGCACCAGGCCGACGGCATCTCGATCATGGCTGCCGCTCACTGAGCGGTATCGCGGAGACTGGCCGTTTCCGGGCCGGAGGGCTCCGCCATCGGGGCCAGCTCCGCGCGCATCGACTTGGCCAGGTCCGCCGACTCGCGGGCGGTCCGGAGGTAATCGGCGGCGCTCAGGTGATCCCCGCCAGGCCGGTTGGCCAGATGCCGGGCCAACGCGGCGTGCTCCTCGAGGGCGGCGATCCCAGTCCACAGCTTCGCCTCGGTGAGCTCGCGCTGGGTCGCCTCCAGGGTCTGCGGGCTGTACTGGTGGCCGACATGGCAGCGGTAGTAGCTGATTCGCGGAAGATCGACCTGGGCGAGCGTCCCGCCGCACTCCGGGCAGCTCATCCGGGTCAGCCGCGATTCGTCGTCCGCGAGGAACAACGGGTCGTCGCTGTCTTCCATGTGCTGCCGAGGCATCACGCCGGCACCTCCGTCGGCCGCCGTCGGGGCCCTCTCCGCGTCGATCAGCGTGACGGCCATGCTGCCCAGCCGTCCGGCCGAGATGGGGATGGCGTCCGGCACCGCGGCGAGGGCGGCCCTCGGCATCGGGTCGAACATCGCCTCGGTGGGTTCTTGCACCAGGACCCGGCCGCCGGCCCGCGCCACCAGCGTCGCGCCGACGGCCCCGTCGTCGAGCATTCCGGACAGCACCGCGGCGACAGTCCGGCCGTCCGCCCACCGCGCCGCGCTGGCGAACATCACGTCCACCGCCGGGCGATGTCGGTTGACCATGGGCCCCCTGCTGAGCTGGGCGACACCTCTGATGGCCAGCAGGTGGTAACCCGGCGGGGCAACGTAGATGCGGCCCGGCCGCAGTTGCTCGCCCTGGCGGGCATGGCCGGCGGGCAGCGGACCGGATCGACCGAGGATCTCCGGAAGCCGGCTGCGCGCCTGTTCCCCGATGTGCACGGTCACCAACACGCATGCCGGCAGATCAGCTGGTAGACCCGCCACGGCCTCGGTGAGTGCCTCGACCCCACCGGCCGAGGCCCCGATTGCAAGAAGCAGGTGTGGCTTCACCCGGACTGACTTCCCGATCGCGGCCCGATCATGCCTTGGTGCCCTCGGTAGTGCGCATGCGCAATCACGGCGCCGGGAGATGCGGTGTGGGACCCTGCTAGTTGGGAGGCAGAGATGACCGAGCAGATGGCGATGGAGGTCATCCCGAGCGCGGACCACGCGGTGCTGCGGCTGACTGGTTCGCTGTCGCTGGCGACGGCGCTGGAAGTTCGGGAGGCCCTCGGCAAGCAGCTTGCCGCCCGAGGTCGGGTCGTGGTTGAGCTGTCCGGGGTGACCCTCGACTGGCCCCCTGCGCTGGAGTTGTTTCCCACCGCGTTGTCCACCTCCGGGGGCTGGCCGTGGGTGCGCCTCGCGCTCTACCAGGCGTCACAGCCGCTGGCTACGGCGTTCCGGCGGACCCGGGCAGCGGAGATGGTGCCGCTCGAGGCGGACCACTCGGCGGCCGTCGCGGCACTGGACATTCGGCCCCGTCGGGTCAGCCGGCATCGGGATCTGCCGTGCAACCTGGGAGCGGCGGCCGCCGCGCGCACGTTTCTGCGCCAGGCCTGCACCGACTGGGATGCCGAGGAATTGGCCGAGCTCGCGGTGCTGGTCGGCAATGAGTTCGTGTCCAACGTGGTGGAGCACGCGGACACGTCGTGTCGGTTGACGGCGAGCCTCGATCGGCGGGGCATGCGGGTCGCCGTCCGCGACTTCCACCCTTCGACGGCGCCTCGGCCGCGGCCGATCAGCGTGGGCGCGCGACGTGGCCGGGGCCTGCACCTGGTGGCGCAGCTGGCCGCCAACTGGGGTGTGACCGACCACCCGGACGGCAAGACGGTGTGGGCCACCGTGGTCGCGCCGGCTTCCGCGAGTTCGCACTGAGGGCTCACCCCCCGCCTCACCCGGCCGCGTCGGGCGCCACATCGCTGAACCACATCACTCGGGGAAGTTGAACAATCCCGGTTTCGGGTTCCCTCCACCGGGCTACCCCGCACAGGCAGGGATTGGAGGTGCCGTGGCGCCCGATGACCTGACCGCGCAGGTATCCGAAGCGGACGGATACGTGTTGGTTTGCCTGCGCGGAAAGCTCACCGTGGACACGGTGCCAGCAACACGCATCCTGCTGCGGAAGTTGCTGCTGGACCGGGGCCGGGTGCTGGTCGACGTCACCGACCTGCATCCGGTGTGGCCCAGCGCGGTGACCATCTTCCCCGCCACGCTGGCCTCGGTGGGTGGCTGGCCATGGGCCCGATTGGTGCTGTTCGGCATCGTTGCCCGCGGTGTCCCGCTGCCCCCCTGGCCGGGGATCGGCCAGAACGTCCCGTTGGCGCAGACCCGCGCCAGGGCTGAGGTGATGCTCTACAGCCGCCCGGAGCGGGTGAGCCGACGCAGCTTGATGCCGTCCACACCGAACGCCGGACGGCTGGCCCGGTCGCTGGTCACCGAGGTCTGCGAGGACTGGGATCAGGACGACCTGGTGGACCGCGCGGCGCTCGTCGCCACCGAGTTGGCGAGCAACGCGGTCGAGCACGCCCGCACGCCCAGCATCATGGCCCTCACCCTCGACCGGCTCGGTCTGCACATCTCGGTGCGGGACCGCCAGCCGATGGGCGAGGATGACGCGGCGAAGTTCCGCGACCGCTCCAGGGGTGGTCGAGGCCTGCTCCTGGTGGCGGCGCTGAGCCGAAGTTGGGGCGTGACCCGCCACGAGGACGGCAAGTCCGTGTGGGCGGTGTTGGCCGGTGGCCAGGACCAGCCCTGAAACAACGGCGACACGCGCTAACCGGCGTAGCCTCATTTCGAGCCGAGCCGAGGAATCGTCGCGGTACCTCACCCCAGGAGGGGTCGATGTGCGCATCCGCCCGAGGGCAACGTGCCTGACGACGTAGTGGTGGTCGGCGCATCCGCCGGCGGCGTGGAGGCGCTTCGCGCAATGGCCTCTGGGTTGCCGAAGGACTTGCCTGCCCCGGTTGTGGTGGTACTGCACATTCCGCCCGGCGCGCCCAGTGCGCTGCCGGCGATCCTCACCCGGGCCGGTCCACTGCCGGCCAGGTCCGCGGCACACCGCCTGCCGCTGCACAACGGCACGGTCTATGTTGCGCCGGCCGACCGGCATGTGCTGATCGCGGACGATCACCTGCACCTGTCCGAGGGGCCGACCGAGAACGGGCACCGGCCCGCCATCGACCCGCTGTTCCGCGCCGCGGCGGCGTCCTTCGGCGCGCGGGCAATCGGGATCGTGTTGTCCGGCACCGGCGATGACGGCAGCGCCGGGCTGGCCGCGCTGGCCAGGCAGGGCGGCGGCGCACTCGTGCAGGAGCCAGCTGACGCGCTCTACAGCCAGATGCCACTCAACGCCCTGGAACACGTTCCCCAAGCGAAGGCGTCCGCGGCGATCCGGCTCGGTAGCCTGCTCGCCCAGCTGCTGAGCAGCCCGGGCCGGGTGTCCGTCGAGCGGCCGGCCGGCGCCCAGCTGTTGATCGGCGAAACCCAGATTGCCGCGATGAGTGCGGAACTGACCAGCACCACGGCGCTGGCCGGCGCGGAGCCGTCACCACTGTCCTGCCCCAGCTGCGACGGCCTACTGTTCCGCCTGCCCGGCCGACCCGCCCAAGGGTTTCGCTGCCGCGTCGGCCACGCCTGGTCGCCAGCCAGCTTGTCCGCGCACCGCACCAGCAACGCCGAGGACGCTCTCCGGGTTGCCCTGCGCGCGCTGGAGGAGAAGGCCGTGACGCTGCGCTGGTTGGCCGATCAGGAAACCCGGCGGGGCCATCCCGTGGTGGCGGGCATGCACACCGCCCGCGCGGTCGCCGCCGACTCCGAGGCCGCCCTGGTCCGCCAACTCATTCCCAAAACCGGGCCGGTCACGCCCGAGACCTTCCCGGCCGACGCACAACCGTAGCTAACGGCCACTCGGAGCGGGAATTTCACGCACACAGTGGGCTAGGCTGCGGGACCGAATTGCCGGGGTTTCATGCGCGACACCGCGCGGGGAGGCGCATTTCGTGAACCAGCCCGATCCGGAGTTCGAGGCGCTCCTGGAGCACGTGAAGGCCACCCGGGGGTTCGACTTCACCGGCTACAAACGGTCCAGTCTGATTCGCCGGGTCGATCGCCGCATGGCCGTACTCGGGGTCGACAACTACGCCGACTACCTGGACCATCTCGAGCTGCACGGCGAGGAGTTCACCACGCTGTTCAACACCATCCTGATCAATGTGACCGGGTTCTTCCGGGACGCGACGGCGTGGGATTTCCTCAGCACCGACGTGGTGCCCAAGCTACTCGCCACCACCAGCCCCACCGCTCCGGTGCGGGTGTGGAGCGCGGGCTGCGCCTCCGGCGAGGAGGCCTACACGCTCGCCATCGTGCTGGCGGAGCTGATGGGTCCGGACGAGTTCCGGGATCGGGTCAAGATCTATGCCACCGATGTGGACGAGGAGGCGCTCAGCTATGCCCGGCACGGCACCTACTCGGAGCGGGAGGTGGCCGGGGTGCCGCCGGAGCTGCTGGAGAAGTACTTCGAGCGCTCCGGGGGCCGTCATGCCTTCCGCAAGGACCTTCGCCGCTCGGTGATCTTCGGGCGCAATGACCTGGTACAGGACGCGCCGATCTCCCGCATCGATCTGCTGGCGTGCCGCAACACCCTGATGTATTTCAATGCCGAAACGCAGGCTCGTATCCTGACCAGGTTTCACTTCGCGCTGGCCGACGAGGGTGTGCTGTTCCTCGGCAAGGCCGAAATGCTGCTCAGCCACGGAGCGCTGTTCCTGCCCATCGAGTTGAAGCGCCGCACATTCCGAAAGGCGCCCCGGCTGAACCCGCCGAACGGCGCCATGTTCAACACGGTCCCGCCGGCACCGTCGCGCGCCGAACTCGCCGGCCTCGACGTGCTGCGCAACGAGGCGCTGTTGGCCGCTCCGCTCGCCCAACTCGTGCTCACCACGGACGGCACCGTGGCCGTGGTGAACCGCCAGGCTGAGTTCATGTTCGGCGTATCCACCCGGGACGTCGGACGGCCCTTCCGTGACCTCGAGCTGTCGTATCGGCCACTCGAGCTGCGCCGGCACGTCGAGCAGGCACAGGCCGAGCGGCGCACCATGCGCATCGCTGACGTGTCCTACGCCCAGGGCAGCGAGATCCTCAGCCTGGAGGTACAGGTGAGCCCGCTGGTCGGGCCCGACTCCAGCCTGCTGGGCGTCAGCATCGCCTTTCACGACGTCACCGACTTCCGGCGACTGCAGGACGAACTCGAGCAGGCCAATCGCCAGCTGGAAACCGCGTACGAGGAACTCCAGTCCACCAACGAGGAGCTCGAAACCACGAACGAAGAACTCCAGTCCACGGTTGAGGAGTTGGAGACCACCAACGAGGAACTGCAGTCCACCAACGAAGAGCTCGAAACCATGAACGAGGAGCTGCAGTCCACGAACGACGAGCTGCAGGCCATTAACGACGAGCTGCAGGACCGCACCGGCGAACTCGACCATGCCAACGGCTTCCTCGAGTCGATCCTCACCAGCCTGCGCGCCGGGGTGATCGTGGTCGGCACCGAGCTGCACGTGCAGGCGTGGAACCGGCAGGCGCAGGAACTCTGGGGGCTGCGCACCGAGGAGGCGGTCGGGCAGCACTTCCTCAACCTCGACATCGGCCTGCCCACCGACCGGCTCCGCCCGATCATCCGGCAAACCCTCAGCGGGGAGAGCGGGCCCGTCGAGCTCGTAGTTCCGGCGGTCAACCGACGCGGTCGGACGGTCGAGATCAGGGTGCTCGGCACTCCGCTGCGCGGCAGCGACGAGAGCGTGAGCGGGGTGATCCTGACCATGGAGGACATCGACGGCGCCGCTGCTCCCGACGAGGAGCGGGAACAGTCCTGAGCCAGCGGACTCCGCCGCGGCCGGGAGGTCAGAGCAGGGCGGACGCCTCGTGCCGGACAAAGACCCGGGTGACCAGCTCGCGCCGGCTCCGCACACCGGCCTTGGCGAAGATGGACTTGAGGTGGCCCTGCACGGTGTGCGGTGAGATGAACAGCCGGGCGGCGATCTCGGCCGTGCCGCTGCCCTGCAGCACGAGCTCGATCAGCTCGCGCTCGCGGCTGGTGAACCCGTAGGCCGCGGAGATCAGCGGCGCGATCGCGGGGGGTGTCGCGGCCTGCAGGATGATCGCCACGCGCCCTGGCTCGGCACTGCCGGAGGCCGGCGAGGCGTGTAGCTGGATCCAGGTCCCGGACTTCCCGCGCACCCGGGTGCTCGCCTCCCCGGCCGAGGCACGAACCCGCTCGGCGACCGCGAGCAGCGCGAACGGGAGCGGATCGCGCTCGGGTGCACCGTCGAAGCCCAGCTCCTCGAGCCACCTCTGGGCGGGGGCGTTGACCGACTCCACCTCGCGCCGCCCGTTGAGCAGGAGCAGACCTGGCCACAGCGCGCCGGCGCCGGTTGCTCTGCCTTGCACGCCCGCGGCACGAAAGGCGCGACCGAGCAACGACGACAGCTGGTGGGCGAAGTCTCGCTCGTCTGTACTGAAGTCAGCCGGAGCTTCGCGGAAGAAGGCGAAGCAACCCCAGCAGGCGCCGTCGACGACAAACGCGGTACGCAGCTCCCCCCAGAAGTTCTGCGGACGCAGCAGCTCCCGATAGCGCGGGCTGCGGTCCGGCTGGCCGCCGGTCTCCTCGCTGAGCACTCCGCTGTGCCGTCTGCCCTGAGCGAGCTGAACGAAGTTGTTGTAGTCATCGCTGAGGTACGCGATCTTGGCGACGTGGGCGTCGGCGCGCGGCATGTTCTCGAAATGGGCGCCTGTCTCGATCAGCGTCGCCGGATCCATCGTGTGCCAGCAGGCCGTGTCGTGCGGTAGGGCGGTGGCAAGCAACCGGGTCGCCTCGAGAAAGAGTTCCGGGAGGTCCAACTTCGCGCCGCTCAGCCGCGTCACACCCTCGTGGGCCCGCGCCCGTGTGCGGCTGTTCACCTGTGCATGGTCACACGGGTTCGGCCCGCCCAGGACGTCATTAATTCCATCGGAAACCCCAGAAATGTGGCATAGGCGCGGAGCTTGCGGCTTCGTAGCGTCGAGAGGGACTGAGCAGGGGAGCACAACGTGACTTTTACCAACGGGCCGGGCGTCAGTTACGTGCGCGCCGGCGAGGGCCCAGCAAGCTGGCTGGTCGGGGATACCTACACCGTGAAGGCCACCTCGGAGTCGACCGGCGGCGCCTTCGGGTTGATCGAAGCCTCCATCCCACCCGGTAGTGGCCCGCCGCCGCACGTGCACACCAGGGAGGACGAGTCGTTCTACCTGCTGGACGGGGTGCTCGAGATCGCCGTCGGCGAGGAGCTCACCGTGGCCCGCGCCGGTGACTTCGTCTATCTGCCCCGGGGCATCACGCACTGGTTCAAGAACCCGAGTGTGACCGCGGCGCGCACGTTGATCCTGGTCACCCCCGGCGGTTTCGAACAGTTCTTCCTCGACGCCGGTACCCCGGCCCGCCCCGGTGTCCAGGCACCGCCCACCGGTCCCGCCGAGTTCGAGCGGATCGCCGAGCTCACCGGCCGGTACGGCAACCGCATTCAAGCACCGACCGGCGCTCCAGCCTCATGAACCACAGCTCGTCAACCACACCGGGGGAACCGTTATGCACACCGCGAGGAGTATTTTCCAGAAGGTCGACACGATGGACCCGCACGCCCTCGACGAGGTGATCGCCGAGGACGCCAGGATGATATTCGGCAATGCCGAGCCGTTGGTCGGGCGAGAAGCTATCGCGGCCGGCGCCGGCGCGTTTCTGTCGACCTTCAAGGGTCTGCGCCACCGGATCCTGAACGAATGGAGTGTCGGCGCCGACACGATCGCCGAGACCGAGGTGACCTACACCCGCCTGGACGACAAGGAGGTCTCCCTTCCCGCGGTGTCGATCTGGCGGGTGCGTGACGACGGCCTGATCGCCGACTACCGGGTGTTCTTCGACGTGGCCCCGATCTACGCGCCCTGACCGCCAGCGCCGGGGCTTCCCCAGCCTGTCGGTGCACAGCCCTAACCTGCTGACATGGCATACGACTTCCAGGTCGTCGTTGACTGCGCAGAACCGCACGCGCTCGCCGAGTGGTGGGCGGACGCGATCCGCTGGACCGTCGAGCCCACCGATGAGGGTTTCATCCAGGCCATGGTCGACCAGGGCAGGGCGACCGAGGAGGACACCATGAGGTGGCGCGGCGTGTTGGTGTGGCGCATCGGCACGGCGATCCGGCACCCGGAGGACCCTTCTCGGCGGGTGCTGTTCCAGCACGTCCCGGAGGCAAAGACGGTGAAGAACCGGGTCCACCTGGATGTGCGATCGGCGCGGAGCAGCGGGAGGCCGAGGTGGCCCGGCTGGTGGCCAACGGCGCCACCGAGCTGCACCGCGGTGCTCACGGGCCGTACACGTGGGTCACCTTGGCCGATCCGGAGGGCAACGAGCTCTGCCTGACCTGACGCGGAGCCTGGTGGGGCGGTTCTCGCCGGGCCGGCGCCGCGCTCTGGCCGGGTAGTCTGGCCGTCTGTCCACCTCCACGTCAGCTGGTCGGTATTCCGACATCATCAGCCGCCTCCGCGCCGCCGGGTGTGTCTTCGCCGAGGACGAGGCGCGGTTGCTGGTTTCCTCCGCGCGCACAACCGACGAGCTCGCCGACATGGTGGCTCGGCGGGTCGAGGGGCTGCCGCTCGAACATGTCCTGGGCTGGGCGGAGTTCCTGGGCCTGCGGATCGCGGTGGAGCCCGGCGTTTTCGTCCCCCGCCGGCGCACCGAGTTCCTCGTCCGGGAGGCCGCCGCCCTCCTCGATCCTTCCGCCGAGGACACCAGCGCGCCGGCTGTCGTGGTGGACCTCTGCTGCGGCTCCGGCGCGGTGGGCGCCGGGGTGGCCGCGATCGTGGGGCGGGTGGAGCTGCACGCCGTCGACATCGACCCGGTGGCGGTGCGCTGCGCCGGTGGCAACCTCGCCGCTTACGGCGGCCAGGTCTATCAGGGTGATCTCTACCAGCCGCTTCCCGACGGGATCCGGGGCCGCGTCGACCTCCTGGTCGTCAACGCGCCCTACGTGCCCACTGAGGCGGTCCGGCTGTTGCCCCCGGAGGCCCGCGTGCACGAGCCGTCGGTGGCGCTGGACGGTGGCCCGGACGGGCAGGACGTGCAGCGCCGGGTGGCCGCCGAGTCCCGCCACTGGCTGGCACCCGGCGGCCACCTGGTCATCGAGACCAGTGAGCGCCAGGCGCCGACGACCGTGGAGGCCTTCGCCCGAGGCGGGCTGGTGCCCCGGGTGGCCCACGCCGAGGAGCTGGGTGCCACCGCCGTCATCGGCGTCAAACCCGACACGAGACACTAGAGCCAGAACGTCGGCTGGTCGATGCCGAGGCGGGTCTTGGCGTATCGCTTGGCCGAGGCGCTGGAGAAGTAGATGTGTTGGGCCCCGGTATGGATGTCACGAAAGCATCGGTGCAGCGGGTGGTTCATAGGCAGAACGGTGGAGCCGGCGAGGCTGTAGGCGATGTCCACCGCCTCGAGCGCCGCTCGCATGGCCTGCTGTGTGGCCAGCAGGAAACGGGCTCGTTGATCCAGAGTGGGCACGTCACCGGCACACGCGGTGTCCCACATGGCGCCGATGGTCTCGAAGACAAAGGCCCTGGCGGACTGGAGGCCACCTTCGGCGCGGGCCAGCGCGACCTGTACGTCGCCCTCCTCGGCGATCGAGGTCTGCTCCGGTACGCGCATCTTGGTCGCGGCGAGCCGGGCGAACTCGTCGAGGGCGCGCCGGGCCACGCCGAGCGGGAAGCCGGCCAGGAAGGTTCCGGCGAGGGCGAAGAACGGGAAGCGCCACAGCGGGCCGTCGTGGCGGGCCGGCTCGAAGAATGAGGCCGTGGTGTGCCGCTCCGGCACCAACACCGCGCTGGTGGTGACATCGTGGCTTCCGGTGCCGCGCAGGCCGGCCACGTCCCAGTTCTCGATCACCGTGCTGTCCCTGGCCGGGAGGACGGCCAGCCGCCAATCCGGGCCGCGTCCGGGGATCATCCGAGGCCCGTCCCGGTCGGCGACCATGGCACCGCCGACAAACCAGTCGGCGTGCCGGCATCCGCTGCTGAACGACCACCGTCCATCCAGCCGGAAGCGACCGGCTCCCTCGGGCGTCAGCCGGCCCTTGGGGGCGAAGACGCAGGCGGTGATCACGTCCGTCCGCTCGCCCAACAGCTCGACGGCCACCGCCGGATCGAGCCAGGCCAGGAACGCCGTCGAGTTGCCGATCATGATCGTCCACCCCGCCGAGCCGTCCGCCCGGCACAGTTCCTCACCCACCTCGACGAGCACGGCCGGCGGGAGCTCCGCGCCGCCGAGCGCGCGGGGCGTGGCCAGGC
Organism: Pseudonocardia sp.; assembly: GCA_036402515.1. GTDB lineage: Bacteria > Actinomycetota > Actinomycetes > Mycobacteriales > Pseudonocardiaceae > Pseudonocardia. The sequence goes on from DASWST010000063.1 coordinate 33,177, forward strand.
GGAACAAACCGGCCTGTCGTACCTCGCTGACCAGGTCGGCGGGCATTGTTGCGAGCTGCTCCGATTCCCCGGCCCGTGCGCTCAGCCTCGGTGCCACTGCGCGCGCGGCGGCCACGGCTCCCGGTGGCGCCTCCAGGGTCATCGCCTGTTTTGCCGGCAATTTCGGCTCCTCACCCGAGCGGTACGATAGAGGCTCATCTATCCGATATAGGAGTCTCTACTTAATTGGACGAACCGGTCAAACGCATTAGGCGCTACGACGCCAGCCGGCGACGGGAGCAGGCCAGGGAGAACCGCGCGCGGGTGCTGTCCGCCGCCGGGCGCCTCCTGCTGGACAAGGGCTACGTGGATACCTCGATGCCCGAGGTGGCACGGGCCGCCGGGCTGTCGGTACAGACCGTCTACAAGGTCTTTTCCAACAAGGCCGCCCTGCTCAAGGCGGTATTCGACGTCTCGGTCGCCGGGGACGACGAGCACATTCCGATGGGCCAGCGGGAGGTGATCCAGGGCATCCAGGCCGAGCCCGACGCGGCCCACAAGATCACGATGTACATCTGCCACCTCGCCGAAGGGGCACCCCGATACGTGCCGTTGCAAGTGCTCGCCCGGGATGCGGCCCGGGCCGATCACGCCGCGGCGCACGTCTGGGCGCAGATGCGACAGGAAACGCTGACCGCGATGACCTACTTCGCTCGGGACCTGTTGGCCACCGGTCAGCTCCGAGACACCCTGACCGAGGAGGACGTACGGGACGTGCTGTGGACCTATCACAGCCCCGAGCTCTACGAGCTGCTGGTCCTCGAACGCGGATGGCCGACCGAGCGCTACGCCGACTTCCTGTGCGACGCCCTGATCAATGCCCTCGGTCCGCGGACGGCGACAGGGCAGGCACAGTGCCGGAAAACCCTCTAGGCTGATCGGCCCTGGGGGGCGCCATGGTGACGATCGGTAAGACCGTGCTCGCCGTCGCGTGTTGCGCGGCACTCGCGGTGGCGTGCGGCAGCCCCGCGCCCTCGGAACCCCAGCCGGTCCGGTCCCCGGTCGCGGTCGGCTCCGACGGCGCGGTGTCCAGCGTCAACCCGTACGCCTCGCAGGCCGGCATCGATGTGCTCAAGGCCGGCGGCAACGCGGTCGACGCGGCGGTGGCTACCGCCGCCGCGCTGGGCGTGGTCGAGCCGTACTCGGCCGGCATCGGTGGGGGCGGCTACTTCGTCTACTACGACGCGCGCACCGGCAAGGTGCAAACGTTGGACGGACGGGAGACGGCCCCCGCGGCGATGAAGCCGGAAACCTTCCTCGACCCGGCAACCGGTCGGCCGATCCCGTTCGACCAGGCGGTCAACTCAGGGCTGTCGGTCGGAGTTCCGGGCACCCCGGCAACCTGGGAGCAGGCGCTGCGCGGCTGGGGCACCATCCCGCTGAGCCGCGCGCTGGACCCGGCCATCCGGCTGGCGCAGGACGGCTTTGTGGTCGGCGACCAGTTCCGGGCCGAGACCGCGATGAACGAGCAGCGGTTCCGGGCGGTGACGCCGACCACCCAGCTGTTCCTGCCCGGCGGGGAGCTCCCAGTGGTCGGGTCCCGGCTACGCAACCCGGACCTCGCGGCGACCTACCGACTGCTCGCCCAAGAGGGCGCCCGCGCGGTCTACCACGGTGCGCTGGCCGAGGACATCGTTCGTGCCGTGCAACAGCCACCGGTGGCCCAGGGCGCCGACCGGACCTTCCGCCCCGGCCTGATGCAGACCGCCGACCTGGCCGCCTACACCGTGGCACCGAGGGAGCCGACCCACTCCACCTACCGCGACCTCGACATCTACGGCATGGCCCCGTCGTCCTCCGGCGGCACCACGGTCGGGGAGACCCTGAACATCCTGGGCAACTACCAGCTCTCCTCGGCCGACCGGGTGCAGGCCCTGCACCATTACCTGGAGGCGACCCGGATCGCGTATGCCGACCGTAACCGCTGGCTGGGCGACCCGGCCTTCACCACGGTGCCGACCGACGGGTTGCTATCCCCGGAGTTCGGCAAGGACCGCGCCTGCCTGATCAGCCCCACCGCGACCCTGGCCAGCCCGCTCGCCCCGGCTGATCCGAACCATCCGGCCAGCGGCTGCCCCGCCGGAGTCGGCGCCGCCCCGCCGCGCGAAGGACCATCCACCACCCACCTGGTCACCTCGGACCGTCAGGGCAACGTGGTGTCCTACACGCTGACCATCGAACAGACCGGCGGATCCGGGATCACTGTGCCGGGCCGGGGCTTCCTGCTCAACAACGAGCTCACCGACTTCGACTTCGCGCCGAGTACGCCGGGCGCTCCCGCGCCGAATCTGCCCGGCGCCGGCAAGCGGCCGCGCAGCAGCATGGCCCCGACCATCGTGCTCCGGGGCGGGAAGCCGTTCCTGGCGATCGGCTCGCCCGGTGGCTCCACGATCATCACCACCGTGGCGCAGACCCTGGTCAACCACATCGACCTGGGAATGAGCCTGCCGGACGCAATCGCCGCGCCGCGCGCCTCGCAGCGCAACTCGGCAAACACCGAGGCGGAACAGGCTTTCCTGGACTCGCCGGACCGCGCTGCCCTGGAACGACTGGGCCAACGGTTCGTGCTCGCGCCGCCGACGCTGAGCCCACTCCCCCAGATCGGCGCCGTGGAAGCGCTCGAGTTCCTCGACGGGGGCGCTGTCCAGGCCGCCGCCGAACCGGTCCGCCGCACCGGTGGATCCGCCATGGTGGTCACTCCGCGCCCCTAGTGATCACCAAGGGCGGTCGCGCCGGGCAAACCTGCTTGAGCGCGATGCGAACATTTCCCCGTGGGAGGCGCACTGCGACGTGTACGTCTACGGCCGGGTGCGTGGCTGAACCGTGGAGTCGCAAATTGGTTGTCCGGCCATCAGGTAGTGCGTACGAAATCGATGTCGTGACTTTTGACGCGATGCCGTTCGATCCCCGCGGCAGTTTCGGCCCACAGGTTGCCGCCGCCTACGACGACGAGCCGAGGGGTGACGAGGCACCAGCTGTCGCGCGGCTCGCCGAGCTGGCGGGACAGGGACCGGCTCTGGAGTTGGCGATCGGAACGGGCCGGATCGCCCTGCCGCTGGCCGCGACTGGCGTGCGTGTCGACGGCGTTGAGTTGTCCAAGGCGATGATCGATCAGCTTCGGGCGAAGCCCGGAGGCGAGGTCATGACCGTGGCGTGCGGCGACATGGCGGATGTCGAGATGCCGGAGCGATACCGACTGGTCTACATCGTGTTCAACTCGCTGATGAACCTGATCAGCCAAGACGAGCAGGTGCGGTGCGTCGCCAACGCCGCCCGGCATCTGACCGAAGACGGAACCTTCGTGGTGGAGAACGTCGTCCCCGACGCGATGTACGTGCTGCGCCCCGACCGCGACGGTGTCGACCAGCACGTCAATGCCGGGCAGGTCGGCCCCCGCGGCGTCACCGTTGAGGTCGGGCGCTACGACCGTGTCACCCAGCGGGTTGACAAGTGCCACCTGGGCTTCAGCGCCTCGGGCGTTGCCCTCAATCCGCTCGCGCTGCGCTACATCTGGCCCAGCGAGCTGGACCTCATGGCCCGCCTCGCCGGTCTGCGGCTTCTCTCGCGCTGGGGTGGCTGGTCCGGCGAACCGTTCGACAGCCGCAGCGTCCGGCACATTTCGGTGTACGGCCGCTGAGGGCTCAACTCCGAAGTGCGGACAGCGTTCGGCGTCCTGACCAGGAGACGAGCACCAGTTCGAGCACCGAGAAGGCGAGCAGCTCGATCGAGCTGGGCAACCAGATCAACACGATACCCACGGCCAGCACCGGAATCACCAGTCCGGCGTAGGCGGCCAGGAACAGCGCGGCCAACACCTCGCCGCGGTACGGCGGCTGGGCGCGCCCAGGCCCAGCAGTTAGCAGCAGGCCGAGAGCTGCTCGCCGTCGGGCGTAGCGGGCGTGCCGCAGACGCACTCGCCGGTGTCGGGCCGGCCGAGGGTGTGGATGCTGGTGGCGTCCGGGGCGTCGGCTTTGACGGTGTAGACCTCCCACGGCTCCGCGCCGGGCCCGTGCACCCAGACCTTGTCCTGCAGCGCGTAGCAGCAGGTGGTGTCATTCTCGACCTGAGTGAACAGCCCCAACTCGGCAAGGCGGCTGGTGGCGGAGCTGACTTCATCGGTGGTCTCCACTTCGACGCCGAGGTGGTCCATCACCGTTGGCTGGCCGGCCTCGCCCTCGATGAGCACCAGCTTGAGCGGGGGCTCGGCGATGGCGAAGTTGGCGTAGCCGGGGCGGCGTTTGGCCGGCTCGGCGCCGAACAGGCGGCTGTAGAACGCGATCGATCCCTCCAGGTCGGAGACCCGCAGCGCCAGCTGTACACGGGACATTGGCCGTACACCTCTTTCGGTCTGGACTCGCTGTTTCGATGGCTGTCGAGGTAGACCTTGCTCGCTGTATTGAAGTCTGTCAAGGTAGAGACATGTCGAATCAAGAGCGGATGCTGACGGTGCTCAGCGAGGCCGTGGGCTGTTGCTCGCCGCTGGTGCGCGAGCCGCTTTCGGCCGAGCAAGCGGTCGAGTTGTCGCGGTTGTTCAAGGCGATGGGCGACCCGGTCCGGCTGCGTCTGCTCTCGCTGATCGCCTCGCACGAGGGCGGCGAAGCGTGCGTCTGCGACCTGTCCGATGTGTTCGAGCTGACCGGGCCGACCATCAGCCACCACCTCAAGGTGCTGCGTGAGGCCGGGCTGATCTCCGGGGAGCGGCGTGGAACCTGGGTCTACTACCGGGTCCACCCCGAGGCACTCGGGCGGCTCTCGGCGGTGCTCGTCGCCGATGGGGCTCCAGTGGTAACTGCGTGAGCAGCGACGTCACCTCGGCCGGGGACATTGCCACCGGCGAGGGTGTGGTTGGCAAGCTCTCCGCCCTGGACCGGTTCCTGCCGGTCTGGATCATCGCCGCGATGCTGCTCGGACTGGTCGGCGGTCGGCTGATCCCCAGCCTGGGCGCGGGGCTGAACGCGATCTCGGTGGACGGGGTCTCCGTGCCGATCGCGCTCGGCCTGCTGATCATGATGTACCCGGTGCTGGCGAAGGTCCGCTACGACCGCCTCGACACCGTCACCCGCGACCGTCGGCTGCTGATCCCGTCGCTGGTGCTGAACTGGATCATCGGCCCGGCGTTGATGTTCGCGCTGGCCTGGCTGCTCTTGCCTGATCTGCCCGAGTACCGCACCGGGTTGATCATCGTTGGGTTGGCCCGCTGCATCGCAATGGTCATCATCTGGAACGACCTGGCCTGTGGTGACCGCGAAGCCGCCGCCGTGCTCGTCGCGCTGAACTCGGTGTTCCAGGTGGTCGCCTTCGCCGGGCTGGGCTGGTTCTACCTGCATGTGCTGCCCGGCTGGCTGGGCCTGCCGCAAGCGGACTTGAACATCTCGCCCTGGCAGATCGCCCGCTCGGTGCTGATCTTCCTGGGCATTCCGCTGGTTGCCGGCTATGTGACCCGCCGCTTCGGGGAACGCGCCAAGGGTCGGCAGTGGTACGAGGCGAGCTTCCTGCCCAGGATCGGCCCGTTCGCTCTCTACGGGCTGCTGTTCACCATCGTCATCCTGTTCGCCCTGCAAGGCGACGCGATCACCAGCCGGCCGCTGGACGTGGGGCGGATCGCGCTGCCGCTGCTGGCCTACTTCGCGCTGATGTGGGCTGGCTCCTACGCCTTGGGCAAGGCCGTCGGGCTGAACTACGAACGCGCTACCACGCTGGCTTTCACTGCCGCCGGCAACAACTTCGAACTCGCCATCGCCGTCGCGATCGCGACCTTCGGGGTCACCTCCGGCCAAGCCCTGGCCGGGGTGGTCGGCCCACTCATCGAGGTACCGGTGCTGGTCGGGCTGGTCTATGTGTCGCTGGCCGGCCGCCGCCGCTGGAGCACCACACTGGCCCGAGCCAAGGAGCAATCGTGAAGACCACCCCCGAAGTGCTGTTCGTCTGCGTGCACAACGCCGGGCGTTCCCAAATGGCCGCCGGCCTGCTGCACCACCACGCCGCCGGCGCGGTGCACGTGCGTTCCGCGGGCTCCGCCCCGGCGGATGAGATCAACCCCGCCGTGCGCGGGGCCATGGCCGAGATCGGCTTGGACATCTCCCGCGAGTTCCCGAAACCACTGACCGACGAGGTCGTCCAGGCCGCCGACGTGGTCATCACCATGGGCTGCGGAGACGCCTGCCCCATCTATCCGGGCAAGCGTTACCTCGACTGGGAACTCGCAGACCCGGCAGGGCAAAGCATCGATGCGGTCCGCCCGATCCGCGACGAGATCGACCGGCGCGTCCGCGCCCTGCTGGCCGAGCTGCTCACCACCTCCGCGTCTTAACGGGGCATGAACGGCTTCGAACCGGGACGCGACGGAATGCGCACCACCGAGCAGGCCGCCACGGTCCCGGTCGGCCTCGCCCTGCTCACGCCGGACGGCCCGACCGGCGGATTCTTCGGCGACGACCAACTCGCCCAGGCGGCGTCGTGCCCTGGTAGACCCCTCCGCGCGAGTAATAGCGTCAGAGCGCGAACGGGTTCTCGTCGGACGCGACGGCGGACAGCACGGAACCGAACTTGTGGTACAGGTGCAGCTGCAGCCTCGGCCCGTAGCTCACCCGGGCGACCCCGAGCGCGCCGAGTTCGGCCAGCGACAGTTTGCCCTGCCCGTACCCGATGTTGATAGGACCCGGAATGGCCTCGACCAGAGCCCGGATCACCGCAGGCTCCTCGACGACGGTGGGGTAGACGCAGTCCGCGCCGGCCGCGAGGTACCGCGCGCCGCGGTCGATCGAGGCGGCGAGCTGCTCCTCCGGCAACCCCACGCGGCGCAGGAACGAGTCGGTCCGCGCGTTGATCACCAGATCCACGCCGAGCGACAGCGCCGCGGCCCGCACCGCTGCCAGGAAGTCCGCCTGCTCGGCGGCGTCGATCATCTCGCCGCTCGGCGGGTCGGAGTCCTCCAGGTTCAGCCCGACTGCCCCGGTCGCGGCGAACCGCTCGACCAGCTCGGCCGGCGCGAGCAGGTAGCCACGCTCGAGGTCGACCGTCACCGGCAGGCTCACCGCCCGGGCGATCCGCGCGGCCGCGGCCAGCACCTCCTCGACCGGCGCCGCCTCGCCGTCGTCGTAGCCGAGCACCCCCGCCGTCGCGACGCTGCTCGTGGCCACGACCGGGAACCCTGCCCCCTCGACCATCCGGGCAGAGGCCGCGTCCCAGGCGTTGGGCAGCACGAGCGGGTTGCCGGGCACGTGCAGCGCGCGGAGCGTGCCGGCCTTCTCCCGTGTACTCATGTGCACCTTCCTAGTCGAGCCTGCGGTCGGAGGCAGCCACCCTGGCCGCGTACCGGCTCCAATACTTTGCCCTTGAGCTAAGTGTCTCGGTCAGGGATACTTAGCCGCATGGCACAGTATTCGGCGGAGCTCGACGGTGTACTCATCGCCCTCGCCGACCCCACTCGGCGCGGCGTCATCCGACGCCTCGGCCGCGGTCCGACGAGCGTGGGCGATCTCGCCCGCGAGTTCCCGATGACACTTCCCTCCTTCATGAAGCACGTGCGGACGCTCGAGACGAACGGCCTGATCAGCACAGTCAAGTCCGGCCGGGTGCGCACCTGCGCGCTCAGCCGGGGCCGTCTCGCTCTCGTCGACGACTGGCTCGCGGAGCAGCGCCGGATCTGGGAAGAGCGCACCGACCGGCTCGAACACCTCGTCACCTATCCGACGGAGAAGCAACAATGAACCCCGATCTCGACCTGGCCATGGAGCGGGTCATCCGCGCCCCACGCGTCGTCGTCTGGAACGCATGGACCGATCCGTCCCTGCTCGAGCAGTGGTGGGTCCCGGCTCCGACGGTGTGCCGCGTCGACCGCCTGGAGGTTCGGCCCGGCGGCGGGTTCGTGACCCGAATGAGCGACGACGGGGTGGAGTTCAGCCCGCACCTCAACGCAAGCTTCCTCGTCGTCGACGATCTCGAGCGGATCGTGTTCACGAACGCGATTGACAGCGCCTGGCGCCCCGCGAATCCCGCGCCGGTCCCCATGACGGCCGAGATCACGCTGAGCGATCATCCGGAGGGCACGGATTACCGGGTCATCGTCCGGCACGGCGATCCGGCCGCCCGCGCCCGCCACGAGAAACTCGGTTTCGCCGAAGGCTGGGGCTCGGTCACCACGCAACTCGCCGGTGTCGCGGAGAGCCAGGTCGCGCGATGAAGCTCGTCCTCACGGAGTTCGTCACCCTCGACGGGGTCAGCCAGGGCCCCGGCTCGCCGACCGAGGATACGAGCGACGGTTTCACCCTGGGCGGCTGGCTCGTGCCCTACCTGGACGAACTCTTCGTCCGGCGTACCTCTGACTGGCTGGATCTCGCCGACGGTCTGCTGCTCGGGCGGCGAACCTACGAGGCATTCGCTCGGGACTGGCCGCAGATCACCGATCCGGACGACCCGTTCACCGAGCGGATGAACTCACTGCCGAAGTACGTGGTGACCAACACCCTCACCGAGGGGAGTTGGCACTCGACGACCGTGCTGCGCGGCGACCCGATCCAGACCGTCGGCGCACTCAAGGCGCAGCCAGGACGGGAACTCCAGATCCACGGGAGCGCGCGGCTCGGCCGCACCTTGTTGGCTGCTGGCCTCGTCGACACACTCCGGCTTGTCGTCGCCCCGACCGTGACTGGTTCCGGGCGGCGGTTGCTCGACCACCCGAGCGGACCCATCGGCCTCCGACTCGTCCGCCACGAGGTGACGGCGAACGGCCTGCTGCTGCTCCAGTACGAGGCTGCCGGCGCTGCCCCGGTGGCGAAGTACGAAGGCGTGACGGCTTTTGTCTAATGCTCCAGCCGTAATTCGTGATCTTGCGGCGTGGCGGTCCGGGCGAGATACGGCCACCGCGTGATCGTGTTCGGTTGCCTGGACGCGAGTCGGTGGGCCGGCAAAGCCGGCCGGCGCCGCCCCGGGCCGCGCGCCTGATCCCATAGAGGCAGATTCGGCTGGATCTGGCGGTACGACCTTGCCCGCTCGGTCCGTCCGAGACTGAGGTCACGCTCACCTACGACTGGTCGGCGGTGCCGCGGTTCATCCGCGAGCGCGGCATCCAGTTCCCGCCATTCGGCCCTGAGCATCTCCCCAACTCGCTGCACCACATGGCCGAGCGTGCCGCGTCGACGTCCCGGGCCTGGGCGCCCGGCGGCTAGACACTGGCTGGCGTCCGTAGCGGTCCACGATGTCACCAGCGATGAGGTGAACGCCCTGGACCGAAATGGCTGGTCTGGGGACGTGTAGCGGGCCCTCCTGAGTCCTGCCCTCCGATATGTACCCGGGTGTCCCTTCCCCCTGAT
>DASWST010000064.1:0-37558 GCA_036402515.1 Pseudonocardia sp.
ATGGTCGCTATAGCGACCATCGCCACTCACGACCTCAGATCTCGTCGCGCTGCGGGTAGACGATCGCCTTGACGGTGCCTTCACCGGTGGAACCGGTGGTCAGCGCCTGCTCCACCTGGTTGAGCCCGAACCGCCCGGTGACCAGGGGATCCAGGTCGACCCGGCCCGCCGCGACCAGCGCGATCGCCGCCGGGTAGGTGTTGGCGTACCGGAACGTCCCGGTCACTGTGATCTCCCTGACCTGCAGCGCGGACATGGGCAGTCGCACCTCGTCAGCGCCCATGCCGACCAGTACCGCCGTCCCTCCGCCGCGCACCGCGCCGAGCCCGGCGGTCACCGCCGCCTGCGCCCCGGAGCACTCCACCAGCACGTCGGCCTGTAGCTCGGCCAGCCCGCTCGCCTGGTCCGCCGGGTCCAGCGCGGCGTCCGCACCCAGCCGCAGCGCCAGCTCGCGTCGGACCGGGCTCAGGTCGGTGACCACCACCTGGGCCGCGCCGGCCACCCTGGCCGCCTGCACGGCGAGCAACCCGATCGGCCCCGCGCCGGTGACCAGCACGGTGTCCCCCGGCGTCACCCCCGCGCGGCGGGCCGCCCACAGCCCGACGGACAGCGGCTCGATCAGCGCGGCCTGCTCGTCGGTCATCGTGTCCGGCACCGCGTAGGCGAAGTTCTCGTTGATCGTGACGTACCGGGCGAAGGTGCCGTCGATCGGCGGAGTGGCGAAGAACCGCACGTCCGGGCAGAGGTTGTAGCGCCCGGCCCGACATTGCGCGCACCGCCCGCAGGGCACCCCCGGCTCCAGCGCGACCCGCTGCCCCAGCTCGTGCCGGTTCGCGCGGTCGCCGCGGGCCACCACCACGCCGGACGCTTCGTGCCCGAGCACCAGCGGCTCGCGCACCACGAAGTCGCCGATCCGCCCGTGCTGGTAGTAGTGCACGTCCGAGCCGCACACGCCGACCGCCGCGATCTGGACCAGGACCTCGTCCGGGCCTGGTTCCGGGAGTTCGCGGGACTCGACCCGCACCTTGCCCGGTCCGTCCAGCACGGACACCACGTTGGTTCCGGTCATGGCCTGTCCCTCGTTCTCTCCGACCCCGCGAGCCCGCGCGGCGAGCTCCAACCCAACGCCCAGCCGGCCACCGGCGCAAGCGGCTAACCAGCGGCTGCCCGGGCGTTGGGTATCGCGCGCGGTGTCAGTCGCCGGGTTGCACGCCGAGCGCGCGGGCGGCCAGCTGCGCGAGGTGCACCGGCTCCCGCTGGCCGGCCTGGCGCAGCTGGGTGCGGCAGCTGAACCCGTCGGCCAGTACCGCCACATCCGGGTCGGCCGCGCGCACCGCCGGCAGCAACACCCGTTCCGCGCAGGCCATGGACACGTCGTAGTGGCCCTTCTCGAAGCCGAAGTTGCCGGCCAGCCCGCAGCAGCCGGAGTCCAGCACCTCGGCGTCCACGCCCAGCGCGCTGAGCACGCCCTGGTCCGCGTCGGTGCCCAGGTCGGCGTGCTGATGGCAGTGCACCTGGACCAGCGCGCGCGGTGCGGGCCCGGCGCCGGCGCGGGCGGAGGCCAGCTTTTTGATCTGCTCGGCGTGCTCGACCAGCACCTCGGCGAACGTCCGCACCCCGCCGGCCAGCGCCTCGGCATCGGCGTCCGCCGCCAGCAGCTCGGGCAGATCGGCGCGCAGCGCGGCGGCGCAGCTGGGCTCCAGCACCACCACGGGCACGCCGCTGGCCAGCCACGGGCGCAACGTCCGCAGGGTGCGGCGGAGCACCGCCCGTGCGGTGTCCACCTGGCCGGTGGAGAACCAGGTCAGCCCGCAGCACACCGGGCCACCCGGCACCTCGACGCGATACCCCAGCTCCTCGAGCACCGCCACCGCGTCCCGAGCCACCTCGGGGTCGAAGTGGTCAGTGAACGTATCCGGCCACAAGAGCACCCGCTTAACTGCCCGCGAGTCGGGATTTCTGTCAGGGTGAGTCGCGGATTTTGTCGGGGCGGCCGGTTCTGACAGAACTCCCGACTCACCCTGACGAGATCCCCGACTCGCGGGCAGGTGGGCGGCGCGGAATGCGGCGGTGAAGGTTTGCTCGGCGAGCGGTGGGATGTCGCGCTCTGGGGCGATGCCGCCGAGGCGCTTGGCCAGTCTGGCCAGCGCCGGGTGGCGGGCCGCCGCGTTGAGTCGGCGGGCCATTCCGGGGACCCGGGTGGCCAGGCGCAGCCAGCGCGGCAGCGCGCCCATCGAGTAGTGGCTCAGCGGCCGGATCCGACGGCGGTAGCGCTGCGCCAGGAACTCCGTCTTGTAGGCGGCCATGTCCACGCCGACCGGGCAGTCCCGCTTGCAGCCCTTGCAGGACAGGCACAGGTCCAGCGCCTCGGCCACCTCGTCGGACTGCCAGCCACCCTGGATCACCTCGCCGGAGGCCATCTCGAACAGCAGCCGGGCCCGCCCCCGGGTGGAGTGCATCTCCTCCCCGGTGGCCCGGTAGCTCGGACACATCACCCCGCCCGAGTCGGTGATGCACCGCCCCACCCCGAGGCAGCGGCGGGTGGCCCTGGCGAAGCTGCCCCGGTCGTGCGCGAAGGCCAGCTCCGGGCGGTCCGGCAGGGTCGGCATGCCGACAAACACCCGCAGGTCGTCGTCCATCTTGGCCGGCCGCACCACCCGCCCGGGGTTCATCCGGTCGTCCGGGTCCCAGACGCCCTTGAACTCCTCGAACCCGGAGATGATCTCCTTGGGGTACATCCGTGGCAGCAGCTCGGCCCGAGCCTGGCCGTCGCCGTGCTCCCCGGACAGCGACCCACCGTGCGCCACCACCAGGTCCGCCGCGTCCTCCATAAAGGCCCGGAAGTTGGCGATCCCGGCCCGGGACAGCAGGTCGAAGTCGATCCGCACATGCAGACAGCCGTCGCCGAAGTGGCCGTAGTAGACCCCGCGCCGGCCGTGCCTGGCCAGCACGCCGTCGAACTCGCGCAGGTAGGCGCCGAAGCGTTCCGGCGGCACCGCCGCGTCCTCCCAGCCGGGCCACGCCTCCCCGCCGTCCGGCGAGCGGGTCAGAATCCCGGCGCCGTCCTCCCGGATCCGCCACAGCGCGGCCATCGCGGCCGGGTCGCCGACCACCACACTTCTCGCGCCGTAGGGCTTCATCGCCCTGGCCACCGCGTGCGCGGCCGCCTCGGCCTCCGCCCTGGAGGCCCCGCCGGTCTCCACGTACAGCCATCCGCCGCCCTCCGGCAGTGCCCGGCTGGCGGTCTCCCCCGGGTGGTGGGCGCGCAGCGCGGCGATCAGCCCGGCGTCCATCCCCTCGATGGTCAGCGGGTGGTGCTCGCGGACCGCCATCACGTGGTCGGCGGCGGTGTAGGCGTCCGGGAAGCCCAGCACGGCCAGCGCCCTGGCGGCCGGCGACTCGACCAGCCGGACGGTCGCGCCGAGCATGGTGACGCAGGTGCCCTCGGTGCCGACCAGCGCCTTGGCCAGGTCGAAACCGTTCTCCGGGAGCAGCTGGTCCAGGTTGTAGCCGGACACCCGGCGGGTCAGGTCGGGGAAGCTGGCCCGGACGTCGCCGCCCAGCCGCTCGGCAAGCCCGCGCAGCGCCTCCGGGATCGCATTGCTCTGCACAGCCATACCCACCGTTGCGTCGGTGTGCGCGGAGCTGCTCCGCGCACCCGGAGGCAACACCCCGCCCGGTCCGACGGTGAGCCGCTCACCTCGGTAGGTCAGCACGTCCAGGATGTGCACGTTGTCGACCGTCTTGCCCCAGGCCACCGAGTGCGACCCGCAGGCGTTGTTGCCGATCATCCCGCCGAGCGTGCAGCGGTTGTGGGTGGACGGGTCGGGGCCGAAGGTCAGCCCGTGCGGCCGCGCCGCGTCGCGCAGCGCGTCGCACACCACCCCGGGCTCGACACGGGCGGTACGCGCCTCCGGGTCCAGCTCCAGGATCCGGTTCAGGTGCTTGAAGTCCAACACCACGGCGGTGTTGACGGCCTGACCGGCGATCGAGGTGCCGGCGCCGCGAGGAAGCACCGGCACACCGTGCGCGCGACACGCCGCCACGGTGGCAATCACATCGTCGCTGGACATGGGCGCGACCACGCCGATGGGCACCCTGCGGTAGTTCGACGCGTCCGCCGCCCACATGGCACGGCTGGCGGTGTCGAACCGGACCGAGCCGGCGACGGTGGCGATCAGGTCGGCGTGCAGGGAGCGGGTGTCAGCGGGCAGCTCGGACAGGCTCACCTGATCAGTGTGTCCCGGCCGCTGAGCCACCTTGCGTCGCCCCACCCGACTGGCTGGCCGGCTTGGCCCTCGGCCCGCTGTCCGACCCACCCGACTTAGGCGGCGACCCGGACGACCCCGACCCCGACCCCGACGACGGCTGGGACGGCCCCGCCCCCTCCGAGTGCCCGTGCCCATGACCATGACCATGTCCGTGCCCGGCACCCGGCGAGCCGCCACCTGGCGAGCCGGCACCCGAAGAACGCTCGCCCAGCACCGGATCACCGGCCCGTAGCGGCGCTTCGTGGTAGCGGCCCTCGTGCGCCAGGATCGGCCGCTGGTCGCCGGCGATCTCCGGGTACTTGGCCTCCAGCCGCTGCCGGTTCTCCCACTGCCGGCGCATCCGCGAGGTGTACTCCCGGTTGCCGTCATAAACACCACGCCAGGTCTGCGGCATCTGGTCCTTGCCCAGCCCGGCATCGGCCTGGCCGCCCAGGCTGAACCCGGCCGGGATCTTCCTGGTCTCACCGCCACAGCTCGGGCAGGCCGGGGCGGCCGCGTCGAACGAGGTCAGCTCCTCAAACCGGAGCCCACACCCGCACCGGTACACATAGATCGGCATTTACCCACCTCAGAAGCCGTGGGTGGCGAGTGGTCCCCGGGGACCACTCGCCACTCACGGGGCTACCAGTTCGTGACGGACTTGGTGAGGATGTCGGCGATGTCGTCCTCGGTCGGCGTCTTCGGGCAGGTGGCCAGCAGTCGCTGCTGTTTCATCGTGCCGGGCACCAGGTCCGGGACGTCGGACTCGGAGTAGCCGACGCCGCCGATGCCGTTCGGGATGTCGATGTCGCGCATCAGCTCGATCAGCACCGAGGGCAGCTGCTCGCTCGGCTCGTTCTGCTTGTCCGCGTCCGGGCCCATCAGCTCGGCGGCCCGCAGGTGCCGCTCCGGGGCACTGGAGAAGGAGAACCGGAACGCCTCCGGCGCGGTCAGCGACACCGACTGGCCGTGCGGCACCATCGGCTCGTCCGGGGGGTAGCCGGCCGGGAAGTAGTCGCGGACCATGCCGGCGATCGGGTAGGCGTTGGCGTGCGGGATGTGCACGCCGGAGTTGCCGAAGCCCATCCCGGCGAACGTCGCGGCCATCATCATGTCCGAGCGCGCGTCGAGGTTGTCCGCGCCCTCGTGCACCGCCTTGCGGAAGGACTTGGCCAGCAGTTGCATGGCACGCTCGCACCACAGGTCCGACACCGGGTTGGAGCCGCAGTAGGTCACCCGCTCCTCGGGCTGCTTGCGATTGAACGTGGTGTAGTACCGGGCGGTGTAGCTCTCCACCGCGTGGCACACGATGTCCATCCCGGAGGCCGCGGTGACCTCCGGCGGCAGCGACAGGGTGAGCAGCGGGTCGATCACCGCCAAGGTCGGGCGCAGCCGCCAGTGGCTGATCCCGGTCTTGACCTTCATCGACAGGATGTCCAGCACGCACATCGCGGTGGACTCCGAGCCGGTGCCCGCCGTGGTCGGAATCGCGATGAGCGGCTTGAGCTGCCCTTCCGGTACGCGCGCGTTGCCGATCGGCTTGTTGATGTAGTCCATCAGCTCGCCGGGGCTGCTGGTCAGCAGGTTGATCGCCTTGGCGGTGTCGATCGCCGAGCCGCCGCCCACCGCAATAAAGCCGTCCCAGTCGCCCTGTGCGCGGGCGTACTCGACCGCCTTGTTCATCGAGTCGTCGGTCGGCTCGACGTGCACGCCGTCGAATATCTCCGACTCGATCTTGTACCGGCGCAGGTTGTCCGCGATGCGCTGTGGGGCGCCGAGGGCGTTCACCCCGGAGTCGGTGACGATCAGCACCCGGTGCACGCCGTAGCCGGACATCTCGAAACCAACCTCGTCGGAGGCACCCGCGCCGAACTTCAGCGGCGGAGCCCCCCAGGTAAAGATTGTCTCCTCGGTGAGCTCGATGCCACTGGTCATGTGTAGGAACCTTCCGGGGCCACCCTGAGCTTGTGGATCTGCTCGGCGTCGTGGCCGAAGACCATCGTGGCGTTGGTCTGCTCCTGGATGCCGCGCAGCTTCTCCACCGAGGCATAGAACTGCTCGAGGTTGTTCACGATCGCCGCGGGGGTGGCCGGCGGCCCGTAGCTCTCGCCCATGTACACCGCGTCGGAGGTGAAGATCATCGTGCCGGTGTCCGGCAGGTCGACCTGCATGGACATGCAGCCGACGGTGTGGCCGGGTGTCTCGATGAGCTTCACCCCGGGTAGCAGCTCGGCGTCCCCGGAGACGGTCTGGAACTGCAGCCCCTCGTAATCGGTCTTCAGGTGGGCGCCGGTGAACAGCCCGTCGAAGCCGAAGGCGAACTCCTTCTCCCGCTCATGGCAGATCAGCTTGGCGTTGGTGTTCTCGAACATCCGGACGTTGCCGGCGTGGTCGAAGTGCAGATGGGAGAGCACCACGTAGTCGATCTCGTCCAGCCCGACGCCGAGCTGGTTCAGCCGGGAGTCCAGGTACTCGTCATCGCTGACCTTGTCGTACGGGAAGAACTCCTGCAGGCCGGTCGGGCCCCAGCGCTCCTCCCAGTCCCTGGGGCAGCTGGTATCCCAGAGCAGCTTGCCCTCGCTGGTCTCCACCAGGACGCAGTGCGTAGGCACGTCCACCCAGGGAGCGGGGTCGTTGCGGTGGCTTCGGTCGGTGATGGAGCGCCCCGGCTTGAGCAGCAGCCAGGTCAGATCGGCGGACATCGCTCCGCAGGGGATGACGCTCACCTTGTTTGCGGTGGCCATGGTGGGGGGTCCCTTCGACGCTGAGGGGTGCTGATCGACAGTGGCATGCCACATGCCACCCGTCAATCCATGCGCATTCGTTTATCAGGTCTCGATTTGAGACACCGAGACCGGGGTCGAACAGGTCCAGCCCAGGTCTACATCCACGGTCCCCGGTTCTGCCCCGGCCTCCTGGGCGACCAGCAGCTCGGCGGTGTGCAGGATGTGCGCGCGCATCGCCTCGGCGGCCCCGTCCGCGTCGCCCTCCTCCACCCGCTCCAGCACCACACGGTGCTCGGCGACGATGCCCTGCAGGGAGCGGGACCGGTGCGCGGTGGACACCCCCCGCCGCAGGACCATGTCACGCAGGCTGTCCACATACTCGGCGAGCCGGCCGTTGCCGGAAGCCTCCAGCAGGATCCGGTGAAACCGCCGGTCGCGCTCCCACATCCGGAACTCGTCGTCCGCGGCGGCCGCCTTCTCCATGGCCGCGAACACCTGGCGCAGCTCGCGACCGGCCGAGGGGGTGAGCAGCCGGACCGCGCGGCGGGTGGCCGGCACCTCCAGCAGCAGCCGCAGGGCGAAGACCTCCTCCAGGTCGTGCAGCGAGGTCTGCAGGATGCGTACGCCCCGGTTGCGCTCGAACCGCACCATGCCCTGCTGGGCCAACTTGATCAGCGCCTCGCGGACCGGGGTGCGGGAGACCCCGAGCTGGCCGGCCAGGGTGGCCACCGAATGCAGGGTGCCGGCCGGGAGCTCGCCGGTTATCACCGCCGCGCGCAGCGCATCCAGCACCTGAGAGTTGACCGTCGAGCTATGTCGGACCTGCTTCACCGGTCCCACCCGAGGTGCCCTCGGTCGCCGAGGCGAGTCTGACCAGCCCAGACCATCGGGCGAGCGTGTCATGTGACATGCCACTGGTCAACGGACGCGCCTGCCGGGCGACACCCCGCGCGCGGAACCGGAGAAACGCCGCCCCACCAACGGGGCGCGCGCTGCTCCATCCGCGCGGACCTCGTCCTCTCAGGTGACACGCGCTGTAGCCCGTTTGGGTGACAATGCGGCCCATGTGGCCGATGAGGCGCTAGCGACTGCTGAGCCAATTCGAGGCTTTGGTAAAGAATAGTTGCAAGCGGTATCACCATGTGATCTCTGACGCATCGCTCTGACCTGCGATAACGCGATATTACAGCGATGAATTACACGGATGTAATTCGAATGGCCTAGTGATCAGTGGAAGGTTTAGCGCCGGGCGGCATTGCGCCAACAGCCGCAAATGGAATGTGCCGCAGTATCGAGCCCAGGAATTGGTCGTTAACCCCCACGAGAAGTCGAGCCGTGTGCACGGCACGGCTCGACCCAGCAAGCGATTGGGGGATGTCGCCATGGAGCTCAGGTCCGACATAGCGGCCGCTGCCACCCGCATGACATCCGGTTACGAGGTCCACCGCGAGATCCGCCAGCTCGGCGCCTACCTGCGGGAGGGCGAGTCGGTGCAGCGGCTGGCCTCCGGCGTCTACGGGGCCGGTGCCGGGTTGCTCGCGGTGACCGACCACCGGGTGCTCCTGCTCCGCGACGGCCGCAGTGGCCAGGCCAGCGAGGGATTCCCGCTGGGGCGGCTGTCCGTGGTGGACTGGGTTGCCGACGGCGCACAGGGGAACATCACCGTCTCCGACTCCAACACCACCGCCGAGCTGCGCGACGTTCCGGCCACCGAGGGCGCCGAGATCGTGGCCTACATCCGGTCGCTGACCGACCCGGAGGCGAACGTCCCTCCGGCCCGGCGCTGGTCAAGCTTCGGCTCCCAGCCCGGAACCGGGCCGTCCCGGCCCGGCGAGACCAGTCCGCTCGGCCACGTGCCCGGCGAGGACCGCGCCCCGACCCGCACCGGCCCGTCGTTCCGCGACGAGTTGCCCACCCAGAAGATCGGCGTCGAGCGCACCGGTTCGATCGGCGGCCCCAGGCGCGTCGCGGCGCGGCATGCCGATACCTACCCCACCCCGGCCCAGTACGCCCCGACCTCGAACCCCGACGCGCTGACCAGGGGTGCTGTGCCGATCAGCTTATTGGCGCGGACTACAGCAATTCCCTCTCAGCAGCCGTCGGTGGAGCCACCGGCGGCTGCGCTGCCTGTAGAGCAGTCCAGCGTGGAGCGCTCCGGCCAGCACGAGCGCAGCGTCGAACGCTCCGGCCAGCACGAGCGGGGAGTGGAGCGCTCCGGCCAGCATGAGCGGAGCGTGGAGCCCTCCGGTGCGGTCGCCGGCCCGGAGCTGATGGCCGGCGAGGTGCCGATCAGTCTGCTGGCCGCCGAGGCCAGCCAGGGCCTGGCCCCCGTCGACGCCCCCGACCAGGAAGCCGACGGTGAGATGACCGCCGCCGTTCCCCGGACCGAGGCCGGATACAGCGACGCGGGCATCGAAGGCACCGGCGGCGAGCGGCCGGTACCGATCAGCTGGACGGCTCCGGCGCAATCGGGCGCGAACCGGGCATCCGATGCGGAGTCCCACACCGTCGGGATGCACAGCCCGATCCGGGTCGAGGCGACCAGTCCACCCCTCGTTTCCGCTGGTAGCGGCCCGAGTCGGGGGTCGAGAAGCAAGAAGTGGATCTGGCTCGGCGCGGGTGCGGCCGGTCTGATCGGGCTGGCCGCGCTCGGCAGCGCGAAGCTGATCTCCACCGGTCAGCCGATGGCGGCCCCGGTGAGCCCGGCGCCGGCAGCCGTGGACTCGGCGGTTGGCCCGGTGGTGACCGTGACCAAGGTGATCGACGGGGACACCGTGGAGGTGACCGGAGCGGTCAACGGCGTGGTCGAGGTGCTGGGCATCGTGGCACCCCGGTTGGACAAGGAGCAGTGCGGCGCCACCACCTCAAGGGCGTTCGCGGTCAAGACGCTGAACAACGCCACGGTCACCCTGGTGGCCGACCCGTCCCAGCCGGCCACCGACCGCGCCGGCAACAGGCTGGCCTTCCTGCGGCTGCCGAACGGTGGGGACTACTCGGTCCTGGCCGTGGAGGCCGGGATGGCCCGGTACTACGAGAGCCCTGAGCCGGTGGGTACTTCCGCGGACATCAAGGCCGCCGAGGCTCGGGCGGAGAAGCAGCACACCGGCCTGTGGGCCGCCCCGTGCTACGGCAAGTTCACCACCCCGACCAGCACCGGTACCGCTACCGGCACTACGAGCGGCACCGCGACCGGCACCGGTGCGAGCACCACCTCCGAAGCGGGGAGCACCGGCACGGCACACAGCTCCGGTTCGACGAGCCCGGCGCGCCAGAGCTCGTCACGGTCGAACGGAACCGCTTCTGACGGCACCTCGGGGTCCGGCAACGGCTGAGTCCGACCACCCCACACGCCGCCCAGGCACGGCCAGACCCCGGCCGCGCCTGGGCGGCCCCATATTGTGATGCCCGTGAGCACTGCGACTTCTCCGGTGTCGGAGACCTTCGATCCGGCCGCGTGGCGGCAGGTGCACGGTTTCGACTTTGTGGACATCACGTATCACCGGCATGTGGAGCATGGCACGGTGCGGATCGCGTTTGATCGTCCGGAGGTGCGTAATGCGTTCCGGCCGGGCACGGTGGATGAGTTGTATCGGGCGTTGGATCACGCGCGGATGAGCTCGGATGTGGGTTGTGTGTTGTTGACCGGGAACGGGCCGGCGCCGAAGGACGGGGTGTGGGCGTTCTGTTCGGGTGGTGATCAGCGGATTCGGGGCCGGACCGGGTATCAGTACGCCAGTGGGGAGACCGCGGAGACGGTGGATCCGGCGCGGGCGGGGCGGCTGCACATTTTGGAGTGTCAGCGGTTGATCCGGTTCATGCCGAAGGTGGTGATCGCGGTGGTGAACGGGTGGGCGGCTGGTGGTGGGCACAGCTTGCACGCGGTGTGTGATTTGACGTTGGCCTCGGCTGAGCATGCCCGGTTCAAGCAGACCGATGCGGATGTGGGCAGTTTCGACGGCGGCTACGGCTCGGCGTATTTGGCGCGGGCGGTGGGGCAGAAGTTCGCCAGGGAGATCTTCTTTTTGGGTCGCGCCTACACCGGTGAGCAGATGCAGCGGATGGGCGCGGTGAACGAGGTGGTCCCGCACGCGGCACTGGAGGCGACCGCGATCGAGTGGGCCAAGCAGATCAACGGCAAGTCACCGACCGCGCAGCGGATGCTGAAGTACTCGTTCAACCTGATCGATGATGGGTTGGTCGGGCAGCAGTTGTTCGCCGGGGAAACCACCCGGCTGGCCTACATGACCGATGAAGCGGTGGAGGGCCGGGACGCGTTCCTGCAGAAACGCAGCCCGGACTGGTCGAGCTTCCCCTGGTACTACTGATGCGCATCGTTGGCTGCGACGGCTCACCGAAGGCGGTGGCCGTGCTGGGCGAGGCGTTGGCGGCGGCGTTGGCCGGCGGCCCGGCGGTGCTGCCGGTGCCCGCCGGGGAACCCCCGCCCGGGCAACTGCCGGAGCCGGCGCCGGATGCGGCGCTGGTCATCGAAACCTCCGGCTCGACCGGGCGGGCCAAGCGGGTAGTGCTCTCGGCGGCGGCGTTGCGGGCCTCGGCTGAGGCCACCCACCGCCGCTTGGGCGGGCCGGGGCGCTGGCTGCTGGCGTTGCCCGCCGAGCACATCGCCGGCGCCCAGGTGATCGTGCGCGCCCTGCTGGGCGGGCATCCACCCAGCGTGCTGGACGGTCGGGGCGGGTTTCGCCCGCGCCGGTTCGCCCGGGTCGCCGCCGGGTTGCTGGCCGAGGCCGGCGGGCAGCGCCGCTACACCTCCCTGGTGCCGACCCAACTGCACCGCATCCTGGCTGGTGGGGTGGAGAACCGGGCGGCGCTGGAGGCGCTGCGCGGGTTCGACGCGGTACTCATCGGCGGCGCGGCCATCCCGGCCACGCTGCGCGGCGAGGCGCTCGCCGCGGGGATCGCGGTGGTGTGCACCTACGGGATGAGCGAAACCGCCGGCGGCTGTGTCTACGACGGGATAGCACTGGACGGGGCGCGGGTCCGGCTGGACCCGCTCGACGGGCGGATCTCGCTGGCCGGCCCGATGCTGACCAGCGGCTACCTGGGCGACCCCGACTACACCGCGCGGGTGCTGCGCGAGGGCTGGTTTCACACCTCCGACATCGGCCGGGTCGAACCCGACGGCCGGCTCCGCGTCCTGGGCCGGATCGACGATGTGATCATCACCGGCGGCCACAAGGTGCACCCAGCCGCGGTGGAACGCGTGCTGACCGCCCAACCCGGCATCCGCGCCGCCTGCGTAGTCGGGCTGACCGACCCCGAATGGGGCCAACTCGTCGCCGCCGCCGTCGTCCGCGACCCCACCAACCCCAACCAGCACAGCCTGGACACCCCAGCCAGCCTGCACGGCGCCATCCGCGCCGAACTCGGCGCCGCCTCAGTACCCAAACTGCTCCGCGAGCTCCCCGAGCTCCCACAACGCGGCATCGGCAAACCCGACCGAGCCGCCGTGGCCAAGCTGCTCAGCGACTCCCGCTGAGGGCCCGGAACCCATCGGATGCGGGCACATTGCGGCGGGTAACCGCTCGCTCCCCGGCCGAGACATTCCACACAAAGAGACAGCGGCCACACCTGAAACACACCACTGAGTGGTTTGTCGGTCGAATAGCGGCCCGATTTTTCATCGCGGTTGACGGGGCGCCAAATAAATGCTTGCAAAACGATCCTGTAGTCCCCGGCCCGGTCCGAAATCCTCCTCCATTCGGGTGGCCGCGGCCGGCCGGGTAACCCTGGTTCACAGGGCCATTGGAGTGACGGGCGTGATTACCGAGACGATGTGTCTGTTCACCATTCGTAGAAATTGGTCGGCACCGGACCAGCCGTCGCGGGCCACGGGCGGCGACGCCGCGCGCCTCTCGGTACCCAGCTACACATCCGGCGGGTTCGGTCCCGGCCAAGCCTTCCGCGTGTGCGGTTCGGCAACGAGCGGCAGCCGCCCGTCGGCTAGCCCGCCGTCGCCGAGCTCGCCTCGCTACCGCCGGTGCCGCTACCCGACCGCGGGTGCCGCTACACGTTCCGGGGGCTCACCGTGAGTTGATTGACCATTACAGTTCTTTTCGATCTCCTTCGGCCGTGTCCGGCAGGCTGCCCACCGCCCTGCTCACCGTGCTCGGCGCCGTGCTGGCGAGCGCGCTCATCGCCGTGCCGGTGGCCGCCGCGGCCCCACCGACCGGCACGAGCAGCCTGGACTGGACGGCCAACCTGAACGAGGGCCACCCGGTGGGCGTGGCCTACACCAACGGGGCGCTCCGATTGACCGCCCCGACCGGGCTGCTGACCCTGCCCGCCCGCCAGCCGGCCCAGCCGGTCGGCCGGATCACCATCGCGCTGGACGCGCTCACTTCGCCGGGCAGCACCGTCGAGGTGGCTGTCCGCGGCCGGCTGACCGATGGCCGGTGGACCGAGTGGTTGCCCAGCGCATCGGGCTCGCCGACCACGCTGCCCGGGCCGAGCGGTCGGGTACAGCTGCGCGTGCTGATGACCGTCACCGGCAACGCCCCGGTCCGTCCCGAGGTACGCGGGCTACGGGTGCACGCGCAGACGGTGCCCGGGCTGCGGGTCGGCGCGCCCATCGAGCCGGCGAGCTACTCGGTGTTCGCCACCCGAGAGGGGCTGGTGCACGGGCGCACCGCCAACGGTCATCAGATCGGCCGGCACGACCTGTTCGTCGCCCTGCCGTCCTGGCGCTCGCTGGCCGACCAGGACGGCTCGGAATACAGCGTCAAGGTGTGCGCGGCCACCGGGGGGACGTGCGCCTGGGCGCCGGTGTGGGACGTGGGGCCGTGGAACACCAAGGACGACTACTGGAGCGTGCTCCGTGAGCAGTGGCGCGAGCTCCCCCAGGGCGTCCCGGAGGCCCAGGCCGCCTTCCACGACGGGCACAACGACGGCAAGGACGGGTCCGGGCGTACCGTGGCCAACCCGGCCGGCATCGACCTGTCCGACGCGCTGTTCGACTCGGCACTGCGGCTGCCCGACAACCGCCAGGTGATGGTCAGCTACCTCTGGACCGGCGCAATGCCGCTCAGCACCGTGGAGGCGGACAGCCAGCGCAACGACGGCGGCACCCCCAGCGGCTCCTCGAACCCGGACCTCACAGCCGCCGGGGCCGCCGCCGTCCGGACGGCCGTCACCCAGCGGGACGACAACACAGGACCGGCCGACCACACCCGTCACGACCACACCCGACGCGGCGACTCCCGGCGTGGCGACGACACCGGGGGAGGCGGCCGAGACCATCTCAACGCGGTCACCGTGCGCCGCGCCCCAGCACCGGATGCCCCAGCCGCCGGGATCGCCGCGGACAACGCCGGCGTGCCCGTCGAGTGCGCCGCCCCGAACGGCTGGCTGCGGATCGGCAAGGACGAGTACCTGCCGGCCAGCGCGGTCGCGTTGGCCGACGACACCGCGGTCGGTCCTTGCTGATCCACGCGGCGGCCGCCGGGTAACGTACGGGCCGTGGCGAATGTCGCGCAGTGGGTCCAGGGAGCCCGGCCTCGTACCTTGCCCAACGCGATAGCCCCGGTGCTGGTCGGCACCGGCGCGGCGGTCGGCACCGGCGCGGTGCGGCCCGGCTACGCGTTGCTGGCCCTGGTGGTCGCGGTGGCCATGGTGATCGGTGTCAACTACGCAAACGACTACTCCGACGGAACCCGAGGCACCGACGACGACCGGGTCGGGCCGCTGCGCCTGGTGGGATCCGGGGTGGCCACCCCGGAGTCGGTGCGCACCATGGCGTTCGCCTGGCTGTCCTTGGCCCTGCTGGCCGGGGTGCTGCTGGTCTCGCTGAGCCGGCA
Source organism: Pseudonocardia sp. (assembly GCA_036402515.1). Classification (GTDB taxonomy): domain Bacteria; phylum Actinomycetota; class Actinomycetes; order Mycobacteriales; family Pseudonocardiaceae; genus Pseudonocardia. Next base: position 14,788 of record DASWST010000064.1, read on the forward strand.
GTGGTGGCTGCTCGGCGTCGGCGCGGTCTGCCTGCTCGGCGCCTGGTTCTACACCGGCGGCAAGCACCCGTACGGCTACCTGGGCCTCGGTGAGGTCGCGGTGTTCATCTTCTTCGGCCCGGTGGCCGTGCTGGGCACCGCGTATGTGCAGAGCGGCCCGCCGAGCGCGCTCAGCCTGATCGGCGCGATCGGGGTCGGCATGTTGTCCTGCTCGGTCCTGGTGGTCAACAACCTGCGGGACATCGAGTCCGACGCTCTGGTGGGTAAGCGCACCCTGGCGGTGCTGCTCGGCGACACGGACACCCGTCGGCTCTACGCCGCGCTGATCATCCTGCCCATGGTGCTCAGCCTGGTCGGCGCGCTGCGCTCCCCGGCGATGCTGCTCGGGCTGCTGGCCGCGCCGGTGGCCTACTCACCGCTGCGGCGGGTGTGCGGAGGAATCCGAGGCCGGGAGCTGGTCGCCGTGCTCGGCGACACCGCGATGGTCATGCTGGTCTGGTCGCTCGGGACCGCTGTCGGATTGGCCATGGCCATCCTGGGCTGAGCCCGCGCCGGTCCCGGAGTGTTCATCCGGTCCGGAGGATGCGACCCGGCCCGGCTCGTCCTGAACCGAGCCCTCGGGATCCGCCTCGCCCTGCTCGCCGCGCAGCTGCGCGCGCAACCGGGCCTTCTGCGCGCCGCGCCGTTGCCCGGCCTCGGCCAACGCCTGGTCCAGCTCGTGGCGCAGGGTCCGGAACAGCAGCAATGACAGCGGCAGGGCCACCACCAGGGCCACCAGCAACGCCACCAGCAACGGCACTCCGACCAGCACGAGGAGCGCGGTGAGCACCGCGACGAGGGCCGCTCTGGCCAAGCCGTAACGGGCGATGGCTACACCCAGTGATCGTGGTGGCCGGTCGACTGGGGCGGTTGGAGGACTGGGAACTTCCGATGTCACACCAGAAGCCTACAAATAACCCACTTGATCGGTCGAAACCCCAGCTACCCTGACCCGATCGGTGACTGTCTGGTGAACGAGGGGATGGCCTTCACTCCAGTAGTACCCCGGCTGAGTTAGCCTCAAAGGTAGGAGGTGGTCTACATGCTGTTCCTCATCGCACTGGCCGCCGCGGCGGTTGTTGGGTTCGTGCTGTGGAAGGCGATGACCAGCCAACCGCCTCAGGCGACAAATCGCTCCACCGCGCCCCGCGGCGGCGGGGCCCCGGACGACGACCCGGAGTTCCTGCGCCAGCTCGGCGAACGACTGCGCCGCGAGGGCGAAGACCCGCCGCGCCGACGCTGAACCGGCGTCGGCGGAGTCGGCAGCGACCGGGCCGGTTCCGCCACCTCAGGTCTTGCTCAGGACAACCTCAAGTCTTGGTTAACTTCCACCTTCTCCCTCGCCACCGGGCTTAGTCTGCTGGCCTGCAACTTCGGTCGCGGAGCCCGGATTCGGCGGCGTACCCCAGCGGTAGCACCGCACAGACATCCCCGCCTCGAGCTTGGCCGACGTTCGCCGGCTCGGAAGGGGGGAGTCGGCGGACGTCGGTCCACCGACGCTCCGGTCAGCCGTGGGTGTGTGGGAATACGTCCGCCACCGACGCGGCCAACTCCAGCAACGCGGTGCGGGTGGGCGCGGATACCCGGTCCAGGTCCAGCTCCGCGCCCTCCTCCAGGTGGCTGTCGTACGGGATGCGTACCACCGCCCGGCAGCGGGCCGCGAAGTGTTCGGCCACCCGGTCCAGGTCCACCTGCCCGGACGAGCGGCGCACCGAGTTGATCACCGCCACCGAGTTGGCCACCAGCTCCCGGTGCCCGTGCGCGTCCAGCCAATCCATCGTGGCCGAGGCGCTGCGCGCGCCGTCGATGGAGCCGGAGGACACGATCACCAACGAGTCCGCCACACCGAGCACGCCGTACATCGCGGAGTGCATCAGCCCGGTGCCGCAGTCGGTCAGCACGATGTTGTAGAAGTGCTCCAGCAGGGTCACCGTGCGCCGGTAGTCCGCTTCGCTGAAGGCCTCGGAGACCGCCGGGTCCTGCTCGCTGGCCAGCACCTCGAGCCGGGACGGGCCCTGGGAGGTGTAGGCGCGCACGTCGGTGTAGCGCCGCACCCGCTGTGAGTCGCGCAGCAGGTGGCGGACCGTGGCGGTGGTCTCCAGCGGGATCTTCTGGCTGAGCGTGCCCCGGTCCGGGTTCGCATCCACGGCGATCACCCGGTCGCCGCGCAGCGAGGCGAACGTGGCGCCCAGCGTGGCGGTGACCGTGGTCTTGCCCACCCCGCCCTTCAGGCTGAGCATCGCGATCTTGTAGCAGCCCTGCAGCGGCTGGTTGACCCGCGTGGTCAACTCGCGCTGGCGCAGCTCGACCGGGCTTTCCCCGAAGTTGATCAGCCCGCCGGTCAGCAGGTACACCGCGCGCCGCCACCCCGTCCTGGGGTGCCGGTGCCGGCGGCCAGGGCGCAGCAACCGGGCCGAGCCCAGCTCGTTACCGTCGGCCAACCCCCCGATGCGGGCGCGCTGTGCCTGCTGAGCGGCCAGTGCCCCCGGCTCGACCCAACGCGCCGCCGTCCTCGGTTCCGGCTCGGGCCGGCGGGTCGGCGCCGGCGGGGTCGGCTCCTCCGGCTCCGGCCAGCTGGCCACCACCGGCTCGCGGTATCCGGGCGCCGGCTCGCGGTATCCGGGCGCCGGCTCGACCTCCGGCTCGACCTCGTCATACCAGCCGTTCGGCCAGGCTTCCTCCCGCGCCGGGGCGGGCGGTTCGGCCACCTCGAAGTCCTCGAAGTCGTCCTCGTCGGTGTGCACATCGGGTTGCGCCTGCGCCGGCTCGACCGGATGCGGCGGAGCGCCGGCACCGTTCGGCGGCACCCGGATGGCGTCGAGCAGGCTCTCCAGCTCGTCGGAGTGCCGCACCCGTGCCGGCGCGGGTTCGCCCCGGCTGCGGGTCTGCTGCTCTGGGACCGGCACAACCCCTTGGGCTGGCATGCTCTCGGCGCTGTACGTGTCATCGGCGCTGTACGTGTCGGGAGCGTGGTGCGTGTCCGGAGCGCGGTACGCGTCGGGAGCGCTGTACGGGTCGTCGGCGCGGCGCGTGTCGTCGGCTACCGGCGGGCGCTGGATGCCGTTCGCCGGCGTCGGCATGTCCGCATTGGCCTCGTCGCCCCCGTCGGTGCTGGGCTGGTCGGCCTCAACCGGCTCTTCCTTGCCCCAACCACGGCCCTGGGCCAGGTACCCCACCGTGCCAGGCGGGTACTCCTGCTGCGCCTGATCCACCGTTCTCCTCACACCGTTACCGTCGCCCGTGCTCGCGACCACCCCCGGGGACGGTAGTCCGGAGCACAGCTGGACGCGAGTGTGCCTCGGTCACCCCACCCCGGCGTAGGAATGCAGGCCGGTGGTCACCAGATTGATGAAGAACAAATTGAACAGCATGGCGATCAGCCCCACGACGTTGATCCACGCCGCCCCGCCGGTGCGCCATCCGGCGGTCGCCCTGGCGTGCAGGTAGCACGCGTAGACCACCCACACGATGAACGCCACGGTCTCCTTCGGGTCCCAGCCCCAGAACCGGCCCCAGGCCGCCTCGGCCCAGATCGCTCCGGCGATGACCGCGAACGTGTAGAGCGGGAAGGCGAAGATGGTCACCCGGTAGGCGGCCCGATCCAGCGTCTCCGCCGCCGGGAGCGCATCCAGGAATCCACCGCCCCGGCTGTGCCGACGCACCAGGAACAGCACGCTGGCCACCCCGGCGACCATCAGCAGCCCGGAGGCCAGGCTCACCGCCGTGACGTGGATGGTCAGCCAGTAGGACTGCAGCGCGGGCACCACCGGGGCGGCCTTGACGTACAGCGCGCTGCCGGCGAGGAACAGCAGAACCTCCACCGGGAGCAGCACGAACGCACCCAGCGGGCGCATGCCGGGGTTGCGACGCAGCACGTACAGCCAGGTCAGCACGGCCATCAGGCACACCGCCGAGATGAACTCGTACATGTTGCCCCACGGCCAGCGGGCCACCGCGAAACCCCGGATGACCACCGAGGCGATGTGCATCAGCGCACCCAGGATGGTCAGCGCCACCGCCATCCGACCGAACCGCTCCGGCCAGGACCGGCGCGGAGCCCCCGCGGAAGCCAGCTCGGGCGGCGTGCCGGCCGGGTCGACGACGGTCGCGGCCGGATCGACGACGGCTCCGGCCCGCTCGGCCAGCGCCCCGACGGGTTCAGCGAGTGCTCCGGCCGGCACTGCCTCCCTGGCCAGCGCCGCCTCCCTGGCCAGGACCGCCCGGGCCCGGACCCGCGCGTACTCACCCAGGTGCAACAGCATGGCCAGCAGGTAGATCCCGACCGAGGAGTGGAAGGCATAGTCGCTATAGGTCGCCAGCGTCTCGTTGACTGGCATCAGACAGAGCCTCCCCGATCTCGCGTGCCGTCCGGCCGCGGGTTGTTCCTGCCCTCAAGCACGCCGTTGCCGAGCAGGGCCGCGCGGATTCGGGCGAACTCCTCGCCGTATCCCGCCTGGTCCGTGCGTGCCAGACCGCCGATCTCTATCACGGTACGTTCCGACTCCGCCACCGGGTCCGCCGGGCGGATCCGCGCCCAGAAGCGGCGTCGTTTCATGGTCAACGAGGTGCCCAGGCCGAGCAGGATGAGCACGGCGAACACCAGGACGAAGTCCTGCGCCGGGTCGTGAGAGATCTGCAGTCCCACCCATTGGGTGACATTGTCGAACCGCACGCTGGTGCCGTCGTCCAGGCGGATCTCCTGCCCGGGCAGCAGGTTCTGCCGGGCCACCCGGGTCAGTGCGCCGGACTGCAGCTGCGCCTGGGGCACCTCGAAGATGGACTGGCCGCGCCCGTCATCCAGGCCTAGGTCGCCGCGCAGCACATCCACCGCGACCTCGGGACGCAGCGGCGCCGGGAACACCGAGGTGATCACCTTGCCACCGGAGGAGGTGGGGGCGAGCAGCCCGGTGACCGCGATCTGGTTGAGCCGCCTGCTGGCGTCGTCCGGCAGGCCAGGGCGGTCGAACTTGGTGGCGCCCTCGGCGAGCATGGTCGTCTGGTCGGCGGTGCGCCACTGGATGGTCTGGGTGCGGGAGGTGCCGTCCGGGAAGGTCACCGTGAAGGTCGGCGCGTACCCGTGGCCGAGCAGGTACACCCGGTCGCCGGCCACCCGCAGCGGCGAGTTGACCGCGAGCAGATACGGCCGCCATGGCCCTTCCGGGCCGGCGTTGAGGTCCGCCCCCGCCTGATAGCCGATGTTCGAGCGGTACTGCTCGGGCTGGCCGTTGGGCAGGTACTCGGCGTCGAAGGTGTCCACCTTCACGCAGAACGGGCTGAGCGAGGTGCCGTCCACCAGCGCGCCCGCGCGGAACGAGTCGTAACCGAGGATGCCACTGTTGCAGAATTGGTTGCCCCCGGTGAGCACGATGACCTGGCCCTCGTAGCCGAGCAGCTTGCCGGCCGCGAACCCGATGAGCAGCCCGAGCAGCGCCAGGTGGAAGACCAGGTTGCCGGCCTCGCGCAGGTATCCCTTCTCGGCGGACACCGTGTAGCTGGCGCGGCCTTCGGCGTCCGACTCCTCGCGCACCGCCGTGCGCCAGCCCCGCAGCTGGCCGCGAACCCGCGCCACGGCATGCTCGGGCGAACCGTCCATCTCGGCGCCCGCGTGGTGCGGCAGCCGGTTCAGGTTGCGCGGGGTGGCCACCGGCTGGGCCCGGCAGGCGCGGGCGTACTCCAGGGTGCGCGGGCCGAGGCAGCCGATCAGAGACACGAACAGCAGCAGGTAGATGGCCGCGAACCAGGGGCTGGCGAACACGTCGAAGAAGCCCAGCCGGTCCAGCACCGGGCCCAGCATCGGGTGTTGCTGGCGGTATTCGGTGATCTTGGCGGGGTTCAGCGAGCGCTGCGGCAGCAGGGCCCCGGGCAGCGAGGCCAGCGCGAGCAGGAACAGCAGCACCAACGCGGTGCGCATACCGACCAGCCCACGCCAGGTATTGCGCAGAAACCCCCAAACCCCCCACCCGGCACCCCGGCCCTCAGGCGCACGACCGCTCTCCGGCGAGTCGGGGGATTTCCGCGAGTCGGCGTTCTCAGCACCCCGAGTCGCGGTTTCTGGCACACCGGACTCGATCGGCTTGGTCTGCTCGGTCGGCTCGATCGGCTTGGTCTGCTCGGTGTGCTCGGTGTGCTCGGGCTCCGGTGTGCCGGCGGCCTCGGGGATCGCCTTGGTCATCAGATCGGCGGGGTGAAGCCGGCGATCGAGGTCTGCAGCCCGGCCACCAGCGAGCTCCACATGCCGCTGACCAGCAGCACGCCCACCAACACCAGCAAGGCGCCCCCGCTGATCTGCACCGCGCGCACGTGCCGGCGCAACCAGGCCAGCGCCCGCACCGCCTTGGCCGCGCCGAGGGCGATGACCACAAACGGCACCCCGAGCCCGGCGCAGTACGCCAGCGTGAGCGCCACCCCGCGCAGCGATCCGCCACCGGTACCGGCGGCCACCGCGACCACGCCGGCCAGCGTGGGGCCGATGCACGGCACCCAGCCGAGCCCGAAGATCGCACCCAGCAGCGGCGCGCCCCACAGCCCTGCCCTCGGCACCAGGTGCAAGCGGCGCTCCCGGGAGAACACCGGCAGCAGCCCGATGAAGGCCAACCCCATGACGATGGTGAGCACCCCACCGAGGCGTTGCAGCAGGTCCTCGTTGCGGGTCAGCGCGTCGGCCAGGCGGACCACGCCCACCATGATCACGCCGAACACCACGGTGAAGCCGAGCACGAACAGGGCGGCGGCTCCGGCCACCCGCCACCGCCCGGCGCGCGGGCCGCTGGCCGCCTCCAACTGGGTCACCGGCGGGGCATCGGCGCCGACCAGCCCAGCCAGGTAGGCCAGGTATCCGGGCACCAACGGAACCACGCAGGGTGAGGCAAAGCTGACCGCGCCAGCGGCAAGCGCCACCAGGACCGCGAGCAGCGGCGGTCCGGAAATGGCGAGGCTGGTGGACGGATCCATCAGGTTGAGGGTAAGCAGCGCGAACTGAGGAGCGCTCGGCGGGTCAGCACACGTCGAGCTCCGTGCCCAGCACCAAACTCAGGCGGCCGACTCGGCGGCCAGCCGCTGCAGCGCACCGGCGACCTCGGCGAGCCGGATCCGGGTGAGGTACACGATCGCCACCCGGTGCTTTCGGTCCAACACGATGGTGGACGGCACGACGTTGCGCGGGTAGCCGTTCAAGCTGAACAGGGCGCGGCCGGCGGGATCGAAGATCGACGGGTAGGTCGCCTTGTCCCCGCGCATGAAGTCGGCCGCTGCCTGCCGGTCGTCCCGGATGTCCAGCCCGAGCACGGCGACCCCGCGCGCGCCGAACTGATCGTGCAGCAGCTGCAGGTCGGCCATCTCGGCTCGGCACGGCCCGCACCAGGAACCCCACACGTTGATCAACACGACCTGACCGGGGAAGTCCTGTATCCCGATCTGCTTCCCGGGCTCGGTGAGGCTCTCCCCGGAGAACGTGCCAAGCGCGCGGCGGGCCGCCGAGGGTTCATAGGTGATGGTCGTCTGGTTGCCGGGCGCGACGAACTGGAATTCACCGCCGCTGGCCACCGCGTCCGACCCGGTGCTGCAGCCGGCCAGCACGAGCGCGGCGACCGCCGCCAGCGCCGCCGACCGGGCCGCCCGCCGCAAAGCCCTCGGCCGACGGATCCGTCCGTTCATGCCCCGGCCACGGTGGGATCGCTGGACCCGGCCGGCTCCCGGTAGTGCAGCTCGACCAGCTGGTCACCGTCGAACACCAGGGTGGTCAACGACGCCAGCGCGCACTGCCGCTGCCGGGGGTCGTGCCACATGCGCTTGCCCTCCAGGTTCCGCCGCACGGTCCAGATCGGCAGCTGGTGCGATACGCAGACCGCCGTGTGCCCGGCGGCCAGGTCCCTGGCCCGGTCCACCGCGGCCCGCATCCTGGCCGCGATCTGCGCGTACGGCTCGCCCCAGGACGGGCGGAACGGGTTGCGCAACTTGACCCACGTCGCCGGGTGACGGAGCACGCCGTCGCCCACCCCGAACGCCCGGCCCTCGAAGTCGTTGGCGGCCTCGATCAGGTTCGGCTCGGTGATCACCTCGAGCCCGTGGGACTTGGCGATGGGGGCGGCGGTTTGTTGGGCTCGCTCCAGCGGTGAGGCCAGCAGGACCGTGATGTCTTCCTCGGCCAGCGCCTCTGCCACCCGCTCCGCCTGCCGTTCACCGCGCTCGGACAGCCGGAATCCGGGCAGCCGCCCGTAGAGCACCCCCTCCGGGTTGTGCACCTCGCCGTGCCGCATCAGATGCACCATGGTTCGAACACCGGGCGGCACGCTCACCGGCCGCTCCCCTCGGCCGGCTCCGCCTTGGCCGGCCCAGTCTCGAGTGGGTCCGCCTCGGCTGGTGTGCCGTCGGTCGGATCGGTGGCCTCGGCGGCGGCCCGCGCCGCCGCCGGCAGCGCCGAGGCGATCACCTCGAATGCCGCGTCGTCCAGCGCCGCGGAGACGAACCATGCCTCGAATGCGCTGGGAGGGCCGTACACCCCTCTCTCCAGCAGAGCCTGGAAGAAGGCGGGGAACCGCCAGGTCTGCGCGGAGCTCGCGGTGGCGAAGTCGGTGACCGGCGTTTCGGTGAAGAAGACCGAGAGCATGTTCCCGGCGTACTGCACCCGGTGCGGCACTCCGGCTGCGCCGAGCGCATCGCCCATCAGGCCGCCCAGCTTGGCCGCATTGGCGTCCAGAGCGGCGTACACCGCATCGTCGGCGGCCCGCAGGGTGGCCAGCCCGGCCGCCACCGCCAGCGGGTTACCGGACAGCGTGCCGGCCTGGTAGACCGGCCCGGCCGGGGCCAGCCGGGACATCAGCTCGGCGCGCCCACCGAACGCGGCCGCCGGCAGCCCGCCGGACATCACCTTGCCGAACGTGTAGAGGTCGCCGGGCACGCCCTCCAGGCCGTACCAACCCGACCGGGATACCCGGAACCCGGTCATCACCTCGTCGATCACCAGCAGGGCGCCGTGCGCGTGGGTGAGCGCCCGCAGCCCGGCGTTGAAGTCCGGCAACGGGGCGACCGCGCCCATGTTGCCCGCCGCCGCTTCGGTGATCACGCAGGCGATGTCCTCGCCGCGCTCGGCGAACACCGCGGCCGCCGCGTCCAGGTCGTTGTAGGGCAGCACGATGGTGTCCGCCGCCTGTGCGCCGGTGACTCCGGGGCTGGTGGGCAGCCCGAAGGTGGCCACCCCGGAGCCGGCCTGGGCCAACAGCGCGTCCACGTGCCCGTGGTAGCAGCCGGCGAACTTCACGATCACCGGCCGCCCGGTCACCCCCCGGGCCAGCCGGACCGCGCTCATGGTGGCCTCGGTGCCGGAATTGACCAGCCGGACCTGCTCCACCGGCTCGACCCGGTCGATGATCACCTCGGCCAGCTCCACCTCCCGCTCGGTGGGCGCGCCGAAGGACAGCCCGTCCTCGGCGGCGGCACGCACCGCGTCCACCACCGCCGGGTGCGCGTGGCCCAGGATCATCGGACCCCACGAGCACACCAGGTCGACATAGCGGACGCCGTCCGCATCGGTGAGCCACGGGCCGCGCCCGGACACCATGAACCGGGGGGTGCCGCCGACCGCCTGGAAAGCCCGGACCGGAGAGTTCACCCCGCCTGGGATGACCCGGCTGGCGCGGTCGAACAGTTCGGCGGAGCGGGTGTGCACGCGGGGCGATGTGGTCGAGGAGCTCACGGCCGCCAGTCTCGCAGAGTCGGCCGGGACAGGCCGTCCTAAGTCCGCGCGGTGATGAATTCCTGAGAGCGCGGCAGGTACAGCAGCACCGTCCCGGCCACCGCCAGCAGCACGATGCCCAGGCTCACCGCGTCCACCCCGGCAACCACCATGGCCCCGACCAGCAGCACGACTTCCAGAACCGCCAGTGCGGTGGCGATCGGTCGGGCGCCGCGCCTCGGCCGCACGGTCAGCCAGGCGAACAGCAGGAACAGGAAGGAGAGCACCACAATCGTCGCCCCGGCGAGGCGGAACACGGTCAACAGGATGTCGGTGCCGACCGTGCTGTTCGCGGCGTCGATCCGGGCGCGCAGGTTGACGCCGATGTTCCCTGGCTGCACGGCGAGCAACAGGCCGAAGACCGCGGCGGGCAGGGCGGCCAGGGTGAGAAATACCGCACCGGCCCACGCCTCGGGTGGCCGGCGGAGCAGCTGGGCGGCGGTGGTCGATCGGGGCGCCGACTGCGAGCCGTAGCCGTTCTCACCGGGGGCTGAGTGGCCGGAGCGCACGTGGTCTTCGGCTGCCCCCGACTGGCGGGGTTCGGACGGTGTGGTCACGCACGCACCCTAACGGTCCGCCGCCGAGCGCCGCGGATAACCGACTCGGAAGGGTGTCAGTGGAAATAGCCGCGGGTGCTCGGCCGGTACATCAGCGCCGTCGCCGCGATGATCATTGCTAGCTTCGCCCCCACATAGATCAAGGTGAACAGCACCAGCCCGTCCATGTGGTTGCCGAAGGCGCCGTTCAGCCCGAGCATCGCCAGCAGGCTGACCGCGATGAACACCCACGCCACGCTCATCAGGGTCACCCGGGCCCAGAGCCGACCGGCGCGCATCTGGGTGCCGAGCAGCAGGAAGAGCACGGTCTCGATCAGCGCGCCGACCACGGTGATGGCACCGCTGAGCCGGAAGGCAACCTGGACCACGGCGTTGAGCAGGGACAACACCACCACGCCAAGGAAAAGTGCGAATGATGCCCGGACCGGAGTGGGTGGCAACGGCCCAGAGTCGATCATCACAGCCAGGCACCGTACCCGATCACCCCGGGCGGCGATTCAGTGGCCGCGGCGGGCCGCCCCGGTCGCGCTTCTCCGAGGTAGCGGTCCACTTCGGGCTGGTAACACAGCACCACGCCGGCCAGCGAGCAGAGCACCACGGCCGCGCCGAAGACCAGCCAGCCGGTCCGTGGGGTGTCGGCCAGCAACCCCATCACCAGCGCCACGTCGAACACCGCCGTCAGCGTCACCACCGCGATCCGCGCCCAGCCCCGCCGCTGGTAGGCCAGCACGGCGAGCACCAGGTACGCCCCGGCGAGCACCAGCAACCCCAGCCCCAGCAGCGGATAGCCGGTCATCCCGTCGGGCAATCGGGGCCATCGGCCGGTGTAGCGCGCCCACCGCTGTACCGGCAGGGCCGCCGTCGCGATACCGAGCACCAGGAACGGCAGCGCGGAGACCAGCAGCAACGGGAACCCCACGCGCAGCGCAACCGGTCGGGCCAGTTGCCGGCCGGACCGTGACCGAACCAGGGGCTGACCAGGCTGGTCGGCCGGCACCGTGACCACGCCGGCACCGTACGACGGATCTTCGACGCGGTGGGACGGCGCAACGCGAACGTGTGGTCCGGAAGCCGCCAAGATCACCCGGCTCGGTGGGCCGAAGATCCCTGCGGTGTGCTGAGACGCCTGAGAACGCCGACTCGCGGAAGTTGTTGGGGCGGTTAGTCGAGCCAGCCGGAGACCTCGGTTGCCCAGTAGGTGAGGACGAGGTCGGCGCCGGCCCGGCGGATGCCGGTGAGCGTCTCCAGGACGATGCGATCCCGCTCCACCCAGCCTTTGGCGGCCGCCGCCTCGATCATCGAGTACTCCCCGGAGACCTGGTAGGCGGCCACCGGGACGTCGGCGTTGTCGGCCACCGTGCGCAGCACGTCCAGGTACGCCATGGCCGGCTTGACCATCACCGCGTCGGCGCCCTCGGCCAGGTCCAGGGCCAGCTCGCGCAGCGACTCCCGAGCGTTCGCCGGATCCTGCTGGTAGGTCTTCCGGTCGCCCTGCAGCGAGGACTGCACGGCCTCCCGGAACGGTCCGTAGAACGCCGAGGCGTACTTCGCGGTGTAGGCCAGGATGCCGGCGTCGGCGAGCCCGGCGGTGTCCAGCGCCTCGCGGATCACCCCGACCTGGCCGTCCATCATTCCGCTCGGCCCGATCAGGTGCGCCCCGGCGGTGGCCTGCGCGACGGCCATTTCGGCGTACAGCGCCAGGGTGGCGTCGTTGTCCACCCCGCCGTCGGCGTCCAGCACGCCGCAGTGGCCGTGGTCGGTGAACTCGTCGAGGCAACAGTCGGACATGATCACCGTGGCGTCGCCCACCTCGGCGTACACGTCGGCCAGCGCCACGTTGAGCACGCCCTTCGGGTCGATCGCGCCGGAGCCGGTGGCGTCCTTGTGCTCGGGCACCCCGAACAGCATCAGCCCGCCGACCCCGGCCGCCACCGCCTCACTTGCGGACTTGCGCAGTGAGTCTCTGCTGTGTTGGACGACGCCCGGCATGGACGCGATCGGCACGGGTTCGGCCGCGTTCTCCCTAACGAACATGGGCAGCACCAGGTTGCGGGGGCGCAGCTCGGTTTCGGCGACCAATCGCCGGAGGGCGGGTGTGCTCCGCAGCCGGCGGGGGCGTTGCGTCGGGAACATGCCGTCGAGCCTACGACTCCTCCGGCCGCGAGGGACCGCACTTCGCACACTCAGCCCACACGTCGCACAGGTTGTGACCTATGCGACGTGCAGGCCCGGTATGCGAAGTGACGACACAGCGGCGACCCCCGCGGACCGTGGCGAGACGGCGGGGAGCCACCGGGGCGGGCGTTGGGGGCACGGCGAAAACCCGCCGCGGCGGCCGGTGAGGGCTGGTGCGGCGGGTGCCCGGGACGGCGGTGCTTAGCGGCGGCGCGCCTTGGCCTTGCGCGGCGGCGGCAGCGCACCCTCGGCGCGCAGCCGGGCGGCGTGGTCGGCCAGCGCGTCCACCAGCGCCGGGACCTGGGCCACCTCGGGCTGTACGTCCACCCGCAGGCCGAACTCCCTGGCCGTCTCCGCCGTCTTCGGCCCGATGCAGGCCACCAGCGTGCGGGCGTGCGGCTTGCCGGCGATGCCGACCAGGTTGCGCACCGTGGAGGACGAGGTGAAGCAGACCGCCTCGAAGCCACCGGTCTTGATCGCCTCGCGGATCGGGGCGGGCGGCGGGGCGGCGCGGACCGTGCGGTACGCGGTCACGTCGTCGATCTCCCAGCCGCGCTCACGCAGCCCGGCGGCCAGCGTCTCGGTGGCGATGTCCGCCCGAGGCAACAGCACCCGGTCCACCGGGTCCAGGATGTCGTCGTGCGGCGGGAAGATCTGCAGCAGACCCTCCGAGGAGACCTCGGTCATCTCGGTCTCCATCGGCACCAGTTCGGGGTGGATGCCGAAGGAACGCACCTTGGCCGCCGTCGCGGCACCCACACAGGCGATCTTGACGCCGGAGAACGCGCGGGCGTCAAGGCCGAACTCGGCGAACTTCTCCCACACCGCGCGGACCGCGTTGGTCGAGGTGAACACCACCCACTGGTAGCGGCCGTCGACCAGGCCCTTGACCGCGCGCTCCATCTGCGCAGGGGACCGGGGCGGCTCCACCGCGATGGTGGGCACCTCCTCCGGGATCGCGCCGTGCACCCGCAGCCGCTCGCTCATCGCGCCGGCCTGGTCCTTGGTGCGCGGCACCAGCACCCGCCAGCCGTACAGCGCCCGCGACTCCCACCAGGACAGCAGGTCGCGGCGGTCCACGGTGTCGCCCACGGTGAGCACCAGCGAGCCACTCAACGCGCTCGCCTCGGCGGCCAGCCCGGCCACCGTGCTGATCACGGTGCGCTGGGTGGAGCAGGTGCCATCGCCGGTCACCGCGACCGGGGTGTGCCCGGGCACGCCCTGCTCGGTCAGCCCGGCGGTCACCTCGGCCAGGTGCGCGGCGGTGGCGTGCAGCACCACCGGCTCCGGGCCGCTGGCCAGCCTGGCCCAGTCCACCCCGGACCGGACGTCGGCCACGGTGTGCGCGGAGCCCAGCGGCACCCCGGCGTACGCGGGTACGGCGGTGGCCGAAGGCACCCCCGGCACCACGTCGAAGGGCACCGGGCCCTGGGCCACCTCGAGGGCTTCAGCGACCACCGCGTCGGCGGTCAGCGGGTCGCCGGCGACCAGTCGGACCACCGAGCGCCCGGCGTTGGCCTCGGCGATCAGCTCCTTGGCGACCTGGCTCGGCTCGCCGACAGCGGGGCGTACCTCGGCCCCATCGGCGGCCAGCGCGAGGACCTGCTCCGGCACGTCAGGGTCGGTGATGATCAGCGGCGCGGCGCTGATCATGTCCCTGGCTCGTACCGTGAGCAGGCCCGGGTCGCCCGGGCCACTGCCCACAAAGGCGATCCGGCTGGTGGTGTGCGTTCGGCTCATCAGGAACTCCCGATCCAACGGTGCGCGGGGCGCCCGGCCGCCGGAAGCGACTCGGCGCCCAGGTCGAGCAATTCGGCCGCCAGGGCTCGGCCCAGCGACTCTGCTTCGGTTGTCTTTCCAGTAATCGAGGCGCGCACCAGCGCGCCGTCGGGGGTCGCCGCAACAGCGCGCAGCGACAGGCTTTCAATGATCTTGTCATCGTCGTCGAGATCCTCGACGACCTCGGCCAATGCGCCGATGGGCGAACTGCACGGAGACCCGAGCCCGACCAGCACGGCCCGCTCGGCGGCCACCGAGATCCGGGTGGCCGGGTCGTTCAAGGCGCCGAGCCGATGTTCGGTGTCCAGGTCATCGACCCGACATTCGATGGCCAGCGCGCCCTGCGCGGGCGCGGGCAGCATCTGCAGCGGGTCGAGCACCTCGGTGATCTCGGCGAGCCGACCCAGCCGGGCCAGCCCGGCCCTGGCCAGCACGACCGCATCCAGCTCACCGTCGCGGACCTTGCGGATCCGGGTGTCCACGTTGCCGCGCAGCGGCACCACCTCTAGTCCCAGCCCGAGCGCGCGCAGCTGCGCGGCCCGCCGGGGAGAACCGGTGCCCACCTTCGACCCGGTCGGGAGCTCGCCGAGCACCATGCCGTCGCGGGCCACCAGGGCATCCCTGGGGTCCTCCCGCAGCGGCACGGCGGCCAGCGTGAGCCGGGGGTCCGACGCGGTGGGCAGGTCCTTGTACGAGTGCACCGCGAAGTCCACCTGGCCCAGCGCGAGCGCCTCGCGCAGCGCGGTGGTGAACACGCCAACGCCGAGCTCGGCCACCGGGGCGAGCGACTCGTCGCCGGTGGTTCGCACCACAATCAGCTCGACCGGGCAGCCGGCCGCACGGATCGTGTCGGCCACGTGGCCGGCCTGCGCGAGCGCGAGCGCGCTGCCGCGGGTGCCGATCCTTAACAACCGTTGGCTCATCGGACTCTGTCTCTCATCGGACGGTCTCTCATCGGACGCCGTCCTGGGGGATCTGGTCCAGGGTGATCCCGTCGACCAGGCCGGTGGACTCGGCGGCGGGGGCGCGGGCGGCGGCCACCGCGGCGGGCGCCTGCGGGTCCAGCTCGAACAGCTCGCGCAGCGCTTCGGCGTAGGTATCCCCGCCGGGCGCCTCGGCCAGTTGCTTGACCCGGACGGTGGGGGTGTGCAGCAGCTTGTCCACCACGCGGCGGACGGTGTGCGCGAGCTCGTTGCGGATCTGGGGGTCCAGGTCGGGCAGCCGGCCGGACATCCGCAGCAGCTCGGCGTCGACCACCTCGGCGGCCCTGCGGCGCAACGCGGTGACCGTCGGGGTGACCTCGGCGGAGCGCTGCGCGGACAGGTAGTGGGCGACCTCGTCGGCCACGATCCGCCGAGCGGCGCGCACCGTGTCGCCCTCGATCCGGTCGGCCAGTCGCTCGTTCAGGCTGGCCAGGTCGATCACGGTGACCCCGGGCAGCTCGGCGACCGCGGTATCCACGTCCCTGGGCAGCCCCAGGTCGCAGATCACCAGCGGGCGGCCGTCCCGAGTCCCGAGCGCCTCGGCCACCATGTCCGCACTGAGCACGGTGCCCACCGCGCCGGTGCAGCTGACCAGCACATCGGCCAGCGCGAGCTCGGCCGGCACCTGGTCCAGCCCGACCGCCCGGGAGGGCAGGCCATCGGCGGTCAGTGTGGCGGCCAACCGGGCGGCCCGCTCCGGGGTTCGGTTGGCCAGCACCAGCCCGCCGATCCCGGCCCGGCGCAGCTGGGCTCCGGCCAGGCCGCCCATCGAACCGGCGCCGACCACCAACGCGCGCCGACCGGCGAGGCCGTCCAGCGCGCTCGCCGCGTCGGCCAGTGCCTCGGACACCACCGAGGCGCCGGCCCCGTCGATCCCGGTCTCGGACTGCGAGCGCTTGCCCACCCGCAGTGCCTGCTGGGCCAGCTCGTGCATGGCCCGGCCGACGGTGTCGGCCTCGATCGCGGTGTTGTACGCGGTGCGCAGCTGGCCGAGGATCTGTGCCTCGCCGATCACCATCGAGTCCAGCCCGGCGGCCACCGAGAACAGGTGCTCCACGGCGGAGGCGGCGTAGTGCACATATAGATAGGAGCTCAGCGAGCCGACGTCCATCCCGGTGTGCCGGGCGAGCACGCCGGAGACGTCGGCGAGGCCACCGTGGAATGCCTCGACGACCGCGTACACCTCCACCCGGTTACAGGTGGACAGCACGACGGCCTCGCCGACCCGGCCGGACCGGGTGAGCTCGTCGAGCAACTTGGGGACGTCCTGGCTGGACACCGAGGCCCGCTCCAGAACCTCGACCGGCGCGCTTCGGTGCGACAGCCCGACCACGAGAACGCTCATCACGGCATCACCGCCCGACCAACCAGGCCGTCCCTGGACACCGCTGGGTCTCGCAATACTGAACTGTTCACACTTCCATTAACCGAGCCACCGGCCGTCTCGTCCACCGGCTTGCTGAGAATCGGGGTGCCGTTGGTCGAACCGCTGGCCGCGCCGTTCAGCGCGGGCTCGCCGTGCCGGCGGGCCACATGGAAGGACAGGATCTGCATCTCCACCGCCAGGTCAACCTTGCGGACCTCGACCTCCTGAGGCACCTGGAGGACCACCGGGGCGAAGTTCAGGATGGAGCGGACGCCGGCACCGACCAGTTGGTTGCACACCGCCTGCGCGGCCGCGCCCGGGGTGGCGATGACTCCGATGGTGACCCCGCGCTGAACGCAGACCTCGGCGATCCGGTCGATGTGCTCGACCAGGATGCCGGCGATGTGGATGCCCACCAGGTCGGGGTCGACGTCGAACAGCGCGCACAGCGGGAAGCCCCGCCCGGCGAAGCCGCTGTATCCGGCCAGCGCGTGGCCCAGGTTGCCCACCCCGACCAGCGCCACCGCGTGCCGGCGGGTCAGCCCCAGGGTCTGCTCGATCTGCTGCACCAGCCGGGCGACCTCGTAACCGACGCCCCGGGTACCGTTCGAGCCGATGTAGGACAGGTCCTTGCGCAGCTTCGCCGAGTTGACCCCGGCGGCGGCGGACAGGTCCTCACTGGAGACCGTCTCGCCCCCGGTGGTGGCCAGCTCGCCCAGCACGCGGAGGTAGACCGCGAGCCGCGCCACGGTGGCTTCCGGAATCGCCCGGTCCAGCTTCACGGCGTCCTCGCGGGCCGGATCCTCGCCGGACGGATCAGCCTGCGGATGCAACGTCACGCTGGCGTCTCCTCGATCCCTACGGCTAGTAAGTTGCGCCGACGCGGCGATTGCGGCGCCCGCGGAAAATTGCGTGGCCGCCATGCGTCGTGGCGTGCCGACTACGGTAGCCGCTTGTGAACGCAGGCACAAAGTAGCGATCTTGGTCGGCGCTCGTGTAACCGATTGTACCCTCTGTGACCTGTGTAAACGTCGAATCGACGCGGAGCCGGGTGTGCGCCGCACCTCATGTGGAACAGGTCACCCCGAGCTGGTGTCCCGGGCCGGACACCGCCACCGATCGGTACCCGACAGCCCGTCTCGAAACCCGGCGCGCGAACGACAGCGAGGGGCGGCCCGAAGCCTCGGGTCCGCCCCTCGCCGGTAGTTCCGCCCCTCGCCGGTGGCACCGCCGGTTGCCGGTGGCGCCGCCGATTGCCGGTGGCGCCGCTCGGCTCGTCAGGGATTCTTGGGCTGCATCACCTGATCGATGATGAACAGGGTGGCGTTCGCGGTCGGGATGTTGCCGCACAGCACATGTGAGGTGACCCCGGTGTTGTCGGTGATCTCCATCGTGTCGCCGGCATCCTTGATCCGCACGCTGCCGCCTTGCAGCGTGGTCACCGTGCCGGCGGCCACCAGTCCCGCGCGGTCGTACCGCTTGGCCACCACGTGGTACTTGAGCACGTCGCCCAGCGTGTTCTGGTCGGCCAGCACCGCGTTGAACCGGTCCGCGCCGAGGTTCTGCTGGAAGTTCTCGAACCCCCGGTCGTAGGGCGCGAAGACGGTGATCTCCTTCTGCTGGTTGAGCGTGTCGATGAGCGCGCCCTTGCGCAGCGCGGTGGTCAGCGTGCGCAACAGCGGGTTCGCCTCGATCGCGGTCGCCACCGGCACCGAGGCCACTCGTACCGCGGAACCTGGCTGGCCGTCCTGGGGCAGCTGGTTGCACGCCGGACCGAACACGTCACCGGGCTGGGTGACCCCGCCCGGCGCAGCGCTCACCGAGGTCGGTGCGCTGGCCGGCGCGGTGGATGTCGGGGCGGCGACGGTCGGAGCCGGGCCACCACAGGCGGCAACCGCGACGGCGAGCACCGCCACGGCGCCGGCCACACTCGCGGGTCGGAGACGCTGGATCTTCCTCACGTGTCTGTTCCTCCTTGAACATCCGGTTCGGGCCGGACTCGAAGTCACGTCTTCCCAGCCGGGACGCCGTCACTCGAACACGGTCGGTCACCTGCCGAACACGGACCGACGCCGGATGAGGCTAGCGCTGATCGTTCCCGCCCAGCTCCGGGGGCTCCGGTTACCTAATGCGCATTCAGTTCGATGCTCGGCCAGCCGCTCGCGCCATCGGGGACCGGCGGGGCGGGGACCGCGGTCTGCGTCGCGCCGGTGGTGTCGGTGGCCCGGCACTCCACGGTGTGGTCGCCGGGCGGCACGGTCAGGTCGGCGCGCCACATCCGCCAGGTGTCCGCGCTGACCTCGGTGGACAACTGAGCTTCCTGCCACGGGCCGGCATCCACCCGGACCTCCACCTTCGCGATGCCCCGGTGCTGCGCCCAGGCGATCCCGGCGACCGTCACCCGGCCGGCGGCCACCGAATCACCGGACCGGGGCCGGTCGATCCGGGACTGCGTCTTGATCGGCGCCAGCTGCGCCCAGCCGCGCTGCAGCCAGTACGCCTGCTTCGCGCCGAACGTGGTCAGCTCCAGGTCGGCCAGCCACTTGGTGGCCGAGACGTAGCCGTACAGCCCGGGCACCACCATGCGCACCGGATAGCCGTGTTCCAGCGGCAGCGGCGCGGAGTTCATGCCCAGCGCGAGCATCGCCCCCCGGTCCGGTTCCATCACCACATCGGTCGGCGTGCCAGCGGTGAAGCCGTCCAGGCTGGTGCTGAACAGCTGGTCCGCGCCGGGGCGCAGGCCGGCTTCCAGCAGCAGGTCGCGCAGCGAGACACCGGTGAAGTTGGCCGTCGAGATCAGATCCCCGCCGACCTCGTTGGACACGCAGGTCAGGGTGAGCGACCGCTCGATCAGTGGGCGCTTGAGCAGGTCCTGATAGCTGATCGTGAGCTCCCGGTCGACCATGCCGTGCACCTTCATCGACCAGTCCGCCGCCGCCTTCGCGGGCAGCCGCAGCGCGGTGTCGATCCGGTAGAAGTCCCGGTTCGCGGTGAGGAAGGTGGGGGTGCCCTGGGCGGCGAAGTCGGCTCCGGCCGGAATCGGCGCGGCCGGCGAGGCGGGCCGCAGCTGGGTGGCCACGGCCGACTGGGACTGGGCGATGTCCACCCCCGCGCCGAGCAGGTAACCGCCGATTCCGGCCCCGGCCGCGCCCGCCCCGACCGCCGCCGAGGACACCAGCAGGCGCCGCCGGGACAGCTCGGCGGCCCCGCCCGGCCCCCCGTCCGGGTGACCCTCGTCCGAGCGACTCGCGTCACCGGGGCTGGTGCCCGGGGGGCTGCCGTCCCGTGGCGGTGTCGAGGTCGCGGCGGGCGGCGGGGTGGTGCCCGGACGGGCACGCACGGCGGCGGCCCGGTCCACGGTGAGCGCCATGGACTTCTCGTGCAGCCACCGGAACGCCCACAGACCGGCGCCCAACGAGGCGAGCGGGGCGACCACGTCGGGCAGGGTGAACACCGGCGAACTGACCACCGCGGCCAGCCCCAGCAGACCCAGCACGATCACTACCCGCCGACCCGGCCGGGCGCTGCGCCGGGAGGCCAGTCCGGCCAGCACCGCGACCGCCAGCACGACCACGCCCACCCCGAGCAGCAGCCCGAACTTGTCCGCCCGGCCGACCGGCAGGCCGGGCAGGGTCAGCGACTTGCCGAACTCGACCAGGGCGGGCGGCGCGATCCGCACCACCGCGTCGGCCACCGCCTGGTAGGGCGAGGACAGCGGGGAGACCACCCCGGCGACCAGGTGCCCGACGCCCAGCGCCGCACCGAAGGCCAGCACCGAACCGAGAGCCGCCTGGGCAGCGGGGATCCGAGGTTCGGTGGACGCCTCGGCGCCCGGGGAGACCGCGAGGGTGCTCATGACGCCCAGTCTGTACGGCTGTCCGCCGAGTCCGTGCTCATGACACCGAGTCGTACCAGCTCACCGGCCCGCGCGGGGGGTCTTCGCGGCAGCCGTTAGCGATCGGTAAGCCGTCGCTGCAACGCCGCCCGGAACCGGTCCTCTTCAACCGCCCAGTACCCGTGCTCCCGGCCGTCGATCAGGATGACGGGCACCCGATCGCCGTACTCCGCGCGCAGCTCAGGATCGGCGTCCACATCCTCCGGCCGCCAGCTGACGCCCAGCTCGGCGCAGATCCGCCGGACCGCGTCGATGGCCTTGTCGCACAGCGAGCACTCCCGCCGGGTGAGCACGGTGACCTCGGCCGAGCCGGGAACAGGCGCCGACCCGCCAGTCACGACTCGCGCTCCCCGCGCAGTGCCAGGCGGGTGATCTTGCCGGTGGCCGAGCGCGGCAACCGGTCGGCGAACTCCACGACCGAGGGGATTTTGAACCGGGCCAGCCGGGTGGCGCAGTGTTCCCGCACCTGCTCCTCGGTCAGCTCGGCCCCCTCGCACAGCACGATCACCGCCTTGACGGCCTCGCCGGTGCGTGGGTCGGGCACCCCCACCACGGCCGACTCGGCGACCGAGGGGTGCTCGTCCAGCACCCGCTCCACCTCGCGCGGGTAGACGTTGAACCCGCTCACGATGACCAGGTCGTTGGCCCGGTCCACCAGGTGCAGGTCGCCGTCCGCGTCCACGAACCCGACATCGGAGGTGCGGAACCAGCCGTCCTCGTCGGGGCCCCCGGCGCCGTCCGGCCAGTACCCGGAGAACAGGTTCGGGCCGCGCACCGCGACGAACCCGGTGTCCTGCTCGCCGTCGTCGAACTCGTCGTCCTCGTCCGGCTCGAAGTCCGCCAGCCCGTCGGCGTCCACCAGCCGCAGCTCCACCCCGGCAACCCCAGGGCCGCCGGGCAGCGGTCGGCCGACCGAGCCGGGCTTGGTCCGGCCACCGACCAGCGTGGTGGTAAGCAGCGGCCCGGCCTCAGTGAGCCCGTAGCCCTCGAACACGCTCAGCCCGGTCGTCTCGGCGAACGCGCGCAGCAGGTCAGGGGCCAGCGGAGCGCCTCCGGCGGTGCACAGCCGGACGGTGACCAGCGCCGCGCGCAGCTGTTCCGCCGGCAGCTCGAGCATGGCCCGGTAGCGCGACGGCACCCCGGCCAGCACGGTGATCCGTTCGGTGCGGATTGCCTCGACCACCTCGGCCGGGTCGACCCGGTCCACCAACACCCCGGTCGCGCCGGCAAAGCACACCTGCAGCAGCCCGGCGCCCAGTCCGTAGAGGTGGAACATCGGCAGCTGCAGCAGCACCCGGTCGGCCGGGCTGACCGGTACCGGGCGAAGCTCCGCGATCTGCACCCGGTTGGCCAGCAGCGCCCGGTGCGAGAGCTGCACGCCGCGCGGGACGCCGGTGGTGCCCGAGGTGTAGCCGAGCACCGCGAGGTCTTCGCCACCGCCCACCGAGTCGGCCGACTGACCACTCGACGGGGTGGAATTCGGCTCGGGCGGCGGGAGCACCGTGGCCGCGCCAGCGGTGTTCGAGGCCGCCGTGTCGTCCGGTTCGGCGACCAGTACCGAGGGCTGACAGTCCGCGACGATAACGCCCAGCTCACGCTCCGTGGTCTGGGTGCCGACCGGTACCGCGATGGCACCCGAGCGCAGGGCGCCGAACAGCGCGATGCAGAACCGGGCGCCGTTGCCGAGCCGGATCAGCACCCGGTCACCCGGTCGAGTGCCGGCGCCCACCAGCCGGCCGGCCTCGGCGGTCACCGCCGCGTCCAGTTCCGACCAGCTCAGCGCCAGGCCCCGGCCGGGCTCCAGCAGCGCCGGATGATCCGGGCCGCGGTGAGCGGCGGCCGCCACGAGGTCGGCCACATTTCCGGCGAGAACGCTCTCGACGGCGCCGCCGGCGGTCCTCGCACCGGCGTCGGTCTCATTCGACTGACTGGCCACGCCGCAGTCTGTCACGCCGCGCCCGCTCCGTCCGCCTGGCGTACCGCTCGCCGCCGCGCGGACCGCCCAGCCGCGACCAGCTCGCCGTGTCGGCCAAACGAGTAACCCCCGGGCGTCTCGCTGACCACGCCGGCCACTCAACTCGCCAAGCCGCCGCTGATCGGCGGAGTCCGGCTAGAGCGATCAGCCGTGGAGATCCCGTTCACCGGCGGCAAGCATCCGTTCGTCGGGCCGCGACACGCCCACCAACCGCCGAACGACACAAATGCCGCGCCGACCGCGTGTTAGGGGCCGTTCACCGGCTGCATTCG
>DASWST010000065.1:0-6802 GCA_036402515.1 Pseudonocardia sp.
CTCGGCCGCAGCACCTCGCCGAGCCGCCGCAGGTATCTCGGAGTGCGCTGGCGGGCGGCGAGGCAGGCGATCAGCACGTCGGCGGGTTGTTGCCGGGCCAGGGGCTCGTCGGCGATACCGGCGCTGGTCTGCACATGCAGCGACAGTCCGGCGACCTCGACCCGGTAGGCGTACACCTGCCCGCGCGGCCAGCGAAACGCGGTCTGTGGCAGGCCTGAGCCACGCAGCTCGATCGCGTCGATCGCGCTCGCGATAGGCACCACGCCGTGCCGGGACTCGATCGCCTCGACGGTGAACGGGCCGATGCTGCTCCGATGCCCCTCCCGCACGGTCCGCAGCTGCTCGTCGGGCAGTCCCTGGCGTCGGCAGATCTCCGTCGTGGTGGCGCTGCCGTGCACCACGGCGCCGGGATCAGCGCGGGCCAGCGCGACGACGTCCATCGCATGGTCGAAGTGCGTGTGGCCGACGAATGCCGCCGACACCGTGCCGAATGTCCGCCGCACCAGGTCAGTGTCCGAACGCGCGGGACGCAGCAACAGATCCAGCGCCCCAGGGTTGGTGGCGAATGGGTCGAAGCAGATCCGGGTCTGCTCGAACTCCAGGATGAAACCCGCACACCCGGTCCAGGTAACGGACCCGCCGAGAGGTTGATTACCCAGCCACCCCGGTTCCGGGATCCCGGAAGGGAACGCCCCAGCGGCCGCGCTCCCCCGACCGAGCGACATCATCACCGTCGCGGCCGCACATCCGAGGCACATGGCTCGCTCCCTCCCGCCGACACCGGACAAGCACTGTTGCGTATATGTCGCAGCGCAAGCGCGGGCAATCGGCTGCCGGGGCCCTACGTGTCAGCTCAGGCCGGCTTGCGCGCTTCTATCAGGGATCGGGACGAGTGAAGCCCGGCGGCCTTGGCCTCGGCGCTCTCGTCGTCGGGGTGGCGCTCGGTGTGTGCCTGAGGCCGCGGCCCGAGGAAGAACTCGGCCAACTCGACCACCGAGGCGGGCCCGACGTGCTGGGCGAAGTAGGTGCCGCCGGTCTGCAGGTCCACCGCGGCCGACGCGGACACCAGACGTTCGCCCAGCAGCCGCTGGTAGCCCCACGACGGGCGTGTCTCGGTGGCTCGGCCGTCCAGCCAGGAGAAGTCCCAACCGTCCACGGATGCTGAGTCGGCCTCGGACACAAGATCTTCAAAGCTGCCTGGCACACCCAGATCATGACCCAACGGCGCCCGACACGAGAGGTTATAACCACAATCCGTTGAGCGGCGCGATCAGTCTGGCACGCTGACAAGCCTGCATGGAGGTGTACATGATCGGTCCGGTATCCAGCCGCCGCCTCGTCGCGGCAACGGCCGCGGCGGTGCTCGCGTTGAGCGTGGCGGCCTGCGGCTCGGGATCATCGAACGGCTCCGGCGGCTCCACGCTGGTGATCGACACGACGTTCGACCTCAAGACGGCCGATCCGGGGCGTGAGTACGAGCTCACCGGGCAACTGCTCGCGCACAGCATGTACGACACGCTGCTCGCCTTCGCCGGCAACGACCTGACCAAGCCGGTCGGCAACCTGGCCGCCTCCTACCAGCTCTCCTCGGACGCCAAGACGCTGACCCTGCCGCTCGCGCCGGGCCGGGTGTTCGCCGACGGCTCCCCGGTCACCGCCGACGATGTGGTGTTCTCGTTCAACCGGCTGATCGGCATCAAGGGCAACCCGTCGTTCCTGCTCGACGGGGTCACCGTGTCGAAGAAGGACCCCGCCACGATCGTGCTGACCAGCGCCAAGCCCAATCCGGCGCTGCCCTACATCCTGCCCACCCCGGCGCTGTCGGTGCTGAACACCAAGGTGGTCACCGCCAACGGCGGCAGCGCCGACCAGCGGGACGCCGCTGAGGGCTACCTGAATAAGGCCTCCGCCGGCTCCGGGCCGTACGAGCTCAAGACTCTGGACGTGGCCAGCCAGGCGGTGCTGACCCGCAACCCCCGGTACAACGGCCCGGCGAAACCCCACTACGACACCATCGTGCTGCGCAACGTCAAGGCGGCCACCCAGTCCCTGAACGTGCAGAAGGGCGACTCGCAGGTGGCCCTGGACCTGTCCGGTGACCAGGTCGGCGGGCTGGACACCAGCAAGGTCACGGTGACCAGCGGCGCGTCCGGCTACAGCATCTACCTGATGCTCAACCAGAGCGCGGGCGTCTCCTCGGCCACCAGCAACCCCCGGTTCGTCTCGGCGGTGAAGAAGGCCATCAACTACACCGACCTGCTCGGCGTCGCCGGCCGGGGCGCGGTGCGCCCGGCCGGGATCATCCCCTCGGTGATCGGCGGCGCATTGCCCCCGGACCAGGGGATCAAGCAGGACCTCGACGGCGCCAAGGCGGACGTGGCGGCCAGCGGCGCCGCCGGGCAGCGGGCCAAGCTGTCCTACCCCAGCGACTACACGCTCAACGGCCTGAGCTTCCAGACCCTGGCGGAGAAGCTGCAGGCCCAGCTCGCGGCGGCCGGCATCACCGTGGACCTGGCCCCCGGCCCGGTGGCCACCGAGCTGGACAACTACCGCAACGGCAAGGAGCAGATCGGGCTCTGGTACTGGGGACCGGACTTCCCGGACCCCTCCAACTACCTCGCGTTCGCCCCCGGCGGCCTGATCAGCAAGCGGGCGAACTGGCCCACCACCGCCGCCCCGGACATCGACAAGCTCGCCAACCAGGCGGCCACCACGTCCGACCCGGCCCAGCGGACCGCGCTCTACCAGCAGCTGCAGCGGGATCTCAACGCCGGCGGCCCGTTCATCCCGCTGATCCAACCGCCGACCAACATCGTCACGGCCAACTCGGTGACCGGCGCCGTGTACAACCCGATCTGGTCGGTCGATGTCAGCGCCATCAGCGCAACCAGCGCCAAGTAGCCCGGCGCGCCCGGTCGGCGAGCGGACGAGCCACCCCCTGCTCCGGTACCTGGTGCGCAGGCTGGGCGTGTCGGCGCTGCTGATCATCGGCGTCACGCTGGTGACGTTTGTGCTGACCAACCTGGTTCCCGGGGACACGGTCGCGGCGAATCTCGGGCAGCGGGCCGCCGAGGACCCGGCCATCGTGGCGGCCTACCGGGCCCACTACGGGCTGGACCGGCCGCTGCCCGCCCAGTACCTCACCTACCTGACCAACCTGCTGCACGGCGACCTCGGCGAATCGCAGCAGACCCACCGGGCGGTGCTGACCGACCTGCGGTCGGCGGTGCCGGCCACCCTGGAGATCGCGATCGGGGCGATCGTGCTGTCGGTGCTCATCGGCGTCGGGTTCGGCACCATCGCCGCGGTCCGCCGGGGGCACCTGGCGGACAGCGCGCTGCGCCTGGTTTCGCTGGTGGGGATCTCGCTGCCGACGTTCTGGTTCGCGCTGGTCGCGTACTACGTCCTGTCGTTCCAGCTGGACCTGGCGCCAGGATCCGGCCGGCTCTCCCCCGCCACCACACCGCCGCCGGACATCACCGGGCTCTACACCCTGGATTCCCTGCTCAGCGGTCAGTGGCAGACCTACGCGGACGCCGTCGCGCACCTGATGCTGCCCACTCTGGTGCTGACCCTGTACACGGTCGGTCTGCTCACCCGGTTCACCCGGTCCGCGGTGCTGGAGGTGCTCGAACAGGACTACGTGCGCTCGGCCAGGGCGAAGGGGCTGCCCGGGCGCACGGTGCTGCTGCGCTACGTGCTGCGGGCCGCGCTGGTGCCGATCCTGACCGTGGTCGGCCTGGCCTTCGGCGCGTTGCTGTCCGGCACCGTGCTGGTGGAACAGATCTTCTCCTGGCCCGGTCTGGGGTCCTACGCCTACCAGGCGGCCTCGCACCTGGACCTGCCCGGGGTGATGGGCGTGGGGCTGTTCGTCGGGATCATCTACCTGCTGATCAACCTGGTGGTCGACCTGCTGTACGGGGCGATCGACCCACGGGTACGGGTGTCGTGACGGTGACGGGGGTCGACTCCGGGGGGCTGCGGGCCCGGTTCCGCACCCGGATCCCGAGGGCGTGGCGCACCCCGCTGGGCATCACCGGGGCGGTGGTAGCCACGCTGTGGATCCTCATCGCGGTGCTGGGCCCGCTGCTCTGGCCGCACGACCCACTGGGCCAGGACTTCCCGAGGCTGCAGGCGCCCAGCGGCGCGCACTGGTTCGGCACCGACGAGCTCGGCCGGGATGTGCTCTCCCGAGTGCTGGCCGGCGCCCGGGTGACCGTGCCTCTGGCCCTGCTGCTGGTGGGGCTGTCCGTGGTGATCGGCGGGATCCTCGGCCTGGCGGCGGGTTTCTTCGGGCGCTGGGTGGACGAGACGGTGATGCGGCTGACCGACCTGGTGATGGCCTTTCCCACCGTCATCCTGGCCATGGTGGTCGCCGCGTCGCTGGGCGCCAGCCTGGTCAACGCGGTGCTGGCCGCGCTGGTGGTGTCCTGGCCCGCCTACGCCCGGGTGACCCGGGGGCTGGTGGTGGGCATCCGCGGCGCCGAGTACGTGCTGGCCGACCGGTTGCTCGGGTTCTCCGCGATGCGGTCGCTGCGGCTGGACATCGTGCCGATGGTGACCGGGCCGGTGCTGATCCTGGCCAGCCTGGACATCGGCACCGCGACGCTGCTGCTGTCCGGGCTGTCCTTCCTCGGCCTGGGCGCGAAGCCGCCGACCGCCGAATGGGGCTCGATGGTCGGCACCGCCATCGCGCACTTCGATGCCTGGTGGATGGGCGTGTTCCCCGGGCTGGCCATCCTCACCGTAGTGATGGCCTTCAACTTCCTCGGCGACGCGCTGCGCGACGCCCTGGACCCGCACACCGCCGGTGTGCTCGGCCAGGCGGAGACCCGGTGAGTGAGCTTGCGAGCGAACCATGGGCACAGGCTTTTCGCGAAGCGCCGACCGAGCGCAGCGAGGGAGAGCGGTGAGCACTCTGGAGATCACGGGGCTTGCCCTGCGGATCCATGGCACGGAGATCCTGCGCGGGGTGGATCTGAGCCTGGCGGCCGGCCGGATCCAGGGGCTGGCCGGCGAGTCCGGATCCGGCAAGACGATGACCGGGCTGGCCGTGCTGGGCCTGTTGCCGGCCGGGTCCCAGGTCACCGGCAGCATCACCTACGGCGGGCAGGAGCTGCTGGCGCTGCCACCCCGGCGGCGCAACGACCTGCGCGGCGCCGAGATCGCCATGGTGTTCCAGGACCCGTCGACCAGCCTGCACCCGATGCTCAGCGTCGGCGCCCAGCTCACCGACCACCTGCGCCACCACCTCCACCTGGACCGGGCGGCGTCCCGGGCCAGGGCGGCCGAGCTGCTCGGCCGGGTGCGCATCCCCGACCCGGCCGCCGCGCTGCGCCGCTATCCGCACCAGTTCTCCGGTGGCCAACGACAGCGCATCGCCATCGCCATCGCGCTGGCCTGCTCGCCGACGGTGCTCATCGCCGACGAGCCCACCACCGCGCTGGACGTCACCGTGCAGGCCGGGGTGCTGCACCTGCTGCGGGATCTGGCCACCGAGATGGGGTTGGCCGTGCTGCTGATCACCCACGATCTCGGCGTGATGAGCGCAGTCGCGGACCGGGTCGCGGTGATGCGCCACGGCGAGGTGGTGGAGAACGGCGACCGGCTCCAGGTGTTCACCTCACCCGCCCACTCTTACACCGCATCGCTGCTGGCCAGCCTGCCCGGCGCGGCCGGCGGTGTGCGCACCCTGGACGACGTGCGGGCGCTGGATATCCCGAGCGAGCAGTTGTGAGCGAGCTGCTCGAGGTCGCCGGCCTGCGGGTGGTCTACCGGGGCAGGCCGCCGGTGCGCGCGGTGGATGGTGTTGATCTGCGGGTGGGCGCCGGCCAGGTGGTGGGCCTGGTCGGTGAGTCGGGCTGCGGCAAGTCCACCGTGGCGCGCACCATCTGCGGCCTGGTCAAGCCGGCGGCGGGCACCGTGGTGTTCGACGGGATCCCGGTCTCCCCGCTGGGCCTGCGCCGCCGCCCGGCCGCGCTCACCCGGATCCAGATGGTCTTCCAGGACCCGTACGCCTCGCTGCACCCCCGGCGTCGGATCGGCGCCCAGATCGGCGAGGGCGTGCGGGCCGCGGCGGTGCGCGGCGGCGAGGCAGGGCCGGGCGCCGAGACGGGGTGGAGCGGCGAAAAGGCTCGCGGCGGCGAGACCGGGCCGGGGGCCGAACCGGCCTGGTGGCTGCAGCGGGTGGGGTTGGAGCCCGATGCGGCGCGGCGCTATCCGCACGAGTTCTCCGGTGGCCAACGGCAGCGCATCGCGATCGCCCGTGCCCTGGCCGCCCGGCCGGACCTGCTGATCGGCGACGAGCCGATCTCGGCGCTGGATGCCTCCACCCAGGCCGTGGTGGCGGCGCTGATGCGGGACCTCGCGGTGGACAGCGGCGCCGGCCTACTGTTCATCTCGCACGACCTGTCAGTAGTCCGCCTGATCGCCGACCGACTGGTCGTCATGTACCGGGGGCGGATCGTGGAATCCGGCCCGGCGCGGGCGATCTGGGAGGACCCCCAGCACCCCTACACCCAGTCGTTGCTGGCCGCGGTGCCGGTGCCGGACGGCCTGGGCACGATGCCGGCCCCACCGGCGGACGACGCCGGCTACCCGCTGGAGCCGGTACTCCGCTGAACACGATGTCGGCCCCCGCCGAGGTGAACACCACAATGGTCAGCGCAAGATCAAACCAGTGTGGCGTTCGGTTGACATCCCGTGACCCTGGGCTCGTCAGCGTGATCGGGTGATCAAATTTAGCGTCCGGTAAAACCGCTGGTCAGGGGTCGTGAGTGGCGATGGTCGCTATAGCGACCAT
>DASWST010000066.1:0-15036 GCA_036402515.1 Pseudonocardia sp.
GTGGCCGCCCGGCTGGGCATCGACATGCCGATCGCGGCCGAGGTGGACGGCGTGGTCAACAAGGGCCGGACCGCCGAGGACGCCTACCGGGGGCTGCTCAAGGCCACCCCGGGGCACGAGGTGCACGGAGAAGGCTGGTGAGCCGCCGCGGTCTGCTGCTCGCCGCCGGCGCCGCCGGGGTGGCCGCCGGTACCGCCGGTGTGCTGGCCGCCCGGGCCAGGCGCCGCGCCCACGACGCGGTCGACGGCGCGGTCGACGGCGCGATCGTCTCCGCCGAACGGATCAGCGAGGACACCGCCGGGCACCGGGGCGGCTCCGGCACGCCGATCCTGCTGCTGCACGGGATCAGCGTCACCTGGCGGACCTGGAAGCCGATCCTGCCGCTGCTGGAGCCGCACCACGACGTGATCGCGCCGACCCTGCTCGGGCACAGTGGCGCGGCTCCGCTGGCCGACGGGATGGCGCCGTCGCTGGAGGCGCTGGTCGACGGCGTGCTCGCCGAGCTGGACACGCTCGGGCTGGACCGGGTGCACGTGGTGGGCAACTCACTGGGCGGCTGGATCGCCCTGGAGCTGGCTCGCCGGGGCCGGGCCCGCTCGGTGGTGGCGTTCTCCCCGGCTGGCGCGTGGCACTCGACGGCCCGGATGGCCGTGCTGGGCACTGGGATGCGGGTCGGCATGGACCTGATGGACGGCCTGGGCGACCAGTTGGAGCGGCTGGCCCGCTCGCCGCGCGGGCGCCGGCTGCTGCTGTCCAACCTGGTGGCGCACCCGGAGCGGTACGACCCGGACGAACTGGTCGCGGACATCCGGGCGATCCGGCACGCGCCGGTGGTCCGGCCGCTGCTGCGGGTCATCGCGGACCGCCCACTGCAACCACTGCCCGACCCGGGCTGCCCGGTTCGGGTCGTGTGGGGCCGAAAAGACCGGGTGATCCCCTTCCGGCACTACGGCGAACCGCTGCTGGAGCGGCTGCCCACCGCGGAGCTGATCACACTTGACGACGTGGGGCACGTGCCGATGTCCGACGATCCGGATACGGTGGCGCGGTTGATCCTGGAGGTCACCGACGCGGTGGACCGGGACGGCGTCCCGGCGACCGGCAGCTAGAGGCGAGGTGGGCTCGGTGACCGAACTGGACGGGCGAGGCTGGGGCGGCCCGGCACGGATGAGCCCGGCCGAGGCACTGATGTGGCGCGCCGAGGGCGACCTGCGCACCCGGTCCAGTGGCGCGCTGGTGGAACTGCTGGACACCGCCCCGGATTGGGACCGGTTCCTGGCCGCGCACGACCGGGCCACCCACGCCATCCCCCGGCTGCGCGACCGCGTGGTGGAGCCGCTGCTGCCGGTGGTCGAGCCGACCTGGACCGAGGACACCCACTTCGACCTGAGCTACCACGTACAGCGAATCCGGCTGCCCGAACCGGGAACCTTGCGCCAACTGCTCGACCTGGCCGGCCAGCTCACCTCCCGGCCACTGGACCCGAACCGGCCGCAGTGGGAGGCGATCCTGGTCGAGGGGCTGGAGGACGGCCGCGCCGGCTACCTGCTCAAGGTCCACCACGCCATGTCCGACGGGCTGGGCATGGTGCAGCTGCTCGGCATGGCACACAGCGAGACGGAGGCCCCGGGCGGGAACCGGCTGCCTGCCTCGGTGGCGGCCACGTCCTCGGCTCCCGAGGTGACCCCGCTCAGCCTGGTCGCCGACCGGCTGCTGGAAGGCGTCGCGGACGGGCCGGGGCAGCTGCTGGGCACCGCCGGCCGGGCGCTCGGGCTGCTCGGGCGCGCGCTGCGGGACCCGGCGGGCACGGCGGAGCGGGCGGTGGACTACGGCCAGTCGCTGCGCCGGATGCTCACCCCGCCGGCGGCCCAGCGGTCCCCGCTGCTGCGCGGCGGCGGATTTGGCTACCGGCTCACCGTGCACGACGTGTCGCTGGACGAGCTGAAAGCGGCCGGCAAGGCGGCCGGCGGGTCGGTGAACGACGCGTACCTGGCCAGCGTGCTCGGCGCGTTCCGCCGCTACCACGAGCACTTCGGCCAGCCGGTGGACCAGCTGCCGATGGCCATCCCGATCAGCCTGCGCGACTCGAGCGACCCGATGGGCGGCAACCGGTTCACCGGCGCGCGGTTCGTCGCCCCGGTCGGCGAGGCGGATCCGGCCGCCCGCATCCAGCTGGTTCGGAAGTTCATCGTGAACGTCCGCGCGGAGCCGGCGATCGCCTTCCTGGACCTGCTCACCCCGGTATTGAGCAAGCTGCCCAGCCCGCTGCTCACCGAGCTCACCGCCGAGCTGACCAAGGTCTCGGACGTTCAGGCGTCCAACATCCCCGGCCTGGGGCACCCGGTCTACCTGGCCGGCGCGAAGGTACTGCGGATGTACCCCATCGGCCCCCGGCCAGGGGTCACCGCGATGGTCACCATGGTCTCCTACGACGGCGTCTGCTGCATCGGGGTGAACTTCGACCCCGAGGCGATCACCGACCTGGAGCTGTTCGAGTCCTGCCTGCGCGACGGCTTCGACGAGGTCCTCGCCCTGGCTAAGTAGGGCGGCCAGAAACTGGGTTGCGATCAGCTACGCAGGATTCCTAGCATCCACCTCGGAAGCGGCCCCGCTGCGCTGAGGAGATCAACGTGCCGATGCTCGATGTCTACATCCCCGACGGCGCCCTGCGCCCCGACGCCGAGAAGGCGCTCATCAATCGGCTCACCGAGATCTTGATCAGAGGTGAGGGAGCCGATCCGACCAACCTCGAGGTGCGCGCGGTTTCCTGGGTCTTCCTGCATCGCCCGGAGGCGGTGTTCGTCGGAGGAGAGCCGGCCGACGCCCCCCGGTACAAGGTGGTGGCCACCGTCCCCGAGGGGCAACTCGACGAACGCGCTCGGGCCACCGTGGTGGCCGAGGCAACTGAGGCCGTGCTCGACGCCGAGCAGGGCCAGTGGCCCCGGGACAAGGCCCGCGTTTGGGTGTTCCCGCTCGAGATCCCCGACGGCCAGTGGGGCGGCCGGGGACGGATCGTCCACCTCGCCGACATCCTCATCCGGATCACCGACTCCCCCGAAGACGCGCACGCTCTCGCCGCCAAGCGAATCGCCGCCAGCCGAACCGAACGCGCGGTGATCCCCAGCTGACCAGCGCCCAGGACCTGTGAGTGGTATTGGTCGCTATAGCGACCAATACCACTCACAGCCTGTTGAGGTCGGCGATCGCGGCGTAGTGGTCGTCGGGGCGGGCGAGCAGGTGCTGGGCCGACCAGGCGCGGCGGTAGTAGAGGTGCGCGTCGTGCTCCCAGGTGAAGCCGGTGCCGCCGTGCACCTGGACGGTTTCCACGGCGATCGCGCGGAACGCCTCGCCGCAGTAGGCCGCCGCCACCCTGGCCGCCTCCCGGGCGTCGCCGGCGCCCTCGGCGAGCGCGGCCGCCGCGTAGCGGGCGCAGGCTCGGGAGAACTCCACGCCGTGCAGCATGTCCACGCACTTGTGCGCCACCGCCTGGAACGACCCGATCGGCCGGCCGAACTGCTCGCGGGTCTTGGCGTACGCCACGCTCATGTCCAGGCAGGCGGCGGCACCACCGGCCTGCTCGGCGGCCAGCCCGACCAGCGCCCTGTCCAGCACGTCACCGAGCACCTCGGGGGCCGCGCCGAGGGCGCCCACCAGCCACGCCGGCGCACCGTCCAGGGACACCCGGGCCACCGAGCGGGCCAGGTCCAGCGACTCCAGCCGGGTTCTGGTCAGGCCTGGGGCATCCCCGTCCACCACGAACAGGCTCACCCTCGGGTCGTCGCGGTCGGCGGAACGGGCGGCCACCAGCAGCACGTCCGCGTCCGCGCCGTCCACCACGATGGCCTTGGTGCCGGTGATCCGCCAGCAGTCCCCGTCCCGCTCCGCTTCGGTGTTGAGGTCCGCGGTGCTCCAGCGCCCGTCCGTCTCGGCCACCGCGAGCGCGGCCACCGTCTCCCCGGCCGCGATCGAGGGCAGCAGCTCGCCGCACGCCGACTCGTCCTCGGAACGCAGCAGAGCCGGAATCACCATCCCCACGGTGGACAGGTACGGGCCGGGGTAGAGCGCGCGGCCCAGCTCCTCGAACACCACGCCGGTCTCCACCGCGGTCTGCCCGAGGCCGTCGTACTTCTCCGGCACCGCAAGCGCGACCAGCCCGAGCTCGGCCAGCTGCCGCCAGAGATCCCGATCCAAGGAAGCGCCGTCCTCGGCGTCCCGCAGCCCGGACAGCGGGGACCTGTCCCGCAGCAGTCGGCGGACGGTGTCCCGCAGCTGCTTCTGCTCGTCGGTGTCCACCAACGCGCCCTGTGTCACCATCGGCTGACTCCTCAGTGTGCCCTGGGCAGGCCGAGCACCCGCTGGGCGATCATGTTCTTGAGCACCTCGTCGGTCCCGCCGCCGAGCCGGTAACCCGGCGCGCCGAGGATCACCGAGGTCCACGCGTAGGTGCCCCACTCACCGGTGTCGGCCACCGCGCTCGGGCCCAGTACGCCGGCCACGAACTCACCCAGCCGGGCCATGTTGCCGGACAGCGCGATCTTGTTCAGCGCGGCCTCCGGCCCTGGGGCGTCCCCGGCGCGGGCCCGGGCGCCCATCACCGCCTGGGTATAGCGGGCCGCCCGCAGCCGCACCAGCAGCTCGCCGAATGCCCGCCGGACCACCGGGTCGTCCGCCGCACCGGCGTGCCGGACCAGCTCGGCCAGCCGCTCGGTGGACAGGATCCCCGCTCCGCCGAACGTGCTGTGCCCCATCGCGTTGCGCTCGTTGGCCAGCGTGGTCAGTGCGACCGGCCAGCCCTCGCCCACCACACCCAGCCGGGCGCTGTCGGCCACCTCGACGTCGTCCAGGAACACCTCGTTGAACGACGCCCCGCCGGTCATCTGCCGCAGCGGCCGCACCCGCACCCCGGGCGCGCGCATGTCCACCAGGAACGCGGTCAGGTTGTGGTGGCGCGGCCCGTCGGCGGTCCGGCAGATGATCTCGCCGATATCCGCCAGGTGCGCGCCGGATGTCCACACCTTCTGGCCGGTGATCCGCCAGCTCCGCCCGTCCTCGGCGGGCACCGCCCGGGTGCGCAGCGAGGCCAGGTCCGACCCGGCGCCCGGTTCGGAGAACAGCTGGCAGCAGATCAGCTCGCCGGCGTACATCTTCGGCAGGTAGTCCGTTTTCTGCTCCGCCGACCCGTGTTTGAGGATGGTCGGCGCGATCATGCCGAGGCTGATGGTGAGCGCGCCGTCGCCGGGGACCTCGAAGTCCCGCGCCACCCGCTCGAACACCCGCTGGTACACGCCGGGCAGGCCGCGCCCGCCGTACTCGGTCGGCCCGGTGATCCAGCCCAGCCCGGCCGCAGACAACCCGGCCCGCCAGGCGCGGATGGCCGGCAGCGCGTCGGCCTCCCGCTCGGGCTCCGGCTCCTGGAACACCCGCACCTCGTCGCTGCCCTCGCCCCAGACGAACCGCCGCTCGGCCCGACGCGTCCTCGGGTAGTGCGCGGCGAGGTAGATCTCGACCTCAGCGGCGAAGTCCTCGAGCGAGACCGGCGGCGGCCCGGTCATCGTGCTCGCCGCCCGGCGGGGGAACCCGCGTCGTTCCGGCTGGGCAGGGCAACCACGGCGGTGCCCGGCATGACCGTCTCGCCACGCTGGTTGACCGCCTCGGTGCGGATGTCCACCACGTGCTCGCCGTCGTCGTCGACCCGTTTGCCGGTGATCTTCCCGCGCAGCTCGATGACGTCGGAGAGGTACACGAACCGCCGGTACTCCGCGCGGCACTCCTTGATCCAGCCGTGGTCCCCGGCCCAGTGCGTGAGGTGGTGGATCTGCCAGCACTGCCGCTGGAAACCCACGTCGTACTGGAACGGCACGCTCATCGCCCGGGCGGCCTGCAGGTTGTAGTGCACCGAGTAGATCGGCTCGCGGGCGCTGGTGATCGGGTCGCGGAAGGCCCACGCGGGGTGCGCCTGGTAGTCGTGCAGCGCGGCGGCGTGCGCCTTGAGGCGGGGGATCGGGGTGCCACCGCCGGCCACGAAAGCGATCTCGTCGGTCAGCCCGATCGGACCCTTGGTAACCGGGTCCACCAGGTCCCCCTCGGCCACGTCCTCCCAGTAGCGCGGCTGCTTGCCGCGCGGGCGCTCGGCCAGCACCCGCGCCTCGATGTCGGCCACTTCGTCGAGCTCCCACCGGTGCGGCAGCTGCGGTCCGCTCGCCTTGGCCCCGCCCGTGTTGGCACCGTCCGTGCTGGCACCGGCTGTGCCGCTCGCTCCGCGCTTGGCCAGGGCGGACCCACGCTCAAAGTTGATCACGTTCCAGTTGATGGTGGCGATCCGCTCGCCGTGCTGGTTGCGGTAGCTGTTGACGAACCGGTCGGTGACCGAGCGGCCGGCGAACGTGCTCGGCGAGGGCCCGTCAAACCCGTCGTACACGCATTCCGCGTGCACCCAGTCGTTCCAGTAGACCGGCCGCTCGAACCTCAGGTGCGACATCGAGTGGAACGAGCCCAAGCCCGGCCAGCCGAACTGGATGCCGGAGAAGCAGCCGATGATGAAGCTGGGCGGGGCCACCGGGGCGCCGTAGGGGGAACCGGTGGCGTAGTCCGGCTCCGTCCAGAGTGGATTGATGTCGCCGATCCCGCCGGCGAACTTGGTCACCGCGATCCGCGAGGCCACCTCGTTGTTGACCGAGTGATCGATCCGCAACCGGGCGCCGACCTTGGCTTCCATCGCCTCGATCATCGAGGCGTCGATCACCGCCTGCGGCATCACCGCGGCCTGCTCATCCACCGACATGGCTGCGATGGTAGGCGGACAATAGTCTAGTTGTCGAGTATTTGACACTAGACTAAACTCACGCTCGTGGCCGAGCCTAATGATCACCCATCGTGGGGTAGCACGGTCGGACGCAGGAGCGGGGCGATCCCGTTCCTGTGCTACTCGCCCAGGCGACAGCACGTGGTCGAGCTGCTGGACGACGCCGCTCGCTGGTCCGCGCGCACCCACCTGGTCCAGGGCGACCGCCGGCTGACCTTCGCCGAGGTGTTCGCCGCCGCCGACCGTGTGGCCGCTCTGCTGGAGGCGGCCGGCCTGCGCCGGGGCGATCGTTTGCTGCTGCTCGCCCCGAACTCCCCGGAGTGGGTGATCGCCCTGTGGGCCGGCCTGAAGCTGGGGGCGATCGTCGCACTGGGCAACGGCTGGTGGAGCGGCCCGCTGGTGGCCCACGCGGTCGAGGTGATCACGCCGAGGGTGGTGCTCGCGGACGATCGACGGGCCGCATTGGTGCCGACCGCCGGCGACCGGGCCGTGATCAGCGTGGACGAGGTGCGCGAGTGTGTGGACGCGGCGACCTCGAGCGCCCCGCCGCCAGCCCCGCCGCTGGGTCACGAGGACGACCCGGCGGTGATCATCTTCACGGCGGGCACCACCGGCGCGCCCAAGCCGGTGGTGCTGGCACACCGGTCGGTGATCGCCAACCTGCACAACCTGCTGGTGATGTCCCGGCGGCTGCCGCACCAGGTGGATGGGTCACGGGCGCCCGCGGTGAGCCTGCAGAGCGGGCCACTGTTCCACATCGGCGGCCTCCAGGCGCTGCTGCTCGCCCTGCTCGGCGGCAACACGCTGGTGTTCCTGGAGGGGCGGTTCGACCCCGGGCAGGTGCTCGACGTGATCGAGCGGGAGCGGGTCACCTGGTGGGGCGCGGTGCCCACGATGGCCTCCCGGGTACTGGAGCACCCGTCGCTGCCCGGGCGAGACCTCAGCTCGGTGCGCTCGGTATCCATGGGCGGCGCGCCGGTGCAGC
This sequence comes from Pseudonocardia sp., assembly GCA_036402515.1. Lineage (GTDB taxonomy): Bacteria > Actinomycetota > Actinomycetes > Mycobacteriales > Pseudonocardiaceae > Pseudonocardia. Next base: position 7,788 of record DASWST010000066.1, read on the forward strand.
CGGCGTTGGTGGAGCGGCTGCGCGCGGCGTTCCCGAACGCCAAGCGGGGCATGTCCACCATCTACGGAATGACCGAGACCGGGGGCACGGTGGCCGCCGCGTCCGGGGCGACCATGGCCGAGCACCCCACCACGGCCGGCGCCCCGCTGCCCGTGGTGGACCTGCGCATCGACTCCCCCGACGCCGAGGGGGACGGCGAGATCGTGGTCCGCACGCCCGGCCAGATGCTCGGTTATTGGGGCGGCTCACCGGCCGAGACCGACCTGATCGACGCGGAGGGTTGGGTGCACACCGGGGACCAGGGCCGGATGGTGGACGGGCTGCTCTACGTCACCGGCCGGATCAAGGACCTGATCATCCGGGGCGGGGAGAACATCGCCCCGGCGCACGTGGAGGCGGTGCTGCTGGACCACCCCGCGGTGCGCAACGTCGCGGTGCTCGGACTGCCGGACGCCGACCTCGGGGAGCGGGTGGCCGCCGCCGTCCAGCTGGAGCCCGGCGCCGCGGTGACCGAGGCGGAGCTCGCCGAGTTCGCCGCCGCCCAGCTGGCCAGCTACGAGATACCGGCGAGCTGGTGGCTGCGGACCGAGGAGCTGCCGATGCACGACTCCGGCAAAACCGACAAACGCACCCTCCACACCACCTGGCCCAAAACCCCAGCTCAACACCCGTGAGTGGTTAGCGTTGCCAGGGCAACGCTAACCACTCACGGGGTCTGACCTGCGGGTTTGTTACGGCGACGGAGGCGGTTGACGGCGTGGGTGGTGGCTGGCTCGCGCATGAGGGAGACCTGGGCGCGGCCCTCCAGCTCCAGGGCGGACAGCAGCGACGGGGCGTCCACTCCTGCCCGCAGCGAGCGCTTGGTCAGCTGGACGGCCAGCGGGGCGTGCTCGGCGATCGCGGCGGCGGCGGAGAACACCGCCGCCTCGGAGAACACCGCCGGGGCGGACCCGCCACGTGAGCGCCCCGGCGGTCTGGGGAGCGGATCAGCTCTTTTCCGGGGTCCACGTGCCAGGCAGCTTCATCACGCCGTTCATGAAGTTGGACAGCATGATGTCCCGCTCGCCGACCCGCAGGTCCTTCATCCGGGTGTAGACCTCCCACATCTCAGCCTTGAGCATCTGCTTGCCGAGGTGGCTGCCCAGGCAGTAGTGCGCGCCGCCGCCGCCGAAGGCCTGGTGTGGGTTCTCCTTGGCGGTGCGCGAGACGTCGAAGGTGTCCGCGTCCCGGAATACGTCGGCGTCGCGGTTCCCGGACAGGTACCACAGCACCACCTTGTCGCCGGCCTTGATGGTCTCGCCGGCCAGTTCGTAGTCGGCCATGGCGGTGCGCCGGAAGTGCATCAGCGGCGGGTCGAAGCGCAGCACCTCGTTGATCGCGTCGTCGGCGCGGGCGTCGAAGTCGGCCATCACGTAGGCCAACTGGTCGGGATGCTGCTGGAACAGCGCCAACAGGTGCGCGAAGGAGTGCCGGGTGGTGTCGTTCGCCGCGCCGGCCAGCAGCGCGAAGAAGACGCCGACTTCCTCCACGGTCATCTTCTGGCCCTCGTACTGCGCCTGGGAGACCCAGCTCATCAGGTCCTCGGTGGGGTTCTTCTGCCGCTCCTTGGCCAGATCCAGGGCGAGCACGCCGAGTTTCTGGGACGCGTCGGCGAAGACCTGCAGCGGTGAGCCGATGTGCGCATACTCCGGATCACTCCAGGCCCCCATCTGCTCGGCGGCATCCATCACGTACTGGATCTGGTCGCGATCGGTGATGCCGAAGAAGGTGGCGAAGACCCGGCCGGGAACCTCCTTGGCGATTAGCTCGCACAGGTCGCCCTCGCCCAGCGGGGCCGCGTGGTCGAGGACCTCGCGCACGGTCCGACGGGTGTCCTCCTCCACCTTGCGCACGTGCTTGGGGGTGAACGCCACGCTGATGATGTTGCGGAACGAGGTGTGCCGGGGCGGGTCGGACACGATGAACGACAGCATCGACTCCAGCTGCGGGAAGTCGTCGATGAAGACCCCGTCCGCGGAGCTGAACACGTCGGTATTGCGGGACACCTCGCGGATGTGGGCGTGCTTGGTCACCGACCAGAAACCCCGCGCGTTGTCCAGGTTGGGGTCCAGCGCCTCGGGCGGCCCACTCCAGCTGACCGGGTGGTTCTCCCGCAGCCACTTGAACGTATCCAGGTGCACCTGACGGGGCTGGGCCCAGAACCGCAGCGTGCTGAGGTTGCTGTCGACGGTCTCGGCTGTCATTGGATCCCTCCCGTAACTCTGCGTCCGGACGGTAGGCCGGGAGTGACCTGGCGCACTTCCCCCTTGGGAGGCAAATTCCGCCCCCTTCAGGGGTGGGCACTTCGCTCAGCGGCACTGCCGGTCGATCGCCGAGAACAACTAGTCGTTCCCTGTCACAGAGGGTATGGTCGACCAGTAGAAAAGTCTAGTACTCAGTATTTGAGTGCACGAGTACTGTCTCGCCGAGGAGGCACGATGTCGACGTCCGTCACGCAGTCGCTGGCGAGGTACCCCTCGCGGTACTTCGCCGCCTGGAACGGCAGGGAGCCGGCCGACGTGGACGAGCTGCTGGCCGCCGAGTTCAGCTGGATCGACCCCTCACTGCCGGCCGAGCTGACCCACCTGGACGGCGCGCACGGCTTCTTCGCCGCGTCCTGGGCGGCCTTCCCGGACCTGCACTTCACGGCGGTAGGCGAGCCGCTGGTCGACCAGCCGGGCGGCCGGGTCGCCGCCGAGTGGCGGATGACCGGCACGCACACCGGCGCCGAGTTCCCGCCCGGTGTACCGGCCACCGGCAAGGCGTTCGACGTGCTGGGCACCGATGTGTTCACCGTGGACGCCGATGGGCGCGCCACCGCGATCCGCGCGTACTACGACGCGGCCACCCTCGCCCGCCAGCTCGGGTTGGGCTGATCGCGATCGGCGAGGCCGCGCTTTCGAGGCGAGGTTCCCGCCGGTAAGGAGATGGGCATGGATTTCGAGGAGCACGAGGATCACCGGGCGATCCGGCAGGCGGTGCGCGACGTATGCCGGCAGTTCGACGACGACTACTGGATGCACCTGGAGGCCGAGCACCAGTTCCCGTGGGAGTTCTACCGGGAGCTGGCCAAGGGCGGCTGGATCGGCATCGCCATCCCCGAGGAGTACGGCGGCGGCGGCCAGGGCATCGCCGAGGCGTCCATCGTGCTCGAGGAGGTCGCCGCGTCCGGCGCCTGCATGAACGGCGCCAGCGCCATCCACCTGTCCATCTTCGGCATGCACCCGGTGGTGCTGCACGGCAGCGCCGAGCTCAAGCGCCGGGTGCTCCCCCCGGTTGCCTCCGGCGACCTGCACGTGGCGTTCGGGGTCACCGAGCCGGACGCCGGGCTGGACACCACTTCGATCAGCACCCGCGCGGTCCGGGACACCGACGCCGCCGGGAACGATGGCTACCGGGTGCACGGCCGCAAGGTGTGGACGTCCAAGGCGCTCGAGTCGGACAAGGTGCTGCTGCTGACCCGGACCACGCCCAAGGACCAGTGCGCCAAACCCACCGAGGGCATGACGCTGTTCGTGGCCAACCTGAAGGACCCGGCGGTGCGGATCACCCCGATCGCCAAGCTGGGCCGCAACGCGGTGGCCTCCTGCGAGGTGGTCTACGACGGGCTGTGGGTGGCCGAGGAGGACCGGGTCGGCGAGGAAGGCCGGGGTTTCCGCTACCTGCTGGACGGGCTGAACGCGGAGCGGGTGCTGATCGCCGCCGAGGCGCTGGGCATCGGGCGGGCGGCGCTGCGCCGGGCGGTGAACTACGCCAAGGAGCGGGTGGTGTTCGGCCGGCCGATCGGGCAGAACCAGGGCATCTCGTTCCCGCTGGCCGAGTCGCATGCCCGGCTGCACGCGGCGGAGCTGGCCATCCGGGAGGCGGCGTGGCGGGTGGACGCCCGGATGCCGGCCGGTGAGCACGCCAACACGGCGAAGTTCCTGGCCGCCGACGCCGCGTTCAAGGCGGCGGACGCGGCGGTGCAGACGCACGGCGGATTCGGCTACGCGTCGGAGTACCACGTGGAGCGCTACTTCCGGGAGGCCCGGCTGCAGCGGATCGCGCCGGTGCCTCAGGAGATGGTGCTCAACTACCTCGCCGAGCACGTGCTCGGGCTGCCGAGGTCCTACTGATGGCCGGGCCGTTTCCGCTGGACGGGGTCCGCGTGCTGGATCTATCCCGGGCGATCTCCGGGCCGTACGTCGGCCGGATGCTGTCCGACCTGGGCGCCGAGGTGGTCAAGGTCGAGGTGCCCGGCACGGACATCACCCAGGTGTTCGGCCCGCGCAGCCACGGGCACAGTGGCCTCTACGTGCAGCAGAACGCCGGTAAGCGCAACATCTCGGTGGACCTGGGCACCGAGGCCGGCGCGGCGCTGCTGCGCGAGCTGGTCGCGCACACCGACGTGGTGATCGAGAACTTCCGGCCCGGCACGGTGGACCGGCTCGGCGTCGGTTGGCCGGCGCTGTCGGCGGTGAACCCCCGACTGGTGATGCTGTCAGTGTCCGGGTTCGGCCAGTGGGGCCCGGAGTCCGGGCGCCAGGCCTACGCACCGGTGGTGCACGCGGAGAGTGGGTTGCTGGGCCGACAGGCCGAGGTGGACGGCGCGCGGCCGAACGACGTGGTGATGGCGCTGGCCGACTCGGTGACCTCGTTGCACGGGATGGTCGCGGTGCTCTCCGCGTTGCGGCTGGCCGAGCGCACCGGGGCCGGCCAGTACCTGGACCTGAGCATGTTCGAGGCGATGCTGGCCACCGACGACTACACACACTACAGCCTGGAGCACACCTACCCGGTGTTCCCGGCCACCGGCTCGGTGTTCGACGCCCCCGGCGGCCCGATCCTGATCTCGGCGGACCCCAAGTACCTCTGGTACCGGCTCTGTTCCCAGCACGGGCTCACCGACCCGGACCCGTCCGCCACCGGGGCCGCCAAGTTCGCCGCCCGCGCTCGGGTGGTGGCCGACTGGGTGGCCGGGTTCACCGAGCGGTCCGCGCTGATCGAGGCACTGGAGGCGGCCGGGGTGGCCTGGGCGGAGATCCGCACCCCGGCCACCCTGATGGACTCGCCCACCGCGATCGCCCGCCAGGTCGTCGCTCAGGTGGACAACCGGGACGGCGGCACCCGGCCGGTGATCCGGATGCCGTACCGGTTCTCCGCCGGCACCTGCGAACCGCGCGCCGGCGCCGCATTCGTCGGTGAGCACAACGCGGACGTGCTGGGCCGCTGGCTGAGGCTGGGCGCCGAGGCGGTGGCCGAGCTGGAGCGCGACGGCGCGCTGCTGCCCGCCGATATGCCCGCCGGCCGCACCGTTGCGGAGCGCTACACCGCCCCCGGCGGGCACGACTCGATGCTGCCAGCCGACCCCGACACCGTTGTTGAGGAGCGACCATGGACCTGAGCTTTGCGGAGATCAAGCGGCAGTTCGCCCTGGAGGCCGAGCGCGCCGCCGGGCGCACCCTGACCTCGGCCGACCAGCTGCCACTGCACTACGAGGAGATCACGCCGGCTTGGCTGACATCGGCGCTAGTTCCGGCGCTGGCCCCCGCGCTGGGCAGCGAGTCCGGCAACGCGGAGGTCGTCGGGCTGCGCCTGGGCGAGGCCGACGAGGGCACCTCCAGCCGCCGGCGGATCCACCTGACCTGGAACGACGCCGGGCAGCGCGCCGGGCTGCCGGCCAGCGTGTTCTGCAAGAGCACGTTCCACCTGGAGAACCGCTACATCATCGGCATGAACGGCGGTATCGCGGCGGAAGCCACGTTCTACAACACGGTGCGCCCGAAGCTGCCCATCGTGGCGCCGGAGGCGCTGTTCTCCCGGTACGACCCGGCCAGCCTGAACTCGCTCATCATCATGCGGGACATCGCCGGCGAGGTCACTTTCGGCTCGCACGAGCTCACGCTGACCGAGGAGCAGGCGCGCAGCCAGCTGCGGCTGCTCGCCACGCTGCACGCCCGGTACTGGGACTCGCCCGAGCTGGAGACCGAGCTGGCGGTGTGGAACAGCTGGGAGAAGTACTTCACCATCACCGTGGAGGAGGCCGGGTTCGGGCCGTCCTGCGCGCGGGGGTTCCAGCTGGCCGAGGACGTCATCCCGGCGCGGCTGTTCCCGCGCGCCGAGGAGATCTGGCCGGCAACCCTGGCCTGCGTGGCAGCCCACCAGCGGCTGCCCCGCACTCTGCTGCACTCCGACCCGCACTTGAAGAACTGGTACATCGCCGCAGACGGGGGGATGGGTCTCAACGACTGGCAGTGCTCCAGCAAGGGCAACTGGGGCCGGGACGTGGCCTACACGATCTCCACCGCGCTGGCCGTCGAGGACCGGCGCAACTGGGAGCGGGACCTGCTCGGTCACTACCTGGAGGAACTGCGCGCCGCCGGGGTGGCCGCGCCGGACTTCAATGAGGCCTGGCGGATCTACCGCCAGCAGCTGTTCGCCGCGCTGGCCTGGTGGACCGGAACGCTCGGCCAGCCGCCCGAGGCGCCCAAGATGCAGCCGGCGGCCACCGCGCGGGAGTTCATCCGGCGGATGGCGCACGCCATCGACGACCTGTACGCCCTCGACGCGTTCTGACGCCGGCGCCCGGGCGTCCCGCTCGAACCAGTGATTGCCCCGCCTCGCCACCCGGAGGACGGTGGGTCTGACCGGCGACGCAAAGGGGCTCGCCGGCAGTCGCAAAAGGGGGTGGACCGTGTTCGCGCGATCCACAACTATTCGGGCCCGTCAGGAGTCCATCGAGATGGGCATCGCGCAGGTCCGCGACGAGGTGATGCCCGCGCTGCTGGGCATGGACGGGTGCATCGGCCTGTCCATGCTGGTCGATCGGCAGGGTGGGCGCTGTATCGCGACCAGCGCGTGGCGATCTGAGGAGGCCATGCTGGCCAGCGAGGAACAGCTGCGGCCGATGCGGGAACGGGTCGGCGAGATGCTCGGTGGCCAACCCGAGGTGGAGCAGTGGGAGATCGCCATGCTGCACCGGGACCACACGTCCAACCCCGGGGCCTGCGTCCGGGCCACCTGGGTGCGGGTCGAGCCGGCTGACCTCGACCACGCTCTCGAGGTCTACCGGACGTCGGTGCTGCCCGGCGTGGAGGCCATGGACGGCTTCTGCAGCGCCAGCATGCTGGTCGACCGAGGCAGCGGCCGCAGCGTGTCCTCGGTGACCGTCGACAGCATGGACGCCCTCGAGCGCAGCCGGCAGCAGGCCGCCTCGATGCGCGACATGGCC
>DASWST010000067.1:0-12170 GCA_036402515.1 Pseudonocardia sp.
GGCCAGCGTCACCGCGATCAACGCGGCGAACACCAGCGCCACCAGCACAAACTGCACAATGCGGGTCAGCACGATGGTGCTGAACACACTCCGGAAGCCCACCTCGCCGAACCACAGCCAGTTGACGTAGTAGTCCAGCAATCGCGAACCGGCCAGTAACGCCACCAGGGCGACCCCGCCGATGACAAGCAGGATCCGGGTCCGCCGGGACAGTGCGGGAGCCCCAGTGGGGGGCGTCATCGCCACGAGGCACGCTCCAGTAATCGTCGAAGCAGGTGGCCGCGCTACTGAGCAACACCACTCAGGGCACAGAGGCGCGGATCACATGTCTGTTATTGGCTCCAACTCTACGGAGGGGGAGTGGGGTTCCCGTTTGGGATGGGAGAATGTCGCCGATGAACCCCGTTGAGCACTCAGCGCAGCCAGTGCCGAGCGACTGGACCTCGGCGCTGCCGACCGCCGCGCGCGAGGTCGAGGACTTCCTGGCCGAGGCCGGCTGGGACCAGCCTCCGCAGCTGTTTGCGCTGGTCCCGACCGCGCAGCTGATCGCCGCGGAGCCCGGCCTGGCCGGGCGGCTGGCGGTTGCCGACGGGTTGACCCCGGTCGCCCAGGACCCGCTGCGCACCGAGGACCTGGCCGAAACACTGGCGGGCATATTTTGGCCCGACGGAGTGACAGGGTGCGCGCTGGCGCAGGAGATCGTGGTGCTGCCCCCGGAGGCGGAAGCCGACCTGGACCGCGCGGTGGAGGGCGCCGCCGGCTCCGAGGGCTCCGAGGCCGACCTCGACCGGGTCGCGGTGCGCGTCGCCCAGCACCACCCGGAACGCCGGGACGCGCGGCTGGTGGTCGCCGTGCTGCGCGCCGGCGGGTACTGCTGCCTGCTGCGGGTGCGCGGCGAAGGCGACCAGCCGGACGAACTGGTGGAGCACCCCGACCTGGCGCCGAACATGGTGAACGCGTTGCTGCGCACCCTCGACGCCAGTTGAACTGACCGGGCTCGCTGAGGTGGCCGGGTCAGTGACCGGGCTCGCTGAAGTGGCCAGGTCCGTCGGATCGGCCGATTCGGTGGGTTGGCCGGGCGAGTCAGCGCAGCGCCTTCGAGCTGAGCGTGGACTTGGCACCGACGGGCCTGAAGCGGCGGCTGCCCGAGGACCGGACATCCCGAAACGCGCGCGGCAAGACCTCCGGCGTGGAATGCGCGCTCGGCACGCTGAGCAGGGCCGCCGGGCGCCGCGTCGGCACGGGCGAGGTGAGCCTGGGCGCGGTGAGCGTCGGGTCGGGCTCGCTGGCCAGCTGCAGGGGCGCGACGGCGGCGGCGCGATTGCCCACGCCGAGTTTGCGATAGATCCGCTCCAGGTGCTTGGCCACGGTGCGCGGGCTGACCTCCAGGGTGTGCGCGATGGCCACGTTCGTCCGGCCGGCCGCAACCAGCTCCAGCACCTGGACCTCCCGTTCGGTCAACGCGGCCAGCCGCTGCTCCGGTGCGCTGGCCAGGGCTCGATGCGCGTGGTGCCGGGCGCCGGCCCGGCGCAGCCCCTCGGCCAGCGGGCCACGCACCAGGTTGAGCAGGTCCCGTTCGGTGTCGGTGAAGTCCCGCCGCGCCCGGTTGAGCGCGAACGCCCTGGTGCCCGGACCAGGGGCAGGCAGCTGCACCGCCAGCAGGTACTCCGTCGGGCGCGGTCGGTAAGCATGCTGGTAGATGTCCAGGCGGCGGAACTCGGCGCGGCTCACCACGTCGCTCATCCGCAACGCCATACCGTCCCTGGCCGTCGCGTAGTGCTGGATCAGCGGGTGCTGGTGGAGGAACTCGCTGAACGCCTCATAGGTGGCAGGGCTGAGGGCCGCCTCCGGGTAGTCCATGTACCGGATCCGCTTGGGTGGGTCGATCTCGGTGAAGGTGGCCAGGTCGCAGCCGATCAGCCGGGCCAGCCCGGGCAAGGCGACCCCGGCGAACGCGGCGGGGTGGTCCAGGTCCGCCACATCGGCGACAACCGAGACCGCCCTCCGGACGGTGGTCAACGACAGGTGCATACCGGCCCTTCCCAAGAACGGACGCCCCCGCGCGTGCGTAGACGTTGGACCTCGGGAACCGGCTAGGTCAAGGGCCGCGGCCCAAATGCCAACACCTGGCGGCATCGCGGGCGGGGGTCAGGGGTGGGGTTTCCGGCGTTGCTGCTCGGCGAAACCACTATTTCCGCTGCTGAACGTGGGTGCCGCGCACGGGTCGCTCAGCATCCCGGGGCAGGGCGGCCCTGCTTCAGCGCCGTCAGCGAGTCCACCGCGTCGGCCAGCGCGCTCACCTTGATGAGTTGCAGGCCGGCGGGGTCGTGCGAGGCGGCCTCCGGGCAGTTCGCCGCCGGGACCAGGAACACGGTCGCCCCGGCATGCCGCGCGGCGATCATCTTCAGCGAGATGCCGCCGATCGGCCCGACCGCGCCGGTCGGCCCGATCTCCCCGGTGCCGGCGATGAACTTGCCGCCGGTCAGGTCGTCCGGGGTCAGCTTGTCGATCACCGCCAGGGCGAACGCCAAGCCGGCGGACGGCCCGCCGATGTCCCCCAGGCTGATCACGATCTGGTTCGGGTCCTGTGGGCGGCCCTCGGGAGTGATGCCGAGGAAGCCCTGCGGGCCGTCCGGCCGGGCGCCCACGGTCACCGTGCCCTGGGTCGCCGGGGCGTCGCCGCGCTGGTAGCTGACCGGCACCCGGTCTCCCGGGTGCGTGGTGGTGAGGATCTGGCTGACCTGGGCCGGCGAGGTGACCGCCTCGCCCTTCACGCTCAGCAGCTGGTCGCCTTCCCTCAGCACGCCGGCCGCCGGGGCGTCCACGCTGAGCGGGCCGACCACCACCTTGACCGGTTCCCTCAGATAGCTCAGCGCGGCCACCTCGGCGTCGTTCTCCGAGTTGGTGAACTGGGCGCTGTTCTCCTGTTCCACCTGCTGGTCGCTCTTGCCGGGGGGATAGATGGCCGCCCGGGGCACCAGCTCACGTTCGCTGTTCGCCCAGAACTGCAGGGCGGTGATCGCGGTCAGTCCATCGGTGACCGCGACGGTGGTCATGTTCAGGTGGCCGGTGGTGGGGTAGGTCTGCCGCCCGGTCACGCTCACCACAGGCTTGCCGTCGATCGCGCCGAGGGTGTCAAAAGTCGGGCCAGGACCCAGCGCTACCAGCGGTACCCGCACGGTGCCGGCAAGCACAACAACAGCAAGGACCACCAGCAGGCCAATGGTCAGGGTTCTGGTACGACGACTCACTGGTTCAGCCTACGGCCGATCACGCGAGGAGGTGGGTGCACCGCCGCGTACGGTGGTGGTATGAGTGACACCCCGTTCGGATTCGGCCCGTCCGACCGCGATCGGGACCGAGACAAAGACCGAGACGAGAACCGCGAGTCGGGCAGCGGCAAGAGCCCGGACTCGCCCCAGGACCCGTTCCCCTTCGGCTTCCCCGGTCAGCCCGGCGCCCTGCCGGGAGGCTTCGCGATGCCCGGCATGGGCGCGGCGGGGCCGGGCGGCGGGTTCGACATGGGCCAGCTGGGCCAGATGCTCAGCCAGCTCGGCCAGATGCTCAGCCAGGCCGGTACCTCGTCCGGCCCGGTGAACTACGACCTGGCCAAGCAGCTCGCGGTGCAACAGCTGACCAGCTCCCGGCCGCCCACCCAGGAGCAGCGCAAGGCGGTCGGTGACGCGTTCGCGTTGGCCGAGCTCTGGCTGGACCCGGTCACCTCGTACCCGACCGGCACCCGCAAGGTCACCGCCTGGTCAGCCAAGGACTGGGTGGATGCGAGCATGCCCACCTGGCAACGGATGTGCGACCCGGTGGCTCAGCGCGTGTCCGGGGCGTGGCTGGAGGGGCTGCCCGAGGAAGCCAGGCAGGCCGCCGGCCCGATGCTGGCCATGTTCGGCCAGATGGGTGGGCTGGCCTTCGGCAGCCAGCTGGGCACCGGGTTGGCGCAGCTCGCCACCGAGGTGCTCACCTCCACCGAGATCGGGCTGCCGCTCGGCCCGGCCGGCACGGCGGCGTTGCTGCCCGCCGCGATCGAGTCGTTCACCACCGGCCTGGACCGGCCGGCCAGCGAGGTGATGGTCTACCTCGCGGCGCGGGAGGCCGCACACCACCGGCTGTTCGCGCACGTTCCGTGGTTGGCGCAGCGATTGGTCGGCGCGATCGAGGAGTACGCCAGGGGAATCCGGGTGGACACCTCGCGGATCGAGGAGATCGCCCAGCAGATCGACCCGGCGGACCCCCAGTCGCTGGAGTCCGCCATGCAGTCCGGGCTGTTCGAGCCGCCCACCACCGAGGAGCAGCTCACCGCGCTGTCTCGGTTGGAGACGCTGCTCGCCCTGGTCGAGGGCTGGGTGGACGTGGTGGTGAGCGACGCGGTGACCGGCCGGCTGCCCGGCGCGGACGCGCTGCGCGAGACGCTGCGCCGCCGCCGTGCCTCCGGTGGCCCCGCCGAGCAGACCTTCGCCACCCTGGTCGGCCTGGAACTGCGGCCGCGCCGGCTGCGGGCCGCCTCCGACCTCTGGCGCCTGCTCACCACCGAGTGCGGCACGGTCGGGCGGGACGAGGTCTGGGCCCACCCGGACCTGATCCCGGATGTGGAGGACCTGGACAACCCCGCCCAGTTCGTGGAGCGGCGCAAGTCCGACGTGTCCGACCCGATCGCCGAGCTGGAGCGCACCGAGCAGGCCGAGCACGACCGCAAGCAGGAGTCCGGCACGCCCGAATCGGGGACCTCCGACGGAATCGACCAGACCGGCGAGACCGGCAAGTCGGGCGAGACCGGCCCAGCTGGGGAGACCGACAAGTAGGGCCCGGCCGCCCGGCCACCGGTCGGTCGGCGCGGGCGCCTCGGCCTGTGGATAACTCGCTCGTCGATTCCGGCGGCGCGGGCATGCTCGAGTCATGGCCTCGAACCCGTCCGCCGTCAGCAACACCGCCGTCAGCAACACCGCCGTCAGCACCAGCGGCCCGGCGGCTGTCCGGCTCCGGCCGCACCATCCGGTGCTACGTCGGGGGCCCGACGCGGTGCAACTCGGCGTTCTGCCCGGCCGGGCCGTGGAAGCCGCCGGGCTCTCGCCGCCGCTGCTGACCTTGCTGCTCGAGTTGAACGGCAGCTGGCCGGTGAATGAGCTGGTCGCCCGCGCGGTCGGGCTGGGTGCGCACGAGGCGGACGTCCGGGCCCTGCTGGCCGATCTGCGGGCCGAGGAGGGCCTGCTCGACGCGGTCGTGGTCAGGAGGGCGGCTCAGGCCCGCCAGTCGGCCCACGTACTGGTCCGAGGAGCCGGCCCACTGCTGGCGCCGGTGACCGCCGGGCTGGCTGCCGCCGGAATCGGCGCGCTCTGGGTGGAGGGCGAATTCACCCCACCTACTCAGGCCGAGGTGCGGCGGCTGGCGCCGGACACCAAGGTCCGCGTCGGGCCACCTCGCCGCCGGCCGCACCTGGTGGTGCTCACCGACCTGCTCGCGCCAGACCCTCGGCGGCATCGAGAGTTCCTGGTCAAGGGTGTGCCTCAGCTGGTCGTGCGGCTGATGGACGGCATCGGGCTGGTAGGCCCGCTGGTACTACCCGGCCGTACGGCCTGCCTGCGCTGCCTCGATCTGCACCGCGCGGCTCGCGACCCGTGCTGGCCCACCGTCGCCGCCGGGCTGAGCGGCCAGGTCGGCACGGCCAGCCCGGCCACCGTGCAGGCCACCGCCGCGCTGGCCGTCGAGCAGGCGATGATCGCGGTGGAGCCGATGACCAGCGCCGAGCCCCCACCCACCCTGGATGCGGTGCTGGAACTGGATACCCGGCGGGGCACGGCGCGCCGCCGCCAGTGGCCACCTCACCCGGAGTGCGGATGCGGCGCAGCTCACACCCAGGCGGGGGACGCCGCCAGCACCGCCGCGACCAGGGCCTCGATTCCCCGGCCGGGGCAGCGGACAACCGAACAGGCCAGGGCGGCGTGCGGCGGAAGGAGTGAACAGTAGAGAATCACTGCGTGTCCGATATCCCACGGGGTGGGGTGCACCGCACCGCGAAGCTGGCGAGCCTGCCGCTGGGCGCCGCCGGACGCGCGGCGGCTGGTTGGGGCCGGCGGCTGGCCGGCGCCGACGGTGAGGAGATCTCCGCCCAGCTTTCCGCCCGGAGCGCCGAGCAGCTATTCGCCGTGCTCGGTGAGCTCAAGGGCGGCGCGATGAAGTTCGGCCAGGCGCTGAGCATCTTCGAGGCCGCGGTGCCCGATGAGCTCGCCGAGCCGTACCGGGAGGCGCTGACCAAGCTGCAGAGCTCGGCCCCGCCGATGCCGGCGCGGGACGTGCACCGGGTGCTGGCCGAACAGCTCGGCCGGGGCTGGCGGGAACGGTTCGCCGACTTCGACGACGAGCCGACCGCCGCGGCCAGCATCGGCCAGGTGCACCGCGCGGTGTGGCACGACGGTCGGGACGTCGCGGTGAAGGTGCAGTACCCGGGCGCGGACACTGCGCTGCTCGCCGACCTGCGCCAGCTCGGCCGGTTCAGTCGGATCCTGCAGCCACTGGTGCCTGGTATGGAGATCAAGCCGCTGATCGCCGAGCTGCGCGACCGGATGGCCGAGGAGTTGGACTACCGCGACGAGGCGGACAACCAACGCGTGTTCGCCGAGGCGTTCGCCGGCGATCCGGAGATCAAGGTTCCGAGGGTGGTGGCCTCCTCGCCGAAAACGGTGATCAGCGAATGGATCACCGGCCGGCCGCTGTCCTCGATCATCCGGGACGGTGACCAGCCGACCAGGGACGAGGCCGGGCGGTTGCTCTCCGAGTTCCACTACGCCTCCCCGCCGCGCACCGGGCTGCTGCACGCCGACCCGCACCCCGGCAACTTCCAGCTGATGGCCGACGGCCGGCTCGCCGTGATCGATTTCGGCGCGGTGGCTCGGCTGCCCAACGGCTCACCGATGGTGCTGCAGCAGATGACCCGGTTGGCCTTGCTCGGTGATTCTGAGCAGCTGATGGAGCTACTTCGCTCCGAGGGCTTCGTCCGGCCGGGCATGCAGCTCGATCCCGACGACGTGCTGGCCTACCTCGGCCCGTTCGCCGAACCTCTGCACACCGAGCGCTTCCGGTTCAGCAGGCGCTGGTTGCAGCGTCAGGCCGAGCGGGTGGGAGACCTGCGCAGCCCGGACTTCCGGACCGGCCGGGCGCTGAACCTGCCGCCGCAGCACCTCCTGGTCCACCGGGTCACCTTCGGCACCCTCGGCGTGATGTGCCAGCTCGGCGCCGAGGTCCCGCTGCGCGGGATCGTGTCGCACTGGCAACCGGTGATCACCGAGGGGTCCGACCCCGAGCCCGGGCCCTGAATTCAGCGGGTTCGTCCCGAAACTCAAAGAGGTCCCGAAACACAAAGAGCGGGTACTCCGCGCTGGGTAGGTCACACCCAGCGGCCGAGCACCCGCCCTGGCCGGTTCCGCAACCGGCCGCACTGCCCCAGCTCGCACCGACTAAGGCCGAGGGTCACACCACCTGGCGGGCCCGCTCGGCACGCTCAGCGGCGTACCGGGCGAGCCACGCCCACCGGCGTCCGGCAAGCAGCTGCCGGATCACCCGATGGTTCCGGGCGGCTTCCTCGGCCTCACGCATTCGCGCTCTGGCCAGGGCTTCGTAGAGCAACATCTGATGCACTCCCGGCTCGATTCCATTGGGTCGGACATCGATCTCAGTCATCACTGTTTCCTCACCTGTCCTCTCGTCCGCGCCGCTACAGCGGTGCGCCCGCGTCGGCCAACGCCCGGTCGCGCGCCAGGGCCGCCTTGCTCGGCCGGCCCCTGGGGCGCTTGCGTGCGATCACGCTGCCGCGCTGGAAGATCTCCCCGCCCCACACACCCCAGGGCTCTTCCCGGCGCAACGCACCGGCCAGGCACTCGGCCCTCACCGGGCAGCTGGCACACAGCGACTTGGCCCGCTCGAGTTCGGCCGGGGTGTCGGCGAACCAGAGGTCGGCATCCTCGGCATCTCGACAAGGCAGAGTCGACTCGACGCGGGGTGATGCGTCGAGCAACCCGCCGAGACCGGCGACAGGGTTACTGTCCGGTCCGGATATGGCCGCCCCGCCGTCTAGCGGGACGTTTTGCACTAACACAGTGATTCCTCCTTCTCGATGCGCGAGCTGGGAGTTGAGCTGGGAAAACACGAAGGCCGCGGTCCCGATACGGGTCCGCGGCCTTCGAAAGAGCCGAGTGAGCGTCCTTGACAGGTCAAGGGCATCGCTCCGGAGCGGACACGTATGTGGACTTGTTGGTCGGGCTATCGATCACGCTCGGGGTGCCGACGGTGAACACGCGGGCGCGCTGCCGCCATGCAGCTGCGGGCGCGAGCTGCCCCACGAGACCGGGAACCGGGAGCCCGACGTGGGCATAAGAAGGTGTCATCCGCACGGTGGCCACCCCCTCCCAAGCCGAACATCGGCGCGGAAAGATCGCGCCGGAGTCACAGCCAGCCCGCAGGGGCCGGCACTGCAAGACCTTAGAAGGACGCGCACTGGCTAGGCAACCGAGTTTTATCGAGACGATCGACGGAGCCGGAAATTCGGGTCAGCTCTACCCGTCGGTGGCCACCAGGGCCAGCACATCGGGGCCGTAGCGATCCAGCTTGCGAGCGCCGATCCCGGGTATCCCCACCAGCGCGGCGGCGTCGGCCGGGCGGTGCTCGGCGATCGCGGTCAGCGTCGCGTCGGTGAACACCACATACGGCGGGACCGACTGCTCCTTGGCGATCGAGCTGCGCCACGCCTTGAGCCGGTCGAGTAGCTCGACGTCGATGTCGGAGGGGCAGTCCGAGCAGCGTCGCAGCTTGAGCGCCTCCACCCCGATGAGCGGCGAGCCACAGATCCGGCACTTGGGCTTCGCCGCACCGCGCCCTGCCGATACCCGCGCGGTCGGGTGGCTGTCCGGAATCAGCCCGTAGAGGAACCTGCTGCGTCGCCGGTGGCGCCGACCGCCGGCCGCCCGGGACAGTGCCCAGGACAGCGCCAGGTGTCGGCGTGCCCTGGTCACCCCGACGTAGAGCAGCCGGCGCTCCTCCTCGATCTTGGTGTGGTCGCCGTCCGCGTGCTGGATCGGCAGCGTGCCGTCGACCAGCCCGACCAGGAACACCGCGTCCCACTCCAGGCCTTTGGCGGCGTGCAGGGAGGCGAGCGTGACGCCCTGCACGGTCGGTGGGTGGGAGGCATCGGCCCGGGTGACCAGTTCGGCGGCGAACCGGGCCAGGTCCGCGCCCGGCTCAACGGCGGCGAGTTCCTCGGCCAGCCCGACCAGCGCACGCAGCGACTCCCACCGCTGCCTGCCCGCCGTGCCCGCCGCCGGCTCGTCGGTCAACCCCAGCGGGACCAGCACCCCGCGCACCGCCGCGACCAGCGCGCCCGGGTCGGTAGCTTCCGGCGCACCGGCCGCGTCCTCCCAGGCCGCGGCGGCGTTCACGGCGGATGACCCGGCGGCCCGCAGCGTGGTCATCGCCTGCCGCACCTCGGGGCGGGAGAAGAACCGCTCTCCCCCGCGCACCTGGTACGGCACACCGACCTCGTCCAGCGCCCGCTCGTACACCTCGGACTGCGCGTTCACCCGGAACAGCACCGCGACCTCGCTGGCCGCGATGCCGTCGGCGATCATCCGGCGGATCGCGGCGGCGACCGCGCTGGCTTCGGCCGGCTCGTCGTCGTACTCGGTGAACGTGGGCTCCGGGCCGGGCGGCTGCTGCCCCTCCAGCCGCAGCCGGGTGCCGGCGGACTGCCCCCGGGCGGCGGAGATGACGGTGTTCGCGGCGGACACCACCTGCGGCGTGGACCGGTAGTCGCGCCGCAGCCGGACCACCACCGCCTCGGGGAACCGGCGGGAGAAATCAAGCAGGTAGCGCGGCGTGGCACCGGCGAACGTGTAAATCGTCTGGTTGGCATCACCGACCACCGTCAGGTCGTCCCGCTCACCCAGCCATGCGTCCAGCACGCGCTGCTGCAGCGGCGTGACGTCCTGGTACTCGTCCACGACGAAGCAGCGGTAGCGGTCGCGGAACTCCTCGGCGACGGCGCCGTGCTCCTCCAGCGCCGCCGCGGTGTGCAACAGCAGGTCGTCGAAGTCGAGCATCTCCGCGCGGTTCTTCAGCGCCTCGTACCCGGCGTAGACCGCGGCCACCTGCTCGGCAGGACCGGGGGTGTCCCGGCGCAGCTTCGCGACCGCGGCCGGGTACCCGTCCGGGGTGATGAGACTGGCCTTGGCCCATTCGATCTCGCCGGCGAAGTCCCGCAGCGACGCGGCGTCGGTGCCCGCCTTGACCCGCGCCGCCGCCTGCCCGACGACCCGCAGCTTGCCCTCCAGCAGCTGCCACTGGTCCCCGCCGACGACGCGGGGCCAGAAGTAGCGGAGCTGGCGCAGCGCGGCCGCGTGGAACGTGCGCGCCTGCACACCGGCGACGCCGAGGCTGCGCAGCCGGGTGCGCATCTCCCCCGCCGCCCGCGCGGTGAACGTGACGGCGAGGACCTGGCCCGGCGCGACGTGCCCGGTGCGCACGAGGTGGCCGATGCGACGGGTGATGGTGCGGGTCTTCCCGGTGCCGGCGCCCGCGAGCACGCACACCGGACCGCGCGGGGCCGTGACCGCGGCGAGCTGCTCGTCGTCGAGACCGGACTCCGGGGTGTCGAGGAGGGGCACGCGCACCGCCCCATCCTGACACCCCGCCCCGGGAAGACACGCGACCGGCAGATGGTTGAACCGGACATGTCTCAGGTGACGATGTACTCCACGACGTGGTGCGGCTACTGCCGCAGGCTCAAGCTCCAGATGGACCAGGCGGGCATCGCCTACCGAGAGATCGACATCGAGCGGAACGCGGACGCCGCGAGGTTCGTGGAGGGAGTGAACGGTGGCAACCAAACCGTCCCGGTAGTCCTCTTCCCGGACGAGACGACGGCCACGAACCCGACGCTGGCGCAGGTGCAGGCGAAGCTCGCGGCCTGACCGCACACACCCCAGGGGGGCCGCACACACGTTCTGCCGTGTGTGCGGCCCCCTTGCGATGTGTGCGGTGGATCAGGCTCGGCGGAACCTCGCGCGCAGGCGGGTCGCTGTCGGGGCGAAGTTCCCCAGGTCGGCCCGGATCCAGCGGACCACACCCAGGTCCTCGTCGCGTAGCGCGTCCTCGCGTCGCTTCTCGGCGAAGACCACCACTCCCGGTGACTGGCCGGGGCGCAGCAGGCGGCCGTACGTCACCTCGCCGTCGAACTCGCCCTCGTGCCAGACCTGCCGCCGGTGCGCCGCGCCCCTGTGACGTGCACCTGAGCCCCGGCGGACCGCACTCAGCTCGCCGGCCCGCAGGAAGCGCCGCACCTCGTCATCGACGAATCCGGCGGCGCGCAGCTGGTTCCGCAGGTGCAGATCGGGCAGGTCCACGCGCGCACCATGCGCAGCACCCCCCGCCTCGCGGGCCGTTTTCGCGGCGCCGGTGGAGGACATCTACGCGGCACACACCTCCCGTAGGCCGCACACACCCGCCGAACGTGTGTGCGAGCCCCCGGAGGTGTGTGCGGTCGGGTCAGTCGAGGGCGGCCCAGGCCTCCAGCATCGACCGCGCTATCGAGACCTTTCCCGGCAACAGGAGCGGGCGGTCGCCTCGCTGCGCTTCGGCTCCCCAGTCGCCTTGGGCCAGGGCTGCTCTCAGTTCGGCTCTCGTCACCCACATCGCCTCGGCGATCTCGCCGTCGGCCGGCACCAGCGGGACGTCGGGGTCGGCCTCGGCGTGGAAACCGACCATCAGCGAGCGCGGGAACGGCCAGGCCTGGCTGCCGAGGTAGCGGATGTCGCGCACCGCGGCGCCGACCTCCTCGTGGATCTCGCGCAGCACGCACGCCTCGAGCGACTCCCCCGCCTCGACGAACCCGGCGAGCACCGAGTAGCGCCCCTCGGGCCACACCGGCTGGCGGGCCAGCAGCACCCGGTCGCCGCCGTCGTGCACCAGGCAGATCACCGCGGGGTCGGTGCGGGGGTACTCCTCGTGCCCGGCGGCCTCGCAGTGCCGGTGCCAGCCGGCGTTCGCGGGATGCGTCGGTGACCCGTCGCGAGCGCAGAACTGCGCCGCGTCGTGCCAGTTCAGCACGGCCACCGCGGTGGTGAACAGCCCGGCGCCCAGCGCGTCGAGGGCGACGCCCGCAGTGCGCAGGTCCACCC
>DASWST010000068.1:0-12348 GCA_036402515.1 Pseudonocardia sp.
GTCGCTATAGCGACCATCGCCACTCACGATCTCTGAGCTGCGCGTTTGCGTCATTGGTGGGCTCCGGTGAGGGCGGCGGAGACCTGGGCGGCGATACGGCCGAATTCGGGGTCGAATCGCAGCTCGGCCGGCCGGGGATAGTCGAACGGGACCTCGATCTCGGCCACCATCCGGCCCGGCCGGGGGGACATCACCAGCACCCGGTTGGACAGATACACCGCCTCGGACACGGAGTGGGTGATGAACAGCGCGCTGACCGCGCCGCCGTGCTCTGGGGGATCGGAGCTTGCTGAGCCGGCGGAGCTTGCTGAGCCGGCGGAGCTTGCTGACTCGGCGGGGCGGGAAGAGAACAGCCGCTGCAGCTCCTCCTGCATCCGCAGCCGGGTGATCTCGTCCAGCGCGCCGAACGGCTCGTCGAACAGGAACACGTCCGGGTCCAGCACCAGCGCCCTGGCCAGGGACACCCGCATCCGCATGCCGCCGGACAGGTGCGCGGGCAGCTGCCGTTCGAACCCGGCCAGCCCGACCGTCTCCAGCGCGCGCCGCGCCATGGACCGCCGCTGCGCCTTGGGCATCCGGTGCAGCTCGGTCACCAGTTCCACATTGGCCAGCGCGCTGCGCCAGGGCAGCAGGGTGGGGTCCTGGAAGACGTAGGCGATCCGGTCCGACCGCAGCTCGATCCGCCCGGAGGTGGGATCGGAGAGCCCGGAGGCCAGCCGCAGCAGCGTGCTCTTGCCGCAGCCGGACGGGCCCACCACGCTGACGAACTCGCCGGGCGCGACGCTCAGGTCCACTCCGGCCAGCGCCTCGGTGCCGGTGTCGAACCGCTTGCCCACCCCGGTGAACCGCAGCGCGGCCACCAGCTCAGTGGACGCCACCTGGGTGGATGGGCCCGTCGTGTGTACCGAGCTCATGCGGACCTCCACGCGGGCATCGGGCCGGGGTCGACGGCGGTGCGCTGGTCCACCGAGGTGCTGGCCACCACCCGGCCGCGGCGCAGCACCACACGCGAGCCGGACGGCCCGGCCACCGCGTCCAGCAGGTCGTCGGCCCGCACCGCGACCAGGTCGGCGACCTCACCGGGGCGCACCCCGCCGGCCGGTAGGCCGAGTACCTCCCGGCCGGCGTCGGTGACCGCGTGCAGCGCCTGCCGGGCGTCCAGGTGGGCGGCGGTGACCAGCAGCGAGGTGGTCTCGAACGGGTCAGCCCGGCCGACCGGGTTGAACGGGTCGCGCAGGTTGTCCCCGCCGGCCGCGACGGTGATACCGGCGGCGAGCAGCTCTCGCACGGCGGTCAGCCCCCGGGGCATCGGACTCGGCGACTGCCAGCCCTGCAGGTAGAGGTTCGTGATCGGCAGGGTGACCACGGCCAGGCCGGCGGCGCGTACCTCGTCGAGCACCTCGGACAGCGCCTGGGTGCCCAGGCTGCCCAGGCTCACGCAGTGGCTGGCGGTGACCCGCTGCCGCATGCCCCTGGCGCTGACCTCGCGGGCCAGCTCGCGGATGGACAGCATCGACGGGTCCAGTTGCTCGTCGGTGTGCAGGTCCACCGGCAGGTCGCGGCGTTGCGCGATGTCCAGCAGCCGGGTCGTCTCCTGTGCGGCGTCCTCGGCCAGGTGCGCGCAGCCGCCGAGCACGTCCACCCCGAGGTCGAGTGCCTCCTCGATCAGCATGTCCGGCACCAGGTAGCTGGCCAGTAGGCAGACCTGCAGGTCCAGCACGTCCCGCAGCTCCTCGCGCAGCGCCAGCATCGCGCGCACGCCACGCAAGGGATCCTCGGTGTCGTGCAGCAGGTCGACGTGGCTGCGCACGGCGGTGAACCCGGCGGCCAGGTACATGCCGAGTGCCCGCCGAGCCCGCCGGCGCACGTCGTCCTCGCTCATGGTCTGCACGTAGCGGCGCCAGGCGTCGATCGCGGACAGCAGGTCGCCGTACGGGGCGCGGGTGGCCGCCCAGCTCAGCGCCTTGTCCAGGTGGGCGTGCGGCTCGACGGCGGAGGGCAGCACCAGCCAGTCGGGCAGCAGCAGCTCACCGCCGGCGGCCGGTGCGGGGGAAGCCGGCCGCAGCTCGGTGACCAGGCCGTTGTCGTCGATGTGCAGGTCCACCGGCTCCCCGTCGGCGGTGCGCACACCACGCAGCGCGGACACCGCCTGGCCGACCCTCGGCGCGGTGCTCACCGCCCCACCCCGGTGTCCGGAGCGGTGGCCGGAGGGGCGTCCGGAGGAGCGGTCTCCGCAGTGGCGTCCGGCCGGGCGGCGTCCGGCCCGGCGGTGCCAGGGGTGGTGAACACGGTGATTCCGTGCAGTTCGTGCCGGTCGACCGGCCGGTCCAGCGCGTCGACGCCTGGCCGAGGGCGCGTGTGCCCCTCGGCAACCGCGTACATCGCACGCGCCGCGCGGTGTACGGCGTACACATCTAGCTCCGCGCGGAGGTTGTGGGCCACCAACACCCGGTGCACCGGCAGCTCGGCGAGCCGGCCCAGGCTGCGGGCGAACACCGCGAC
Source organism: Pseudonocardia sp. (assembly GCA_036402515.1). Classification (GTDB taxonomy): domain Bacteria; phylum Actinomycetota; class Actinomycetes; order Mycobacteriales; family Pseudonocardiaceae; genus Pseudonocardia. The sequence goes on from DASWST010000068.1 coordinate 2,503, forward strand.
GTCCGCGCCGGGCTGATGCGCCCAGTAGGCCGCGCTGAGGACGGTGTCGCCGCTGAGCAACGTGCGGGTCTCCGGGTCCCACAGGCAGAGGCTGTCCGGGGAGTGGCCGGGGGTGTGCAGCACGGTCACGGTGCGGTCGCCCAGGTCGATCGACTCGCCATCCGCCAGCCCCCTGGTCGGCGCCACCGCCGGAATCCGCCACCGGTCCAGCGGCGGCAGCGGGCGCGGGTGCTGGTCCGGCGTCAGGGTGAACGGTCCGCTGCGGTCCAGCTCGGCGAACCGCTCGAACAGCTCCGCCGCCCTGTTCGCCGCCCGGCGATAGGTGGGGTAGAAGTCGGCGGGCGCCGCCCGGTGGCCGCCCAGCCCGGCCGGGTGTACCGCGATGTCGACCACCTGCGGCGCCAGCTCCTGGTTGCCGCCGCGGTGGTCGAAGTGATCGTGCGAGTTCACCACGATCAGCGGCAGCCCGGTCAACCGTTCCAGCACCGGGAGCATCGGCCGCATGCCCATCCCGGAGTCGAACAGCAGCGCCCGCCGGCCGCCCACCACCAGGTAGCTGTTCACGTGCCCCGGCTCGGCGATCAAGGCGATACCCGTGCTCGCGCCGATACCCGTGCTCGCGCCGATACCGGTGCCCGCGCCTTCGCCGAGCCCGGTCCCGCCCGGGCCACCGGTGATCCAGCGGGTGACGAACCATTCCGGGTGATCCACCTCAGGATCCACGGCGGAAGGAGCTAATGTTGATGGCATCAACAATTGACGCTAGACGGGTTATGTTTCCAGCCCGTGTCGGCGTGTGGCGTTCAGGAAAAAGGGGACACCGTGAGGCCAGGTCACGCCGCCGCCGCGCCGCCTGACCGGGAGGCGCCGCCGGAGCGTCGACTGGGGGAGCGGATCCGCTCTCGGCGCCGAGAACGCGGCCTGACCCTGGTGGAGGTGGCCGAGCGGGCAAACCTGTCGCACCCGTTCCTCAGCCAGGTCGAGCGCGGCCGAGCCCAGCCGAGCATGGCCTCGTTGTTCCGTATCGCCCGAGCGCTCGGTGTCACCCAGGACTGGCTGCTCGCCGCCGGCGGTCCGAGCACCGCGACCGAGCCGGTGGCCGTGCTGCGCCAGGACGAGGGCATCTCCGTGCCGGCAACCGGGGACGGCGTGGCGCGCCAGCTGCTGGCCGAACCTGGCCGGTTCATTCCGACCGAGTTCGTCAACCCGGGCACCAGCTTCCAGGAGTTCTTCGAGCATGAGGGCGTCGAGTTCGTCTACATTGCCCAGGGCGCGCTCGACGTGGAGCTCGGCGACGGGCGGCTGATCACCCTGGCCACCGGGGAGTGCATGCGTTACCCCGGGTCGGTCCCGCACCGCTGGCGGGCCGCCCGACCCGGCCCAACCCGGGTACTCATGATCCACACAGACCCGGCCGGCGGGGCGGCGCTGGATCCGCCGGCGCACTGACGCGCCCCGTCCCCGCCCGCCGGGCGGGGTGACCCTGGTCGAAGGAGAGGGGACGAGCGTGGCCGCGTGCACCGACGCGTCACAAGCACATTCAGCTCAGCCCGGCGGCCGGAAGTACCCCGCCCAGCACGGCCAGGTCCCGCTGGTCCAGTTCGGCGCGCGGCCCTCGGGTGATCATGTCCGCGAAACCGCCGTCGGCCTGCATGATGGTGAGCGTGTAGAGCCGCTCGGTGCGCGAGTCGTTGACGATTCGGTGTACCGAGCCGGGCATCAGGGTGAGCGTGTCCCCGGCCGCGATGCGCACCGAATCCTCGTCCGAATGCGCGATGGCCTGACCGGCCAGGACCACGAACGTCTCGGTGGACTCCGGGTGCGAGTTGGGTGGCTGCGCGCCGCCAGGCTCCCAGACCTCAAGCACCACGGTGGTGGGCGAACCGGTGGCCGGCCCGGCCAGCACGGCCAGCTTCACCGTGTCCCCCGGGGTGATGTGGTGGAAGGTGATCTCGCCTCGGCGGGTGACGAACGGTGCCTGCGCCATGGCCCGGACTTCCTCTCCGATAGGGGTCGAGCGCCGACAGTAGGTGCGGGTTGTTTCCCGGAGGTAACGCTGTGACCTTGGACAACGCCGTACCCACCGGCCTCGGAGCAACCCAGCCCGAGCACCCGGAACCGGCCCTGCTCGCGGCGTTCTGGGACTACGAGCGGGCGCTGCTCACCGCCGACGTGCCGTCCCTGGAGCGGTGGTTCCTGGCCGAGCCGGCGACGCTGCGCTCGGAGGACGGCGCCACCCTGGTCGGCGCCGACCACATCGCCCAGCTGCGCCGGGAACGCTCCGGCCCCGGGGCGCGGCGGATCGAACGGCTGCACGTCCGAACCCTCGCGATGGACACCGTGCTGGTGGTCGCCGAGGTCACCCGGCCGGACGGCGGCGTCGGCGCGCAGACCCAGATTTGGCTGCGCACCGCCGAAGGCTGGCGGGTGCGCGCGGCGCACGTCGGCGGATCCGTTCCGGCCACCCCGACGATCAGCGAGCCGGTCCGGGTCTGGCGGCTGGCCGGCCCGCTGCCGATCGATCCCGACCCGGGCCAACCCGCGCCCGACCCGAGCGGCCCGCTGGCCGGCGTGCGGCTCGCGGTGAAGGACCTGTTCGCGCTGCGTGGCCAGGCAATCGGCGGCGGGTCGGCGCGCTGGCTGGCGGAGGCACCGGCGCAGACCGCGACCGCCGCCTCGGTACGCGCGCTGTTGGCCGCCGGCGCCACCGTGGCCGGCCTCGCGCACACCGACGAGCTGGCGTTCTCCCTGGCCGGGGTGACAGCCAGCTACGGCGCGGTGCCCAATCCGGTCGCGCCGGGCCGGGTGAGCGGCGGGTCCAGCAGCGGGCCGGCGGCCGCCGTGGCCGGGCACGCCGCCGACCTGGGCATCGGCACCGACACGGCCGGCTCCATCCGGGTACCGGCGTCCTACTGCGGGCTCTACGGGCTGCGCCCCACCCACGGGGTGATCAGCGCCGACGCGGTGCTGCCGCTCGCCCCGTCGTTCGACACCGTGGGGCTGCTGACCCGGGATCCCGGCCTGCTGGCCACCGCCGCCGACCTGCTGCTGCCATCCAGTTCGGGACTGCCGGTGGACGTGCTGCTGCGGCCCTCGGACCTACTCGAGTCGCTCGCGCCGGACGTCCGGCTGGCCTTCGACAGCGCGGCACTGGCGCTGGCCGGCCGGACCTCGTGCCGGATCGAGCCGGCGCCGGAGCTGGCCGCGGCAGTCGAGGTCTGGCTGCCGGCGTTCCGGGCGGTGCAGGCCGCCGAGGCGTGGCAGGCGCACGGCGAGTTCGTCGCGTGCGCCCGGGACGACCTGGAGCCGGCCGTGGTGGCCCGGTTCGAGTCCGGGCGTGATCTCACCGACGCGGCGGTGGCGCAGGCGCGGGAGGTGCTCGCGGCGGCCCGGGCCACGCTGGCCGACCTACTCACCCCGGGCGTCGCCCTGCTGCTGCCCGCCTCCTCCAGCCCGGCGCTGCCCCTGGACCTCCCGGCCGAGCAGGTGGACACGGCCAGGGCCGCCACCCTGCGGCTGACCTGCCTGGCCTCGCTGGCCGGGTTGCCCTCGGTCGCGCTGCCGACCATGCGGGTGGGGCCGCTGCCGATGGCGTTGTGCCTGGTCGGCGCGGCGGGCACAGACCGGTCGCTGCTCGAGTTGATCAACCGCCCGCCGCCGTGGGAGGCCGCATGACGGACAGCACCCGCTCGCTCGGACCCAGCCTGGCGAACAGCTGGCAGGTCCGCCCCGGCGCGGTGGACCTGCGCCGCCCGCCGTGCCAGCCGGCCCCGGTCGAGCTGCCCGCGCTGCCCGAGCGGCTCACCCTGGACCTGGCCAGGGCCGCGCTGCTCGTGGTCGACATGCAGAACGACTTCTGCCACCCGGACGGCTGGCTGGCCGGCATCGGGGTGGACGTCACGCCGGCCCGCGCGCCGATCCCGGTGCTGGCCGCGCTGACCGCCCGGCTGCGCCCCCGAGGGGTACCGATCATCTGGTTGAACTGGGGGAATCGCCCGGACCGGGCCAACCTGCCGCCGAACGTGCTGCACGTCTACGACCCGGCCGCCCAGGGACGCGGCATCGGCAGCCCGCTGCCGGGCAACGGCGCTCCGGTCCTGCAGGCGGGCAGTTGGGCGGCCGCCGTGGTGGACGAGCTCAGCCCGGCCGAGGCCGACATCCGGGTGGACAAGTACCGGATGAGCGGGTTCTTCGATACGCCGCTGGACTCGGTGCTGCGCGGGCTGCGGGTGGACACCGTGCTGTTCGCCGGGGTGAATGCGGACCAGTGCGTGCTGGCCACCCTCACCGACGCGGCCTGCCTCGGCTACGACGCGGTGCTGGTCGAGGACGCCGTGGCCACCACCTCCCCGGACTACTGCATGGCCGCCACGCTGTACAACGTCCGGCAGTGCTTCGGGTTCACCGTGACCAGCGCGGACCTGCTCGCCGCGCTTCCGCCGGGCGGCTAGTTCAGAGCGCCACGGTGCCGGTCCGCGCCGCACTGCTGGACCAGTTCGCCGTCCCGGGCCGGTCGCCCGCCCGCCCGCCAGCCACGCCCGGGCGGTGCCCAGGGTGGGATGCCCGGGGCGCCCGTCGGCACTGGGTTGCCACTCGACATGAGAGGCCGCCGTATCGCGTCCAGGTCTAGACGCCGGCCAGCCCGGCGGTGATCTTGGCGGCGGCGTCGGCCACCAGTCGGCCGAGCTGTTCCCCGCCGTCCGCGGGATAGCGCTGAATCGGCATGAAAATGCTCAGCGAGGCGACCGGATGGTCCGGCACAGGGCAAATGCAGGCGGAAATCGATGCGACGTCTGACCGCAATTCACCATGCTGCACCGAATAACCCCGGCGGCGTATTTCCGCGAGCTCGAGATGCAGTTTCTCAACTTCGGTGATCGTGTTCTCGGTGAATGCTTCCAGCGGATCAGGAATGTGCTCGGAAAGCTGGCTCGCCGGAAGGTTGGCCAGCAGCGCCTTGCCGTTCGCGGTTGCGTAGGCCCGGCCCCTGGTGCCGATCGACCAGTGGATGCGCACCACCTCGGTCGACTCCACCTCGTCGATGGTGACTACGTCCAAGCCGTCCAGTACGGACAGATGGGTGGCCTCGCCGGTGACCCGGACCAGCTCCAGCATGGCCGGCCGGGCGAGGTCACGCAGGCCGAGCTCGCCACCCAGGTGGTTGGCTATGTCAAGTACCTTGACAGTGAGTACCCAGCGCCCTGGTTGCTGCTCTGACCTGCGGATCCAGCCCGTCTCCGCGAGCGCAAGGAGGGCGCGCTGGGCGGCCGGCTTGGAGATCTCCAGCCGGCGGGCCAGCTCGCTCACCCCCATCGGCTGCGCCGAGGCCACCGCCTCCAACGCGCGCAGCACGGTTCCGGCCGATCCCATGGCCTTGACACTAGCGGGGTGGCGGCGGTTACATCAGCCGTATCGCCAAGTGGTACGCCGTATCACATAGCGTACCGCCAGAGCAGCAGCAGGGGAGCAGCGCGATGGCCCAACGCAGTGCCGGCGAGGAGCGCCCCGAAGCCGCGATCGCGCAACCCGATAATCAGCACAAGCTGACCAAGACCCAGCGCAGGGCCTTTATTAGCGCATTTGGTGGCTGGTCACTGGATGGGTACAACGCCAGCCTGTTCGGATTGGTGCTGAGCCCAGCGCTCACCGATTTGCTACCGCGCTCGGGCTACCCGGCGACCGCCGAGAATATTGCGTTTTTCGGGGAGCTCGGCGTTGCCGTTTTTCTCTTCGGCTGGGGCTGTTCTTTGCTGTGGGGCCCGCTCGCCGATCGCTACGGCCGAGTGCCGATCCTGATGGCCAGCATCCTCACCTACGCACTGTTCACCTTTCTGGCCGGCTTCTCCCAGGACGTCTGGCAGCTGAACCTATTCCGGCTGTTGGCGGCCATCGGGATCGGCGGGGAGTGGTCGCTGGCCGGCACCTTCGTGGCCGAGTCGATGCCGGAGCGCAAGCGGGCGTTCTTCGGCGGCCTGCTGCACTCCGGCACCTACTGGGGGTTCCTGCTCGGTGCGGTGGTGAACATTTTCGTCGGCCTGGTGGTCGGCTGGCGGTGGATGTTCTTCCTCGGCGTGCTGCCGGCGCTGTTCGTGCTCTACATCCGCACCCAGGTACACGGCGACACTCAGCCTTGGCAGGCCTCCGTCGAGCGGACCGGCCGACGCCGGGACTACTGGTCGTTCCTGCGCGGCGTCCTGCGCCCGCCCTACCGCCGACGCACGCTGAACAATGCCGTACTGGTCACCGTCGCGCTGATGGGGTTCTGGGCCAGCTCGCAGTACCTGCCCACGGCGGTGAAGGCGCTCGCGGTGGGCGCGGGCGACGACCCGAAGCACGCGGCGTTCCTCGGGACCGTCGCGGTGGGACTGCTGTCCCTGATGACCGCGCTGAGCTGCCTGGTCACCCCGCTGCTGTGCAACCGGTTCGGCCGCCGCCGAACTCTCGCCGGGCTGTTCAGCGTGATGGTGATCGGCATCGCCGGCGGATACGCCTGGGCATACCCGGAGCGGAGCGTCCCGCTGTTCTTCGTGTTCGTGGTGGTGATGGGCATCGGCGGGGCGAACTTCGCGGTGTTCACCATCTGGCTGCCCGAGCAGTACCCGACCGACATCCGGGCCAGCGGGTTCGCCTTCTGCACCACCATGTCCCGGTTCCTGGCCGCCGGCGGCACGTTCCTGATCGGCTACGGGATCTCCACCGTGGGTATCGCCACGCCGCTGGCGCTCACCGCGATCCCGTTCCTGCTGGCGTTCCTGCTGCTGCGCTTGTCGCCTGAGACCCGGGGGCAGGTGCTGCCGGACTGATGGACACTGGACTGATCGACAGCGGGTCGACGAGGAGAGTGCATGCAACCGCTTGATGGCGTCCGGGTTGTCGACTTCACCCGGTTCCTCTCCGGGCCGTACTGCACGATGATCCTCGGCGACTACGGCGCGGACGTGGTGAAGATCGAGCGCACCGGGCACGGCGATGACTCCCGGGACATCGCGCCGTTTGTCAACGGGGAGAGCTATCCCTCGGCGATGCCCAACCGCAACAAGCGCTCCCTCGCCCTGGACCTCAAGTCCGAGGCGGGCCAGCGGGTGGCGCTGGAGCTGACCGCCCAGGCGGACGTGGTGGTGGAGAACTTCCGCCCCGGGGTGATGCACCGGCTGGGGCTGGACTACGACACGGTGCGCGGGCGCAACCCGGATGTCGTGTACGCCTCCATCACCGGCTTCGGGCAGACCGGCCCGGAGAGCCACCGCCCCGGGTTCGACATCATCGCCCAGGGCATGGCCGGGTTCCTCCGGATGACCGGCGCTCCCGGTGGTGAGCCGGCCAAGTTCGGCGTCGCGGTGACCGACCTGGTCGCCGGCATGACCGCGGCCAACGCCGTGCTGGCCGCCTACATCCGGCGGTTACGCGGCGGTGCGGGACAGTACATCGACGTGGCGCTGGTGGACGCCGGGATGGCACTGACCGTGTGGGAGGCCGGCGCCTGGTTCGGCGGCGGGCGTGAGCCGGTGGCCGAGGGCAGCCGGCACCGCCACCGAGCCCCTTACCAGGCCTACCGGACCTCCGATGGGTACGTGACCATCGGCGCCGGCAACGACCGGCTGTGGGCGCGGCTCTGCCACGAGGTGCTGCACCGGCCGGACCTGATGGACCGCCCCGAGTACGGCAGCTCGCGGTCCCGCGCGGAGCATGCCGACCAGCTCGCCGGGGAGCTCGAGGAGATCCTGCGCGGCCAGCCGACGGCGTCCTGGGTGAAGGCGCTGGACACCGCCGGGGTGCCCGGCGGGCCGGTGCTGACCTATTCCCAGGCCCTCGAGCAACCCCAGGTCGAGGCCAGGGAGATGGTGGTGGAGATCGACCACCCGACGATCGGCCGGATGCACGTGCTGGGCATGCCGGCCAAACTGTCCGAGACCCCGGCCACCATCCGCCAGCCGGCACCGCTGCTGGGCCAACACAGCCAGGAGATCCTGCGCGAGGGCGGTTTCGACCACATCCAGATCCAGGAGTGGATCGAGCAGGGCATCGTGGCACAGGCACCCCTCCCCACCGGCACCACCGACGAACAGGTAGGACGATGACCCAGGCACTGACCCTCAGCCGCGATGGCGAGATCGCCGAGCTGGTGATCAACCAGCCGAGCAAGCGCAACGCGATGTCCTACGAGATGTGGGAGGCGGTGCCCAAACTGGTCGCCGAGGTGGACTCCGACGAGTCGGTCAAGGTGCTGGTGGTGCGGGGTGCCGGTGACCACTTCTGCGCCGGCGCGGATATCAGCGAGTTCGAGACCCGCCGGGCCACCGCCGAAGGAGCCCGCCGCTACGGCGAGCACGTGGAACACGCCGCGCACTCGCTCGGCGAGATGCGCAAGCCGTCCATCGCGTTGATCCAGGGCTTCTGCATCGGCGGCGGACTGGAGATCGCGCTGGCCTGCGACCTGCGCTTCGCCGCCGCGACCGCCACCCTGGGCATCACCCCGGCAAAGCTGGGCCTGGTCTACTCGTTCAGCTCCACCCGCCAGCTGGTCACCGCCGTAGGTCCGTCGTTCGCCAAGTACATCCTGTTCTCCGGCGAGCGGCTCAGCGCCCAGGAGGCGCTGCGGGTGCACCTGGTGGATCAGCTCGTCGAGCCCGAGCGGATGGAGGCCCAGACCCTCGAATTTGCCAGCACGATCTGCTCCCGCTCCCAGGTGTCGGTGCGCGGCGCCAAGCGGATGATCGAGAAGATCGCCGCCGGCATGGACACCCCGGACGAGGAGGCCGCCGAGCTGCCGATCAGCGCGGTGGACAGCGAGGACTACAAGGAGGGCGTGCGGGCCTTCCTGGAGAAGCGCCCGCCGGTGTTCCGGGTGCGCTGAGGCGGGCCGGGGCGTGCACGGGGCAACGGGGCCCACCGGCGCGACGATCGGGGTGGCGAGCGCAGATATCTCCGCCACCGACCGGCTCTTCGCCGCCGCGCTCGGCCTGCCGACCGACGGTGCGGGGCGGTACCTGCTCGGCCGGGACGTGGTGCTCGCGGTGCACCGGTCCGAGGCGGGCGGGCGCGGCGGGCCGACGGAACTGGTCCTGCACGGTGACCGCACCGCTGAGCGGGCGGGAGTGCTCGGCGGGGTGCCGTTCCGACTGACCAACGACCCGCTCGACCCACCGCCGGGAACGGCCGAGGCCGTGCTCGGCCTGGATCACCTTGGCGTGGCCTCCGACGACTCCGCCGGCCTGGTCGCCGCGCTGACCAGCGAGTTGGGCTTCGAGTACGAGAGCCGACAGATCGACACGCAGCTGGAGTCGACCATCGAGGTCTTCTCCAGCGACCGGTACGGGGTGGTCAGCCACACCGGGTCGGCGCGCACCGCCGGCGCCCTGCTGGTCACCTTCCTGCGCCGGGGGCGGGTGGACATCGAGATCCTGCAGGACATCGTGACCGCCGGCGGAACGGGCGGCCCAGGACCCGGCTCGACCACCGGCGACAACCGGGCGATCTCCCGGTTCGTGGCCCGCCACGGCGCGGGGCCGCACCACCTGGCCATTCGGGTCCGCGACATCGAACCGGCCATCGCGCGGTTCCGGGACGCCGGCATCAACATGATCGACACGGTGGGCCGGCCCGGATCCCGCCGCTCGCGCATCGCGTTCCTGGACCGGCGGAGCACCGGGGGACTGGTGCTGCACCTGGTCCAGCGCCCGGACCCGTGACCTGGCGCGGCAAGTTCTAGTGTCTCGTGTCCGATTTCCTTTGCCGGATCCGGTGATCCAGGCGGCGGCTGGCAAGGCCGAGGACCGCCTGGATATCGGGCATATCCAGGCGGTCCGAGAACGCCGCCAGACGTCGTCTGGGCGCCGGAGACGGTGA
>DASWST010000069.1:0-1869 GCA_036402515.1 Pseudonocardia sp.
GTGCGGCCGCGACCACGGCCGCCACCCGCGAGACCGGGTCGGCCCACCACTGGTCCCGTTCGGCCTGCGGGAGCGCGGCCGGGCGGCCGAGGCGGTTCACGACGGGGGAGAGCAGCCGATCGACCCGGCGGAGGACGTCGACCACCACGGCATCACTGATGGGAGGAGCCATGGAGGGGTCATGCCCAGCCGATCCCGAAGATCAACACGCTTTGATGCCCCCGCCTGTCAAGGCGCCGCCGATCGTTGTGGAAAGCGCTCTGAGCTGGGGATATGTCCAGCGGAGCAATGGCTGGTCCCATAGAATCGAACACACGTTCGAGCCAGTGGAGGTGTCGTGGGCGAGCTGGAGTCGGCGCTGGACCTTCTTGCCGCCGAAGATCTGCACGGACTGGCGGCCCCTCAGCACCTGGACCGGACGGCGAGGCTGGTGGGGGCTCGGAATCGGATCGATGCCGAGCTGGCTCGCGGCGTGCGCGCAGCCGACGTGGCGCAGGCGCCGGAGCACGACGGGCTGAAGACCATGCGGTCGTGGCTGCGGGGGCATGCCCGGCTGTCGCCGGCCGCGGCCCGGCAGATCGTCGGCAACGGCCGCGCTCTGGAGCACCTACCGGCAGTGGCGGCGGCGTTCGCCGACGGTCAGGTGACCGCCGAGCAGGTCTCGGTCGTGGCGCCGGTAGCGGCCCTGGATGCGCAGGTCGCAGCGGTCGTGCAGGGAGTTGACCTGGGCGAGGTCGACGCGACGCTGGCCGGGGTCGCGGCCACTCGGCCACATGCGGAGCTGGGCCAGGTGGTGCACCACTACCTGTCTCGGCTGGATCCCGACGGTCCCGAGCCGGACCCGACGGAGGGGCGTTCGTTCACCATCTCCACGCACCTGGACGGCAGTCGGTCGATCCGCAGCGAGCTCGACGCGATCGGCGGCGAGAAGCTGGAGGCGGCGCTGGAGTCGATCGTGCAGGCCAACCGTCCGAAGGGGGACATGCGCACCCGCGCCCAGCTGCTCGCCGACGCGCTCGTGCAGCTGGCTGACATCGCCCTTGCCGGGGGGCAGCTGCCGATCCTGCGCACGGTGAAGCCGCATGTGGTGGTCATGTTGAACCTCGAGGACCTGGTCGATCCGGCTACCGGTCCGGGCGAGGCCAGCACGGGGTTCGGGGCTGCGATCTCCGCCGCCCGAGCGCGCTGGCTGGCCTGCGACGGGACCATCAGCCGGGTGATCATGGGCCCGGACGGGCAGCCGATGGACCACGGCCGCACCAAACGGGTCGTTCCACCCCGCCTGCGCCGGGCGGTCGAGACCCGGGACCGGCACTGCGTGTTTGCCGGCTGCGAAGCGCCCAGCTACTGGTGCGACGTCCACCACGTGCTGCACTGGATCTACGGCGGCGAGACCAACCTCGACAACAGTGCGCTCCTGTGCGAGCGGCACCACACCAAGGTGCACCACGGGTTCCGGGTGGAGCGACAACCCGACGGCCGATGGCGCACCTACCGCCCCGACGACACCGAGATCCTCATCGGAGTTCCCCTACGGGTGTGAGCCGCCCGGCTAGCGTGCCTGTCGTGATCATGACCGCGGCCGTCCTCGCGCTGGCGCTGCTGGCCGCCCTCGCCGTGTTCCAGGGCCTGCTCATTGCGAAACTGCCGCTGGGCCGGTTCGCGTGGGGCGGTCGGAACGAGGTGCTGCCGACCGGCCTGCGGATCGGCAGCGCCGTGTCGATCGCGCTCTACGCGGTCTTCGCCGTCCTCATCCTGCAGGCGGCCGGCCGCCACACCCTCCTCCCGGACGGTGTCGCCGGCGTCGCGATCTGGGTGCTGGCCGGCTACTTCGTCCTCGGGATCGGGCTGAACGCGGCGTCGCGCAGC
>DASWST010000070.1:0-3550 GCA_036402515.1 Pseudonocardia sp.
GCGCTGTTCCCGCACCTCACCGTGGAGCAGAACGTCGAGTTCGCGCTGCTGGCCCGCAAGGTTCCCCGGGCCAGGCGCCGGGAGTTGGTGGCCGGCGCGCTGGAACTGGTCCGGCTCCCCGGGCTGGGCGCCAGGCCGGTCGGCGCGCTCAGCGGCGGCCAGCAGCAGCGCATCGCGCTGGCCAGGGCGCTGGTCTTCGGGCCATCCCTGCTGCTGCTCGACGAGCCACTCGCCGCACTGGACAAGCAGCTGCGGGAAACCATGCAGATCGAGCTGAAGCGAATCCAGCGGGAGACCGGGACCACCACGATCGCGGTCACCCACGACCAGGGCGAGGCGCTGTCCATGTCGGATCTGGTGGCCATCATGAACCACGGCCGGATCGACCAGGTGGGCACGCCCGAAGAGGTCTACCGGCGCCCGGCCACCCGCTTCGTCGCCGAGTTCCTGGGCGATGCCAATCTGTTGGCGGTGCGCTCCGGCCGGGTCGAGTTGTTCGGCCTGCCGGTGCGGGGCGGCGCCGAGGGCACCACGGTGATCCGGCCGGAGGATCTGGTGCTCACCGAGCGCGGTTCCGCCGCCGCCGTCCAGGCCACCGTCACCTCGGTGCTCTACCAGGGTTCCCGGCTGCGGTTGAGCGCCACGGTGGCCGGGTTTGAACGTCCGCTGCTGGTCAGCGCCGTGCCCGGCGAGCTGCCGGAAACCCCGAGCCCGGGCGACCGGATCGGCCTGCGGCATCGGGGAGGCGTTCCGCGCACCCTCCGGGAGGCGGTCACCGAGCCCGCCGCGGTGGCCGGCGAGCTGGCCGGCGCCGACGCACAATCCGAGCCTGACGACGCCGTCCCCCAACCTTCGTTCGGAGCGCCATGACCCAGACCCTCTCGGTGTTCCAGTCGCTGTGGGCCATGGAGGACCTGCCGTGGCGCGCGGCCACCCCGTGGACCCTGGAGGAGAGCATCCAGCGGGCCGCCGCGGCGGGTTTCGCCGGCGTCGCGATCGACACCTATTCGCGCGACGACATCCCGCCCGCCCCCCGGATCGCCCCCGCGCTGCGCGCCGCCGGGTTGCGCGTCTCGGTGACCGTGTTCGTCACCGAGAGCAGGCCGCTCGCCGACGGGCTGGCCTACGCCCAGGAGGTCGGCGCGGAGCTGGTGGTGGTCTGCGGGCAGGTCTTTCCCGACGAGGTGAACGACGCGGCCCGGCTGGTCCGGTCCTGGCTGAAGGAGGCCGCCGAGGCGGGTATGCCGTTGCACCTGGAGACGCACCGCTACACCCTCACCAACGATCTCGGCTTCACCGCGCGCCTGGTCCGCGAGGTGCCCGAGCTGGCGCTTTCCCTGGACTTGTCGCACTACGTGGTCGGCAACGAGCTGCCGGACTCGGACGACGCCCGGGTCGAAGGGCTGATCGAGACGCTGCTGTGGCACGGCGCCTCGGTGCAGGGCCGGGTCGCCACCCGGGAACAGGTCCAGGTGCCGCTCGAGTTCGCCCAGCACCGCCCGGCCGTGCAGCGGTTCCGGCGCTGGTGGTCGGCCGCCTTCCGGTCCTGGCGGGAACGCTCGGCCAACGACGCCGACTGCGTCTTCCTGTGCGAGCTCGGCCCCGCGCCCTACCCGATCACCGGCCCGGACGGCCGGGAGCTGTCCGACCGCTGGCGCGAGGCGCTGCTGCTCAAGTCGTGGGCCGAGGAGCTGTTCGTCGCGGCGGAGGAATCATGATCACGCAGACCCCGCGCACCCCGCCGGGGCCGCTGGACCACCTCGAGGTCGGCCGAAGCATCCTGCCCGCCTCCGCCTACACCGAGCAGGTTGCGTTCGACTCCGAGCTCCGCGACATCTTCCAGAGCCGCTGGGTGTGGGCCGGCTTCGAGCACTGGGTCGCCGCCCCGGGCAGTTCCCGGCCGATCACCGTGGCCGGACAGCCGCTTCTGCTGGCCAGAGACTCGGACGGGACGTTGCGGGTGTTCCACAACATCTGCCGGCACCGAGGCATCGTGCTGTCCGAGGAGCCCAGCACCCGGAAGCGGCTGCGCTGCCCGTACCACTACTGGACCTTCAACCTGGACGGATCGCTGTGCGGGACCCCGTACTGGGACCGGACGAAGAACTCCGGGCCGGATGAGCAGACCCGCGCCCAGCTCGGCCTGCTCCCAGTGCGGCACACCGTCTGGGCTGGAATGATCTTCGTTCACCTGGGCGCACCGTGTGAGCCGGCCGAGGATCTGCTGGCGCCGCTGACCGCGCGCTGGGCCCCCTACAACCTGGACTCCGTGCGGCTGGCCGAGGAGCGCCAGTACAACATCGACGCGAACTGGAAGCTGGTGGTGGAGAACTTCCTGGACTTCTACCACCTGCCGTTCGTGCACCCGCAGGTCGGCTCGGCCTCGGCGGTACTGGACGTGGAGGACGAGGTGCTGTCCCCGGACATCATCGGCGCCTGCTACCCGCGCGGCGTCACCACCAAGGCGTCCGGCAAGGCCGGCAGCGCGCTGCCGCTACTCGGCGACATCCCCGAGGAGATGCGGACCCGGCAGGACATCTTCTGCGTGTTCCCCAACGCGCTGGTCTTCCTGGAGCCCGACTTCTTCCAGGTCATTGCCTGCCAGCCGGTCGCGCCAGGGCGCACGGTCGAGTACATGGCCGTGTTCGTCGCGGCGGAGGCGGGCGCCGACCGGCACCCCGAGGCGGGTGCCGCCGACCGGTACGCCGAGGCGCGCGAATCGGCCTGCCGGGTGCTGTTCGGGGTCAACGACCAGGACGTTCCGATCCTGGCGCAGCTGCAACGCGGCCGGAGCTCTCCCTCCGCCGATCGGGGCCACCTCGTCTCGCACTGGGACCAGATCACCGCACGGTTCCAGACCCTGGTCGCCGAGGCCACGGGCCGTCACTGACTCCACCGAGGCCCTCCTTGTCGACCCCGCCAAACCGCGCGACGGCGGGGCCGAAAAGAGGCTACCCAGATCATCAGACCCGCCAGTCACTCTGATAGGGATGTCTCGTTGAACCAGGGAGACACCCTCGAAGGAGACTGCATTGCCTGCGCAGGATGCCGGCCCGGCCCGTGCCACCGTGACCGCTGCTGTGTTTGCGGTCTGCGCGGCGACGGCCCTGGTGGGGTTAGTGGCGACCGCGAGCCCCGCGGCTGCCGCGCCCGCCACGGTGGCCGGCACTCCCTGTCCGACCAGCGCAAAGGCGTGTCTGGACCTGACCACCCAGCAAGCCTGGTTGATCAACAACGGGACGGTCACCCGTGGCCCGGTGATGGTCAGCTCGGGTGGCCCAGGCCAAGAGACTCCGACCGGGACCTTCCACGTCCTGGTCAAGGACAAGAACCACGTGTCCTCGGAGCAGCGTGGTACGCCGATGCCGAACTCGGTGTTCTTCGCACCCGGTGGAGTGGCGTTTCACGGCGGCAACCTGCGCAAGGCCTCGGCCGGCTGCGTGCACCTCGACGACGCCGACGCCCTGGCGTTCTACGACACCCTGAAGATCGGCGACGAGGTAGACGTCCGCGCGACCACGCCGCCCCCCATTGACCAGGAAGACGACAC
>DASWST010000071.1:0-26302 GCA_036402515.1 Pseudonocardia sp.
CGTTGATCACCGCCGTGTCGTAGCCGAACAGGAATCCACCGAGCGCGGCGGTACTGGCCACCAGGACGGTGCGGCCGGTGTGCGGGCCGAGGTCCCCGAGTTGTTGGGATCCGCCCTCTGCTGCTGTGGCCATCGCGATCCTCCTTGATCCAGGCCGGTGCCCCCGCTAACCAGTGTGGCGCCCGCCACATATTGAAAACAAGAGTTGCACGCTAGAACGCATTGATAAGCCTACTAATGTTCGACCGTTCGGAGCAGTGTCTGGTCGGCCTCAACAGTGTCGCGCACCACCGCGCCGAGCGCCTCCGGGGACGCTCCACTGGACGCGATCACCAGCGCGCCGAGCACATGGGACCGGGCACCCAACTCGGCCATCACGATGCTCACCGCCTCCGCCGCGCTCGGGATGCCCTGCCGCTTCAGTGCCCGCCGGATGGACCCCACGATCAGGTCCTCGGCCTGCGCCAGCTCGCCGCCGACGATGATCCGGTCGGGGTTGAAGATGTTGCATAGGTTGGCCACGGCGACCCCGACGTGGTGCCCGGCGTCTTCGAGCACCCGGCGACAGGAGACGTCCCCGGCGTGCGCCATCCGCACCGCGTCGGCGATGGTCAAACTTGTGCCGTGGTTCGGCGCCAGCTGGTCGAGCAGCACCGACGTGGCCACCAGCGTCTCCAGACAACCCCGGTTCCCGCACCGGCAGAGCGCGCCGAACTCGTTCATCGTGGCGTGCCCGATCTCGCCGGCGGTGCCGATCGAGCCCTGGTACAGCTCGCCCCGGATGACCAGGCCAGCGCCCACCCCGTCGGACAGCTTGACGTAGGCGACGTTGTCCGCCCCCCGGCCGGCGCCCCACCGGTCCTCGGCCAGCGCGCCCAGGTTGGCGTCGTTGTCCACCCGCACCGGCACCCCGAGCCGCTCGGTGGCCAGCGCGGCCGCGTCCACCCCCACCCAGCCGGGCAACTGCGAGGGCGCCCCCACCTGGCCGGTGCGCGAGTCGATCGGCGCCGGCAGGCCCATGCCGAGCCCGACCACGAGGGCCGGGTCGATGCCGGCCTCGGCGAGCAGCCGCGCCATGATCCTGGCGACCTCGGCCAGCCCGTCATCCACCCGGTGATCCCACTCCAGGGTCACCCGCTCCTCGGCCAGGATCTCGTAGGCCAGGTCGGCGATAGCCACGGTGAGATGCCGGTGCCCGAAGTCGGCGGCGACCAGCACGCCGGCGCCCCGGGACAGCCGGACCGCCTGCGCGGTGCGCCCGTGGCTGACCGTGGGGGATACCCGGAGCAGCCCGGATGTGGTGAGTTCGCGGACGATGTTGGACACGGTGGACGGGGCCAGTCCGGTGAACCGGGACAGCTCGGCCTGAGTCATCGTCCCGGCGAACTGCAGCGCCTCGATCAGCCGAGCCTGGTTCGCTTCCTTGAGCGAGGTGGGCGACCCGGGGCTCGGCCGGCGCGCACGTGGCTCCACTCGGGAGATCCTATCCACGAGACGCACGGCGGAAAGGCCTTTCTCACCGATCCGCGTGCATCTTGTGGCGGCTGGGCTCGGTCCGGGCCGTTATCGCCCAGGTACCTATCGCCCCAGGTAGCGGCGGACCCGCCCAACCAGCGCGATCGTCCGATCCCGCCGGGCCCAGGCGATCACCGACACCGCGATCAGCGTCACCACCGGCAGGATCAGGATCGGGCCGCCGCCGAACAAGATCGCGGTGTAGGTCACCGCGCCGATCATCAACAAGATCTGGGCCAGCGCGGCCAGTCCGCACAGGATCGGCACCAGCAGCGCCACCGCGCCAAGCACCTCGCACACGCCAATCGCGTACATCCCGGGGGTGCCCAGCCCCATCATGTCGAACCCAGCCACCGCCATCGGGTCCGCCGTGAGCTTCGGAATCGAGGCAAACACGAACAGAGCCGCGGTGAGTACCTGCAGCACCCACAGCGCCACATTCGTCCCGCGCCGGCCAACCGATCCGCTGGATACCGATGTCATTGTCCCGTCCTCCCGCTCGACCTTGCCTGTTGCCACAGCGTCGAACTGGTACGCCGTTATACGACACATCCCGGACAATTCCTCAACGATTCCCCGCCCGGCGCGGCCCGCAAAATCCCGCGAGAAGGCGGTCAGGTCACCCTGAGAGCGCCGACTCGCGGAAGGGTGGGGGTGTTAGACGGTGGTTACGTCGCAGTGGTGGCGGGGACGGTGAGGGGGCCGCGGAGGTTGAGGCGCCCGTTCCAGGTGATGTCGCCGGCGAGGCGGAGGGTGGGGAACCGGCGGACCAGTCGGCCGAGCGCTACCCGCCCCTCCAGCCTGGCCAGCGAGGCGCCAAGGCAGTGGTGCGGGCCGCCGCCGAAGGACACCTGGCCACGCGCGTTCGGCCGGTCCACCCGCAGCTGGTCGGCGTCCGGGCCCCAGAATTCCTCGTCCCGGTTGGCGGAGGCCAGGTTGGCGATCACGAACGTGCCGGGCGGGATCACTCGGCCGCCCACCTCATAGGGCGCCAAGGTGATGCGCCGCGACTGCTGCACCGGGCTGTCATAGCGCAGCAGCTCTTCCACCGCGTTGGCGTCCAGGTCCGGCCGACCGGCCAGCAGGGCGAACTGCTCGGGGTTGCGCATCAGCGCGATCGAGCCGTTGGCGATGAGGTTGACCGTGGTCTCGTGGCCGGCAACGTAGAGCAGCACGACCTGGGCGAGCAGTTCCTCGTCGCTGAGCACGTCACCGTCGTCCTCCGCTTGGATCAGCGCGGTGAGCAGGTCGTCCCCCGGCGCCCGCCGCTTGTCCGCGACGACCTGGGCGACCCGCTCGGAGATCTCCCGGCCGGCCGCCGAAATCGCCGCGATCAGCTCTGCGTCGGTGACCGGCTCCAGCGAACGGACCAGGGTGCCGGCCAGCTCACGTAGCCGCCCGTGGTCGGTGTCCGGCATGCCGAGCATCTCGCAGATCACCGCGAACGGCAGTGGGTAGGCCAGCTCGGCGACCAGGTCGGCCTGACCCGACTCGGCAATCCGCGCCTCGATGCGGTCCAGCGCGGCGTCCACTAGCTCGATCACTCGGGGCTCCAGCGCTTCCACGGCCCGGAGCGTGAACGCCTGGGAGACCAGCTTGCGCAGCCGGGTGTGGTCGGGCGGATCGCGGTCCAGCATGGACGGCGCGAGCGGACGTGAGAAGTCGCCGCCGGTGGCGGCCACTCGCAGCTCGCGGATCGGGCTCGGTGCGGAGTTGCGGTCATCGACCGAGTTCTTCGACCGCAGCAGGGCGACCACGTCGTCGTGCCGGGCGAGGACCCAGAAACCCAGCGGGTGCTCGTGCACCGGGTCCATTGCGCGCATGTGGGCGTAGTGCGGATACGGGTCGTCGGTGAACCCCGGCGCGAACGGGTTGAACACGTACGGCTCGCCGCCGCCGGCCGGAGCGGTGGTCGCGGTCTCGGACATGGTGCGCCCTCACCTTCGTCGCTGATGGCAACTTGCATACCGTCGGTATGTTGTAACGCATCCAAGAACGCATCAGCAACTGAAAAACGGCGTCACGCTCGGCCGGCCTCCGTGCGCTCCAGCGCCAGTGATTCGGCTTGCGTGGGCGGGCGGCGCTCTCGGCACCAGCGACAAGGCGGGTCGGCGGCGAGGTCGGCGCGGCCGAAGGCACACCGGCCGCGCCGCTCACACCGCTTGTTGCACGGCCCGATCACTCCGCTGCGCTCGGCCGCGAGCGCCCGGAACGCCGCCGGGTCGAAGGTCACCGGGCGCTCACCCAGGCGCTCACCCGGCGGCCGCCTCGAACTGCCGCTCCACCGACGCCTTGAGCCCGGGCTTGGCGGACAGGTCGAACCGCGGTCCGGAGTCCAGCGCATTGTGGAAGATCTTGCCGCCCTGGATCACGGTGACGATCTTGTCGAGGTCCTGCAGCACGGTGATGTCGGACAGCGGGTCACCGTCCACCACCACGATATCGGCGAACTTACCGGCCTCCAGGGTCCCCACCTTGCCGCCGAAGTCGACCAGCGCGCCGGCGTCCCGGGTCGCGGCCAGCAGCGTCTCCCGCGGCGTGTAGCCGAACAGCTCGACGAAGTTCTGCAGGTCCTTGGCGTAGCTGCCGTGCGGCGTCCAGGCCAGGCCGAAGTCGCCGCCGGGCAGCACCCGGATGCCGGCGGCCTTCATCTTCGCCACGCTGTTGATCGTCTCGGCGATCTCGTCCTTGTAGCCCATCGAATCCAGCGCCTGGTGGGTGAAACCCCACTCCGCGCCGTTCGAGTACAGCCCGACCTGCCAGTGGATCGCGGGCGTCACGAAGATCCGGTGCCGCTCCTCGCGCATCCGCTCCAGCGCCTCGTCATTGAGGTAGTTGGCGTGCCCGATCACGTCGAAGCCGGCCTTCATTGCCATGATCACCGCGTCCGCCGAGCGCGCGTGGCTGATGATCCGCAGGTTGCGCCGGTGCCCCTCGTCGGCCGCGGCGCTGGCCTCCTCCTGGGTATAGGACAGCTCGCCCGGCAGGTCGGACTCGATCATGCCCTCGCCGTCCAGGTACACCTTCACGGTGTCCGCGCCGGACTTGCGGATCGACCGGATGGCCTTGCGCACCTCCCACGGGTTGTCCGCCAGCATCGCCAGCCCGTCCATGCCCAGCTGCAGGTGGTCCGGGTTCCAGTCGATCATGCCGCCGGTGCCCAGCACGTCCCGGCCGCACGCCACGTAGCGCGGCCCTGGCACCATCCCGGAGTTGATCGCGTTGCGCACCGCAACGTCCACCGCGTGCAGCGAGCCGAAGCTGTGCGACGAGGTGTAGCCGCAACGCAGCATGGTGCGCGCGTTGAGCACCGCGCTGATCGTGGTGGTCTCGGCGGTGCAGTTCATGTCCAGGTCTTGCAGGCTGGAGGCGTTGAAGTAGGACAGGTGGCTGTGCGCCTCGGTCATCCCGGGCATCACGAACCGCCCGCCCAGGTCGATCCGGGGCACGTTCTGGTCCACGTCGTCGAACTGGTCCACCGGGCCGACCCGGCGGATCTCGTCGCCTTCGATCCATATCGCGCCGTCCGGGATCTCCTCGTCCCCGGTTCCGTCGAAAATGCGGCCGTGCATCAGGAGCATGGACTCGCCGTTGAGCGTCATGTGGTGGGCTCCTCGTTCGATGGGTCAGAAGAACTTGATCAGGTCCTCGGTGACCTGGGTGGCCGCCTCCAGCGCGGTCCAGTGCCCGCAGTCGAGGTAGGTCACGGTCTGCGCGTCGGCGAGCTTCCCGGCCAGCTCCGCGCTGACCGAGGGCGTGCCGACGCCGTCGTCCGTGCCGGTGGCCAGTAGCACCGGCACCCCGATCGCGGCGGTGTCCGGCTCGGTGGCGGCGGCCAGCGCCTCGCAGCCGCGCGCGTAGCCCTCCGGATCTTGGCGGGTCAGCAGCTCGCGGACGAAGGCGGCCACCACCGGCCGGTCGCGGCGGGTGGCCGGCGAGGTGGCATTGGCCACCACCGCGTCGGCGACCGCGAGCATGCCGTCCACGCGCACCGTCGCGGCCCGCGCCCGCTGCGCGTCCTGGCCGGCCGGCGGCGGGGCGTGCACCGCGCCGAGCAGCGCCAGCGCGCTCACTCGGCCCGGGTGGGCCACCGCGAAGTGCTGCGCGGTGAGCGTGCTCATCGAGTGGCCGACCAGCCGCACCTGGTCGTGGCCCAGCTCGTCCAGCAGCCCGGCCAGGTCGCCGACGTAGCCGTCGATGCTGATCTGGCCGGAGAACGGCGAGCGGCCGTGGCCACGCAGGTCGGGTCGGATCACGGTGAACCGCTCGGCCAGCGCGCCGACCTGCGGCTGGTAGAAGTTGCTGGTGCCGCCCAGCCCATGCAGCAGCACCACCGGCGGCCCGCTGCCCTCGATCTCCACGGCCAGTTTGGTACCGGCGACGTTGATGAAACCGGTCTTCACAGAACTCCTTCCCGGAACTCGTTGCGCAACGTGCCCAGCCCGCTGATGGACACCTCCACCAGGTCGCCGTGGGCCAGGAACCGAGGCGGGTTGAAGCCGATGCCCACCCCGGCCGGCGTGCCGGTGGCGATCACGTCACCGGGCAGCAGCGTCATGCCGGCGGACAGCGTGGCGATCAGCGTGGGGATGTCGAAGATCAGGTCGCGGACTGCCGCCTTCTGCCGGAGCTCCCCGTTCACCCGGCAGAACACCTCGAGCGATTCGACGTCGACCTCGTCGGCGCTGACCGCCCACGGCCCCATCGGGCAGTGCGTGTCCAGCGACTTGCCCAGGAACCACTGCTTGTGATCCCGCTGCAGGTCCCGGGCGGTGACGTCGTTGAGGATGGTGTAGCCCCAGACATGGCGGTAGGCGTCCTCGGCGGCGATGCCCCGCCCGCCGGTGCCGATCAGCACGGCCAGCTCGACCTCGTAGTCCACCTGGTTGGTGACCGCCGGGTGCAGCTCCACCGGGTCGTAAGGGCCGACCACCGAGCTGGGTGCCTTGGTGAAAAAGATGGGCCGCTCCGGCCGGTCCTCCGTGTCGCTCGCGTCGAACCCGGAGCGGTTGAACTCCGCCGCGTGGTCGAGGTAGTTCTTCCCCACGCACAGGATGTTGCGGCGGGGCACCGGAATCGGCGCGCACAGGCGCACCCGGTTGGCCGGGACCGCCGGAGCGGCGGCCATGGCGGCGGCCAGCTCGGGCCCGAACACCGCCCAGCCCTCGATCAGCTCGGTTACCCCGGTTCCCGCTGGCAGGAGGTCGGTGAGATCCCGCAGCGCGCCGTCACCCGGGTCCACCACCCCCACCCGCTGCTCGGCGCCGAGGTGGAATGTGGCAAGCCGCATCTCTTCCAACCAATCGTGACCAATGAGGGCCGGTTCCGTCCCGCTTGGCACGCTACGCCGGATTCCCCGGCCTGTCGTCGTGGGCTCGGCATTGGTACGAATTGGTTCAGTCGAGGTTCAGAGTGCGACGCCGGTGGGCTACTTTCGGCGACTGGCACGAGATGGGCTTGACATCGTCGGAGAGCAGCGTCATATATTTCCGACAGAGTTGACGAAAAAGATCCCCAGTCCGTTGGCGCCCCGGGCAGCTTCAGTGGAATGTACCGAGGTGAAGCCGGACCGGGGGCCGGGCGAAGCAAGCGACGAGCGGAGCGCAAGGGTGCCGGAACCGAAGCTGAACACCATCAGCAGCCGGGCCGCCCGCGCCACCTGGGCCCTGCCCGAGGCACCCGACGCCGCCGAGCTGAACGGCATCTTCCGGATGTGCCGGCTGATCGAGCCCGAGCTGAGCGCCAAGGCTTGCCTGCTGCACACCGACGCCCAGTTGGACGAACTGGAAGCAGGCATCGGCCGCTTCCTGGACACCACCGCCGAGACCGACGAGATCTACCGCGCGCACCGCGCCTTTCACACCCGGCTGCTCGCGCCGGCGGCCACCGCATGGGATCTGCGGGTGCTCACCCCGCTCTGGCAGGAGACCGACCGCAGTGTGCGGGCCTGGATGAACCGGCTCGGCATCCACCCGGCGGTGCTCCCCGGCCAGCCGGCCTGCCGCGAGCTGCTGGCCAGCTTCCGCACCAGGGACCCGGAGGTCGCCCGCGCGGCCTGCCTGCGCGAGCTCGACGACAACGCCGACCGGCTGCGTCAGTTCTTCGCGCAGGCCAACTGAACCGGGCACCCGGCAATCCCAGCGGTACCGCTCATTTCAGCCGCTCGAGCAGCTCCGGCGGGCCGCCGGTGATCGCCGCAAGGCCGCCAACGGCGAACTCGGTAAGCAGGTCGATCAGGGTCTCCGTGTCCGGTGGTTCGCCGCGCCAGGACAGCGAATTCAGCGCCTCGGCCATGCCCACCGCCATGGTGATCAGCGCCTCCGCCGCGCGCCCCAGCTGCATCCCCCTGAGCGCGAAGCGCCGCTGCAGCGCCTCGACGTACACCGCGGTCAGCCGCACCCGGACCTGGGCGAGCATCGGATCCCGGGTACGCACCGCCTCCTGCACCAGCAGCCCACAGTCCGGATGCCGGTCCAGGTATTGCAGGACCTGGCTGAAATGCGCGCGTACCCAGGTCGCGTCGTCCACCTCGTCAGCCAGCCGAGGCGGAGTGGCGAACAGCCTGTTCAACTCCTCCATCAATGCCGCGATCATGGCGTCGAACAGTGCGTTCTTATCCCCGAACTGCTCGTAGACGGCCTGCCGGGTGACCCCGGCGCGGTGCGCGATCTCCTCGATGGTGGCCGCCCGTAAGCCCTCTTTCGCGAAGACCCGGCGCGCGGCTTCCAGGACCAGTGCGCGCTGCTGCACCGCCGGCACCTTGCGCGGGCGGCCAGGACCACGACGAGGTGGGATGGACATCAAGGACACCCTAACCACCCAGTTCTCGACAATGCTGACGAAAATTATCGCGCCCGCGCCCGCGACCCGCGAGGTGCGGCGCTGTTCGCCTCCGACAGCGCCAGAGAGCGCTACTTCACCGAGCCCCACGAGATCCGCGCCGGGGACGACTACGGATGCTCCACTGCCCTACTCGACCGGGTGATATCTTCGCGCGTTTCGGCGTGCGCTACGGTACGGGACAGTCACGGTCAGTCATGCTGCCCGTTGGCTTACTCCCCCCGCGCCCCGCCATCGCGGACACCTGGAAAGGACCGTTGGCATGTCCGCCCCGCTGCCCTTCGCGTCGCCCGGTCCGTGGTGGCGCCCCGGGCTGCGGGAGTTGCGCCCTGGCCTGGCCGAACTGGTTCTGGAGGTCGCCGGCACCTCAGTCACCGAGCACGACGCCGAGGCCTTGCTGCGCCACGTGTGTGCCCGGCTCACCGAGCTGTGCGGGCTGACCGGTTGCGCCGCGGTGCTGTTCGACGGATCCACCGGTGCGGTACGCACGCTGGTCGCGTCGCACCCGGAGGCCGAGCAGCTGACCCGGCTGGTGCAGCAGCTCGGCCTGGGCATCGGGTCGGCGGCCATCCGGGCCGGCCGGGACTCCGCCATCGAGGACCTCACCCAGTCGGTGCGCGCCGGGCTGGCCGAGGCGGCTCAGCGAGTCGGGCTGCCCTCGACGGCGGTGGTCGCGCTGCGCGGGGCCGACGAGCTGGTCGGTTGCCTACAGCTCTACAGCCGCACCCTGGACACCCTGGCCGGCGGCCTGCTGACCGAGCTGGCGCCACTGGCCGACGTGCTCGGCCCCGTGCTGGGCAACGTCGAGTCCTACCGGCACTCCGCCTCGCTGGTGGCCAGCCTGACCACCGCGCTGGACCGGCAAGGCCCCATCGAGCAGGCCAAGGGCATGCTCGCGGAGCGTCACCAGGTCGACCTGGACACCGCCTACCGGATGCTGCGCGAGCAGGCGCACCGGCAGGCCACCACGGTAGTCGCGGTGGCCGCCGAGCTGGTCAACCAGTCGTGGCGGGCCACCGGGCCGGTGCCCGCCCAGACCTCGTTATCGGAGCGTGACGGCACACCCGAGCGCGGCGCGGAACCCGCCTCGATGGCCGCGTCGGCCGACCCTCCGCTGCCCGAGCAGCGCGTCTCCGCCACCACCGCCGAGGTCGAGTCCCGTCCCGGCGCCTGACGCCAGCACACAACCCGTGAGTGGTTAGCGTTGCCAGAGCAACGCTAACCACTCACGGGGTCAAGGATTACGCAGCGGTGGTGGTCGAGCCGACCTCGGCGGCCGCGGCGGCGCGCAACGAGTCCGGCACGGCGAACCGCTCGCCGTACTTCTTGGCCAGCTCGTCGGCGCGAGCCACGAAGCCGGCCTTGCCGCCGGCGTAGCCGTCGATGTACTGCAGCACGCCACCGGTCCACGGCGGGAAGCCGATGCCGAAGATGGAGCCGATGTTGGCGTCCGGGATCGAGGTGAGCACGCCCTCGTCCACGCACTTCCAGGTCTCCAGCGACTCCACGAACAGCATCCGCTCAGAAAGCTCAGTGAGGTCGACCTCATGGTTGGTGGCACCCAGCTCGGTGCGCAGCCCCGGCCAGAGGCCGGCCCGCTGGCCGTCGGAGTAGTCGTAGAAGCCCGCGCCGCCGGTGCGACCCGGCCGCTTGAACTCGTCCACCAGCCGGTCGATCACCGCCTCGGACGGGTGCTCCACCCAGGTGCCGCCGGCCTCCTCGACCGCCGCGCGGGACTCCTTGCGGATCTTCTGCGGCAGGGTCAGGGTGAGCTCGTCCATCAGCTGCAGCACCGGAGCCGGGTAGCCGGCCTGCGAGGAGGCCTGCTCGACCGTCTGCGGGTCGATGCCCTCGGCGATCATCGCGATGCCCTCGTTGATGAACGTGCCGATGACCCGGCTGGTGAAGAAGCCCCGGCTGTCGTTGACCACGATCGGCGTCTTCTTGATGCCCAGCGTGAGGTCGAACGCCTTGGCCAGCGCCGCGTCCGAGGTGCGCTCGCCCCGGATGATCTCCACCAGGGGCATCTTGTCCACCGGGGAGAAGAAGTGCAGCCCGATGAAGTCGCCCTGGCGGTCCAGCCCGGCGGCCAGCTCGGTGATCGGCAGTGTGGAGGTGTTCGAGCAGAGCAGCGCGTCCGGTTCGACGACCTTCATCGCCTCCCGGAACACCTCCTGCTTGAGCTTCACCGACTCGAAGACCGCCTCGATGATCACGTCGGCGCCGGCCAGGTCGTTGTAGTCGTCGGTCGGGGTGATCCGCTCCAGCAGCGCCTCACCCTTTTCCAGGCTGGTGCGACCGCGCTTGACCGCCTTGGCCACCAGGCCCTCGGAGTAGCCCTTGCCCTTTTCGGCCGCTTCCAGCGAGACGTCCTTGAGCACGACCTGCCAGCCGGCCAGGGCGCACACGTAGGCGATCCCGGCGCCCATCATCCCGGCGCCGAGCACCGCGACCTTGGTGGGCTGCCACTTGTCGTGGCCGTCCGGCCGGGACTTGCCGTTGTTGATCGCCTGCAAGTCGAAGAAGAACGCCTTGGTCATGTTCGTCGACACCTGGCCGACGACCAGCTCCACAAAGTAGCGGCCCTCGATGCGCAGCGCGGTGTCGAAGTCGACCTGGGCGCCCTCCACCGCGGCGGCGAGGATGTTGCGCGGCGCGGGCATCGGCGCGCCCTTGAGCTGCTTACGCAGGTTGGCCGGGAACGCCGGCAGGATCGCGGCCAGCTTCGGGTTGGACGGCGCGCCGCCGGGGATCTTGTAGCCCGGCTTGTCCCACGGCTGGGCCGCCTCCGGGTTCGCCGCGATCCAGGCCTTCGCCTTGCCCAGCATCTCCTCCGGCGAGGAGGCCAGCTCGTCGATGATGCCGATCTCGAGCGCCTTGGCCGGCTTGTGCCGCTGACCCTGGGCGAGCACGTTCATGAAACCGGCCGCGATGCCTAGCAGCCGGGTGATCCGGGTGACCCCGCCGCCGCCGGGCAGCAGGCCCAGGGTGACCTCGGGCAGCCCGTAGACCACACCGGGCGCGTCCAGCCCGATCCGGTGGTGGGTGGCGAGGCCGATCTCCAGGCCGCCGCCCAGCGCGGCGCCGTTCATCGCGGCGACCACCGGCTTTCCGAGCGTCTCCAGCCGGCGCAGCTGCGCCTTCACCTCGGTGACACTCTGGAACACGGCGGGGGCGTCCGCCGGCGTGGCCTTGATCAGCGTGTCCAGGTCACCGCCGGCGAAGAAGGTCTTCTTCGCCGAGGTGATGATCACGCCGGTGATGTTGTCCTTGTCCTTGACCAGCGCGTCCACACACTCGCCCATGGCCGCCTTGTAGCGGTCGTTCATCGTATTGGCGCTGCGGCCGGGGTCGTCCAGGGTGACGGTGACGATGCCGTCGGAGCCCTTCTCCCAGCGAACGGCCTTCTGCTCAGTCACTTGTTCAGACCCTCTCGATGATGGCGGCGATGCCCATGCCGCCGCCGACGCACAGCGTGGCCAGGCCCCGGCGCAGGTCGCGGCGCTCCAGCTCGTCCAGCAGCGTGCCGATGATCATGGCCCCGGTGGCGCCCAGCGGGTGGCCCATGGCGATTGCGCCGCCGTTGACGTTGGTCTGCTCGTGCGAGATGCCCATGTCCTTCATGAACCGCATGGCCACCGCGGCAAACGCCTCGTTGATCTCGAACAGGTCGATGTCGCCGACCGTGAGGCCGGCCTTGGCCAGCGCCTTGCGCGAGGCCGGGGCAGGGCCGGTGAGCATGATGGTCGGGTCGGCGCCGGACACCGCGGTGGCCACGATGCGGGCCCTAGGGGAGATCCCAGCGGCCTTGCCGGCCGCCTCGGTGCCGATCAGGCAGAGCGACGCACCGTCCACGATGCCCGAGGAGTTCCCCGCGTGGTGCACGTGGTTGATCTTCTCCACCCAGTGGTACTTCTGCAGCGCCACCGCGTCGAAGCCACCCTGGTCGCCGATCATGGCGAACGACGGGGCCAGTGCGCCCATGGTCTCCAGCGTGGAGTTGGCCCGGATGTGCTCGTCGCGGTCCAGCACGGTCAGCCCGTTGCGGTCGCGCACCGGGACCACCGAGCGGGCGAAGTAGCCGTTCGCCCAGGCCTTCGCGGCGCGGGTCTGGGACTCCACGGCGAAGGTGTCCACGTCCTCGCGGGACCAGCCCTCCAGGGTGGCGATCAGGTCGGCGCCGATGCCCTGCGGCACGAAGCCGGTGGTGTAGCTGGTGTCCGGGTCCATCGCCCAGGCACCGCCGTCGGAGCCCATCGGAACCCGGGACATGGCCTCCACGCCGCCGGCCAGGATCAGCTCCTCCATGCCGGAGCGAACCCGCAGCGCGGCCTGGTTCACCGCCTCCAGCCCGGACGCGCAGAACCGGTTGAGCTGAACGCCGGCCACCGTGTCCGGCAACCCAGCCGTGATCGCGGCGGTCTTGGCGATATCGCCACCCTGGTCGCCGATCGGCGACACCACGCCCAGCACCACGTCGTCGATGGTCGCCGGATCCAACTCCGGGTACCGGCGGCGGAGCTCGTCGATCAACCCCACGACCAGCGAGATCGGCTTGACCTCGTGGAGCGAACCAGAGGCCTTGCCCCGACCTCGAGGGGTACGAATGGCGTCGTAGAGATATGCCTCGGGGATGCCCCCGGTAGAACTACCGGTGCTCATGCTGATGACCTCTCCCGGATCGGGTGCGACAACGCAGTCGGTTCTTTGTTACAGCAGTACTGTCATATAGGTCAAGCACTCGGTAGGCTGCCTCGACGTGACCCGCGCCATGGGAGCCGCCTCATCCGCCGAAACCGACCTGTTCACCATTGATCAGCTGGCCAGTCGCAGCGGGATCAGCGTGCGGACCATCCGCTTCTACGCGGGCAAAGGGCTGCTGCCGCCGCCGAAGCTGCGCGGCCGGCTCGGACTCTACGGCCACGATCACCTGGCCCGACTGGAGCTGATCGCCGAGCTGACCGGACTGGGCTTCACCCTTGCCGCGATCGAGGGCTTCCTGGTCGCGCTGCCCGAGTCGATCGCGGTCGAGGACCTGGTGCTGCAGCGGGCGTTGCTCGCCCCGTGGATACCGGAGCGGCTGGAGACCATCGACGCCGAGGAGCTGAACCGGCGGGCCGGCCGGGCGCTGAGCGAGGAGGAGCTGGCCTCGATGGAGGCTCTCGGTGTGCTGGAGCGGCGACCGGACGGCAGCATCCTGCTGCACGGCGCGGCCACCCTGAGCTCCGCGCTGGCCAGCCTGGACATCGGGATCCCACCGCACCTGCTGCGCCGGTCGCACGAGCTGATCAGCCGGCACACCACCGCGCTGGCCGAGGACCTGATGGCGATGTTCCAGGACGAGGTACTGCAGCCCTACCGGGACCGGGGCCGCCCGGTTGCCGAGCGGGCCCGGCTCCGGGAGTTGTTCACCCGGCTCAAGCCGATCACGGTGCAGGGAGTGGTGACCGCGTTCGGTCGAGCGGTCAACCGGACCATCCGGGAGCGCTACACCGACCCGGGCTGACCAGCACCGATATTCCTTCCTGAGCGGGCCCCGGGCTGGCTTACTCTGGCGGCTCGTCCGAGGAGGGGGACCCCACATGCGTAGCGACCTGTTCAGCCCCAGTCATGCCGAAGTACAGCCTGGGCACAGCGGCCTGAGCCTGCAGAACTCAAAGATGCTCAAGGTCGCCCTGGATGGCGAGGTGTTCGCCAGGCGTGGGGCGATGGTCGCCTACCAGGGCCAGATCAACTTCGAGGGCCTCGGCGCCGGGGGTGTCGGCAACTTCCTCAAGCAACACCTCACCGGGGAGGGCATCCCGCTGATGCGCGCCCAGGGCCGGGGTGACCTGTTCCTGGCCGACTACGCGGCGGACGTCTTCCTGCTGGACCTGGAGCCCGGTGACGGGCTGACCATCAACGGATCGAACGTGCTCGCCTTCGAGTCCACGCTGAAGTGGGACATCCACATGGTCCAGGGCGCCGGCATGCTGTCCACCTCAGGCCTGTTCAACTGTCTGTTCACCGGGCACGGCAGGATCGCGATCACCTGCAAGGGCACGCCGGTGGTGCTCAATGTGGACCAGCAGACCTACGCCGACCCGCAGGCCGCGGTGTGCTGGTCGGCCTCGCTGACCACCGGGTTCCACCGCGCCGAGCAGCTCGGTATTGGCGCGCTGTTCGGCCGCACCTCCGGCGAGGCGTACACCATGAGCTTCAACGGCCAGGGCTTCGTCGTGGTGCAGCCGTCCGAGGAACCCCCGGGCAGCATGGTGTCCGGCACCGGAGCCGGCGAGCAGACCGGCGTGGGCGGGGCGGGCGGGCTGCTGGGTGGCCTCCTGGGCGGCCGCTGAGGGCCCTCCGCGGAGCGGTTCCCCGGCGACCCCCCACCCTCGAGTGCTGACCGGCTGAAACGCCGCTATCTCGCCCTATCGAGCCACTCCGTTTCCGAGGACACTGCTCGGGTGCACCGGGAGTGGCCACTGACCGGTCGGGCAGACCAATGGACTCGGGCGGCCACCGCGCTGCGCGAGTCCGGCGGCGTTGTGCTGGCCGGCCCGGCCGGGGTGGGCAAAACCCGGCTGGCCCGCGAAGTGCTCGCCGAGGCCTGCCGCCACGGCCGCACCACCCGCTGGGTGGGCGCCACCGCGTCCTCCCGGGGCATCCCGCTCGGAGCGTTCGCCGCGCTGATCGGGGAACTGGGCGCCGGCTCCGACGCCATCCTGCTGGGGCGGCTGGGCGGGGTGCTGCGGGCGGACGTCGAGGTGCTCGTGGTCGACGACGCGCACCTGCTGGACGACGTCTCGGCCACCCTGCTGCACCAGCTCGCGGTCGAGCGGGTAACCCGCCTGGTAGTGACCGTCCGAGGCGGCGAGGCGGCGCCGGACGCGGTGACCGCGCTCTGGAAGGACGGCCTGCTGGCTCGGCTGGACGTGCCCGCGCTGACCGAACCGGACACGGTACGGCTGATCGAGTCCGTGCTCGGGGGCCGGCTCGAGAGTGTCAGCGGACATCGACTGTTCACCGTGACCGGCGGGAACGTGCTGCTGCTCCGGCACCTGGTGGCCGGTGAGCAGCGGGCCGGCCGGCTCGTCCCGGTGGACGGGCTGTGGTGGTGGACCGGCAATCCGGGGATCACCCCGGAACTCGGTGATCTGATCGACGCGCGGATCGGGCTGCTGTCCGAACCGGAACGCCGCCTGCTGGAGCTGGTGGCGTTCGGTGAGCCGCTGGAGGTCGGCCTGCTCGCCACCCTGGTCGAGCCGACGGTGGTGGAGGCGGCGGCGGAGCGTGGGCTGATCACCGTGGAGCCCACCGGCCGGCGGCTGGGCGCGCGGCTGGGCCACCCGCTCTACGGCGACGCGGTACGCACCCGGACCGGGCCGATCCGCGCCAGGCGCCGCCGCGGCGAGCTGGCCACCGCCCTCGCCGCCACCGGGGCGCGGCGGATCGGGGACGCACTGCGCCGCGCGGTGCTGACCCTGGACAGCGACCTGCGGGCCGACGCCACGCTGCTGACCAGCGCGGCCACCGAGGCCGCCCTGCTGGCCGACTGGGTGTTGGCCGAGCGGCTGCTGCGCGCGGCCACCGAGGCCGGCGGCGGGTTCGAACCCCGCGTGGCGCTCGGGCAGACACTGTCCTGGGTGGTCCGCCCGGCTGAGGCCGAGGTGGAACTCGCTCACGCGGCCGCGCTGGCCAGGACCGGGGAGCAGCGCGCGCGAGTGGCGGCGCTGCGCGCGATCAACCGGTTCTTCCTGCTCGCCGAGATCGATCAGGCCTACCAGCTGCTCGAACTCAGCTCGTCGGCTGACCGCGAAGCAGGCGGTACGGACGATCAGACCGACCCGCCCCGGCCGGAGTACTCGGACGCGCTGCGGGCACTGTTCGCGGCCGCGGGCAACCGGCTGAATGAAGCGCGGGAGTACGCGGCGCGGGTGCTGGACCAGCCGACGGCGTCCAGCTTCGCGGCCACCTGGGCGGGCTACGGACTGATCATGGTGCACTCGCTGGCCGGGCGGGAGGACCAGCTGGAAGCGCTGGTCGGCCGGGTGGTCGCCGAGGCGCTGAACGCCCCGGAGACCGCGCACATGCAGTTCAACATGCGCTACTTCCAGGCCTACGGGTTGGGCCTGGCCGGCCGGCCCGGGCAGGCCAGGGAGTGCGGCACCTGGCTACGCGACCTGCCCGGCCGCTACGCCACGATGGCCAGGGACGTGGTGGCCGGGCGGATCGCCCTGGACACCGGGGAGGTGCGCACCTCGGCCCGGCTGATCCAGGCCGCGCTGCCGTTCTTTCCCGGCCACGGCGGCGGATGGACCGCGCTGCTCGAGGCGGGCGTCGCGCAGGCATTCGGCATGGCCGGTATTCCTCGGCTCGCCCAGGAGGCGCTGGCGCGGGCGGAGCGGGCCAGACACCCGGGGGTGCGCTGCGTGGATCCGGAGCTGATCCTGGCCGGCGCCTGGGTTGCGGCTGCCGAGGGCGGCACAGGACAGGCGATCGAGCGAGCGCTGCGGGCGGCCGAGCTGGCCGGCGAGTCCGGGCAGTTTGCCGTGGAGGTAGTAGCCCGGCACGCCGCCGTCTGCTTCGGCGACACCGGCCAGGCGGCCCGGCTGACCGAGCTGGCCGGCCAGGTGGACGGGCCGCGCGCCCCGGCGGCCGCCGCGCACGCCACCGCGTTGGCCAGCCAGGACCCGGATGCGCTGCTCGCCGCATCCGCCGCGCTGGAGGAGGCCGAGCTGGTGCTGCTCGCCGCCGACGCCGCGGCACAGGCGGCCACGCTGCTTCGCGCTCGTGGCCACACCGCGCCGGCCGCGTTCGCCACCGCCAGGGCCGCCGCGCTGGCGCAGCGCTGCGAGGGCGCCCGCACTCCCGCGCTGCGGGCCGGGACGGCGCCGTTGCCGATCAGCGCGCGTGAGCGGGAGGTGGCCACGCTGGCCGCCACCGGGCTGTCCAACCGGGAGATCGCCGCCCGCTTGCACGTGTCGGTACGCACCGTGGAGGGCCACGTCTACCGCGCGTGCACCCGACTGGGCCTGCCTGACCGGGCCGCGTTGGCCGCCCTGGTGGCGCCCCCGGAGACGGACGACCCGGTCAGCAGGGCGTAAGGCTGCACAACGGGTCGGGAGTCGAGCCCGACCGGTCGGGTCGGCCGGGCTCGAGCCCCACCCGGGTTCAGCCGGGCTTGATGTTGGGGTTGCGGTGGAACATGTTCTCCGGGTCGTAGCGGGCCTTGATCTGAGCCAGCCGCGGGTACTTGGCACCGTAGGCGGCGAGCACCCGGTCCTCGACGTACTCGGTCATCCCGTTGAGGTAGCTGCCGGTGTCCTCACTGTGCGGCAGCAAGGCCTGGCAGCTGTCCCGTACCCAGGCCCGGTCGACGCTCAGCAGCTCAGGCGTCGGGCAGTCCCCGATCAGGAACACCGTGTACCCCGGGGTGCGCTGGCCGCCGAATGCGGTGTCCTCGTCGCCGACCTCGCAGTACGCCTCGTCCAATCGGTAGAACAGCATCTCCGACAGCGGTGAGGTGCGTTTCGGTACCTGGTCGGTGATCACCTCGATGGCGTCGTCGGTGAGTTCGGCCAGGTACGCCGAGCGCACGTAGTTGTACTGGCCCCACTTGTTCGCCTCGTCGACCAGCTGCTGCAGGGCCACGAACGGCATCGGCGTGACGAACTCGACGGTCGGCGGTAGTTGGGCGCTGAGCGCGGCCACGGCGGCGCCGTGTTCCTCCTCGGAACCGAAGCCGGCGATCAGCAGGGCATAGCCCGGTTGGCCCTGGTGCTGCTCGGGGATGAACGGAGCCGGCGGCGCGTTCAGCCCGCCGATCAGCACGTTCAGCGTCCGGGGCAGCGTCGGGATGATCTCGCGGGCGATCCGCAGCACCTCGGCGCCCTGGTCCAGCCCCCAGAACAGCAAGCCGAAGTGCACCATCGGCCCGACCTCGTGCAGCCGGAACTCGAACTCGGTGACCACGCCGAAGTTGCCCCCGCCGCCCCGGATCGCCCAGAACAGGTCCGGGTGCTGAGTTTCCGACGCCCGCAGCACCGAGCCATCGGCGGTAACCACCTCGGCGGACACCAGGTTGTCGATGCTCAGCCCGCCCAGCCGGGTCAGCCAGCCCATCCCGCCGCCCAGGGTGAGGCCGCCGATGCCGGTGTGGCTGATCATCCCGGAGGGCAGGGCCAGGCCGTGCGCCTGGGTGGCCGCGTCCAGGTCGGCCAGCAGCGTGCCACCGCCGGCGCGGGCCCGCTTGGCCACCGGATCCACGCTGACCCGGTTCATCCGGCGCAGGTCGATCACCAGGCCGCCGTCCACGGTGCAATCGCCGCCGGGGCTGTGCCCGCCGCCGCGCACCGCGACCTCCAGCCCGTGCTCCTGGGCGAACCTGAGGCCGCTGGCCACGTCGAACGGGAACTCACACAGGATGATCAGCGCTGGGCGGCGGTCGATGTCGGCGTTCCACACCGTGCGCACCTGGTCGTAGTCCGCCGAGTCCGGGCTGACGGTTTGGCCACGCATCCCCGAGCGGAGGGCCTCGATGTCGACACTGAGGGTGTGGGTCATGGCCGCTGCCTCCACAGATCCGCCGCCGGGTCTAGCGGGGTTGCTGCTCGCCAGCTCCGCGTTCTCGGCCGATGGGAAGATCCTCTGCCCGCAGGGCCGCCCCGTCACGCGTACTCGACTACCCGCCTCGCCTCAGCCGACTACCTGTTCCGCGGCGGGATCAGTTCCCAGCGGGATCAGTTCCCGCGGGATCAGTTCCCGCGGGCTCAGTTCCCGGCGGGATCAGTTCCCGGCGGGATCAGTTCCCGGCGCACGAACTCGACGAGCAGCTCACGCATCACCGTCACGGTCATCCCCGGCGCGCCGGTGAGCACCTGGATCGCCGCGCCGTCGGTGAGCGCGGTGAGCCGGCGGGTCACCCCGTCGACATCCACCTCGGCGTGGAACACCCCCTGCCGCTGACCTCGCCGGACGATCCGGGCCACGGTCTCCTGCCAGCGCGCGTAGAACTGGTTGTGCACCGGGCGCAGCTCGGGGTGGATGGTCGCCTCCGCCCAGAACTGGATCCACACCGACCACTCGTCACGCACCCCACCGACCCTGGGCAGCTGCATGTCGATCAGCTTGAGCAGCCGCTGGTGGGCGTCGTCGATGCCGGCCAGCGCGGCGCTCTGCCGCTCGAATGCCCGCTCCACGCTGTGCCGCAGGGCGGCGGTGAGCACATCGTTCTTGCCCGGGAAGTAGTAGTGCACCGCGCCCGTGCTGGTGCCCACCAGGCGTGCGACGTCCGCGATCCGCACCGCGTGGTAACCCCGCTCGGCGATCAGCGTGCCGGCCGCGTCCAGGATCGCGGCCCGCCGCCGCTCCTCCAGGTCGAGCTGTGTGGGCACCGCTGTCTCCCTCGATCGGCCTGCTAGGACCATACACAAACTGACGTGTCAGTCAGTCACTCTGCCCTTGACAACTGCGCTTTTTCGCGGCTAACTGACGCATCAGTCAGACCTGGGAGACCTCGATGGCGGCGAGCAGGGACCTCTCCGTGTTGTTCGACCCTGCTTCGGTGGCCGTGCTCGGGGCCAGCGACGACGAGTCCAAGTACGGCAACTGGATCAGCGTGCAGGCGCTGCGGATGGCTGGCTCGCGTCCGGTGCACCTGATCAACCGCCGCGCCCAACCGGTACTCGGGTGGCCGACCTATCGCACCCTGGCCGAGGCTCCCGGGCCGGTGGAGCTGGTGGTGATCGCGGTGCCGGCGGCCGGGTTCGAGCCGGCGGTGGACGACGCGCTGCGCGCCGGGGCCCGCGCCATCGTGGGGATTACCGCCGGGTTCGCCGAGCTCGGGCCGGACGGGCGGGCGGTGCAGGAGCGGGTAGCCCAGCGGGTCCGGGCGGCCGGCGCGCTGCTGCTCGGGCCGAACTGCCTGGGTGTGGCGGACTCCACCACGGGGCTGACCCTGGCCTCGAACCCGCTGCCGCCCGGCGGGGTGAGCCTGCTCTCGCAGAGCGGCAACATGGCGTTGGAGCTCAGCCAGGTGCTCGCCGGGCACGGGCTGGGCTTCGCCCGCTTCGCCTCGCTGGGCAACCAGGCGGACCTGGCCGCGGCCGACCTAATCCTCAGCTGTACGACGCACCCGGGCACCGAGTTGATCGCGGTGTACTGCGAGGACTTCGGCGACGGGCGGGCGTTCGTGGCGGCGGCCGCCGAAGCGACCAGGGTAGGCAAGCCGGTGCTGCTGCTCACCGTCGGCGGCAGTGCCGGGTCGGTGCGCGGCGCCCGCTCCCACACCGGCGCGCTCACCTCGGACAGCGCGGTGATCGACGCCGCCTGTCGGGCGGCCGGGGTCTACCGGGTCGCCTCGCCGAGGGAGCTGGCCAACCTGGCGGGCGCGCTGTGCGGTGGCTCGCCCGGGGGCGGCCTCGCTCTCGCCGGCGGCCCTCTCGGCGGCGGCCCTCCCAGCGGCGGCCCGTTCGGAGGCGGCCCTCCCAGCGGCGGCCCGTTCCGCGTCGGCCGGACTCTCGGCGGCGGCCCGGGTGCTGTCCGGGTGCGGCGGGTCGCGGTGCTGGCCGACGGCGGTGGGCACGGCGCGCTGGCCTGCGACCTGCTCGAGGCGGCCGGGTTGGCGGTGCCGGAGTTCCCGCCCGCGCTGGCCACCGAGCTGCGCGGTCAGCTTCCCCCGTCGGCCGCCGTGAGCAACCCGGTCGACCTGGCCGGCGCGCGGGACATCAGCACGTTCGCCAGGGTGCTGGCCGCCATGCTCGGCTCCGCCGAGGTGGACGGGGCCCTGGTCACCGGGTACTTCGGGGGCTACGGCGAGTACGGACCGGCCCTGGCCAGCGCGGAGGTGGCCGTCGCCGGCGCGATGGCCGACCAGGCGCGGTCGCACGGCAAGCCGGTCGCGGTGCACACCATGTACCCGGACAGTCCCGCCGCCCGGGTGCTCGCCGAGCGCGGCGTCCCGGTGTTCGGCGCGGTGGAGGACGCCGCGCGCACCCTGGCCCTGCTCGGCTCGGGCGGAACGGTCACCGTCGTCGCCCCGCCACCGGTCGCGCCACCGGTCACCGCCGACGGGTACTGGGACGCCCGCCAGCTGCTGGCGGAGGCCGGCGTCGAATTCCCGGCCGCCGCCCTCATCACCACCGCCGATCAGGCCGACTCCGCCGCCGCTGACCGGGCCGCCCGCGCCGCCGCCGAGATCGGCTACCCGGTGGTGCTCAAAGCGCTCGGGCTGCCGCACAAGTCAGACGCCGGCGGGGTGGCCCTCGGCCTGACCGGCCAGGAGGAGCTGCGCGCCGCGTTCGCCGACATGTCCGACCGGCTGAGCGCCCCCGGCTACTGCGTGGAGGCGATGGCCGACCTGACCGGCGGCGTGGAGCTGATCGCCGGCGTGCGCACCGACCCCCGGTTCGGTCCGGTGGCCATGGTGGGCCTCGGCGGGGTCTTCACCGAGGTGCTCGCCGATGTGGCGTTCGCGCTCGCCCCGGTCTCCGCCGCCACGGCGAAACAGCTGCTCACCGGGCTGCGCTCGGCGGCGCTGCTGCGCGGGGTACGCGGCCGCCCGCCGGTGGACCTGGACGCGGCCGCCGCCCTCATCGCCGTGGTCACCCAGGTCGCCGCCGCGCACCCGGAGATCGCCGAGCTGGAGGTCAACCCGCTACTGGCCACACCGCACCGCGCGCTCGGCCTGGACGCCCGCATCGTGCTCGCCTGATCACCGAACCACCGGGAGGAAACCATGGATTTCGCCTACTCGCCCCGGCTCGCGGACCTCAAGCAGCGCGCCGCCGACCTCACCGCGAAGATCATTCCTTACGAGGACGAGTGCGAGCGCCACAACGGACTCAGCCCCGAAGCGCACACCGCGATCCGGCAGGAGGTGCTGGCCAGCGGCCTGCAGGCGATCAACACCCCCACCGTATACGGCGGCGCCGGGCTCACCGTGCTGGAGCAGGTGGTCGTGCAGGACGAGCTGGGCAAGCTGACCAATGCGCTGTGGGACACCGTGTGGCGCCCGGCCAATCCGCTTATCCACGCCACCCCTGAGCAGCGTGAGCGCTACCTCATTCCGGGCGCCCGGGGGGAGCGGCGGGACGCGGTGGCGATCACCGAACCTGACGCCGGCTCGGACCCGTCCGCCATCGCCACCACCGCGGTGCCGGACCGGGACGGCTACGTGATCGACGGGGAGAAGTGGTTCGTCACGGTCGGCGACGTGGCCGATTTCCTGATCGTGCTGGCCCAGGTACCCGGCGCCGGGCCGACGATGTTCCTTGTCGATGCCGACACCCCCGGCGTGCGGATCAAGCAGGTACCCCGGTTCACCCACACCTTCGTCTACGAGCACCCGGAGTTCGAGTTCACCGGGGTGCGGGTGGGAGCGGACGCGGTGCTGGGCGGCAGCGGCTTCCTCGGCCAGGGCTACGAGCTGACCCGCGACTGGTTCACCGAGGAGCGACTGATGATCGGGGCGCGCACCATCGGCGCCGCCGAGCGGGCGCTCACCCTGGCCACCGACTGGGCCAGGCAGCGGGTACAGGGCGGCGTGCCGCTGATCGACCGCCAACTGATCCAGGCCATGATCGCCGACTCGGTGGTGGACATCGCCACCAACCGGGCGTTCACCCACCAGGTGGCCTGGGAGTTCGACCAGGCCTCCCGGCCCGACCCCTCGACCCGCAAGACGCTGCACGCCAAGGCGGCCACGGTAAAGCTGGCCGCGTCCGAGGCGTCCAACCGGGTCGCCGACCGCTGCCAGCAGATCTTCGGTGGGCGGGGCTACATCCGGGACTACCCGGTGGAGCGGCTATGGCGCGAGCTGCGGGTGGACCGCATCTGGGAGGGCACCTCGGAGATCCAGCGGCTGGTGATCGCCAACGAGGCCCGCAAGCGCGGCCTGGACGGCCTGCTGTCCTTCCGCACGCGAGGCTGAAGCGCCGGTAAAGTCGCACCTCGGGCCGGCACGCGGACACTAATGTGAGCGGCATGGTCGCCCCCACCGACGCCGCCGTGTTCACCTTTCCGGTCACCGTCCGCTACATGGAGGTGGACGTCCAAGGCGTCGTCTTCAACGGCTGGTACTTCACCTACTTCGACGAGGCGATGGCGGCGTTCTTCCGGCACCGAGGGCTGCCGTACCCGGACATGATGGCGGCCGGCTACGACGTCCAGCTGGTGCGTTCAGAAATCGACTACAAGTCCGGGGTGCGGTTCGGCGAGCCGATTGCGGTGGCTGTGTCACCGTCCCGGCTAGGACGGACCAGCTTCACCTTGGACTTCCAGATCCGCCGGGAGTCCGGGGAGTCGACCACCAACGGCCGCATCGTCTACGTCGTTGTCAGCACCGAGGACTACGCGAAGCGGGAGATCCCGCCGCTGATCCTGGACGCGCTCGGCGAACCACATCCCCTCCACTAAATGGCCCGTGAGTGGTTAGCGTGGCTATAGCAACGCTAACCACTCACGGGGTATGAGCTGGGAGAACGTTGCCGCGTACCTCGCCGAGTTGGACGCGGGCGCCGTGTGGCCCCGGTCCGCTGGCGTTGATCAGCAGCTCGTCGCCGTCCCGGAGGTAGGTCAGCTCGCTGCCGTCGGCCAGTGGCAGTGGGTCGGTGCCGCCCCAGCTCAGCTCGAGCAGGGAACCGCGCTGGTTGCGCTCCGGCCCGCTCATGGTGCCCGAGCCGAGTAGGTCACCGGGGCGCAGCGTGGCGCCGCCGGAGGTGAGGTGCGCGATGAACTGCGGCGCGGTCCAGTACAGCGAGGAGCCGGGCGGCCGGGAGATCACCTCGCCGTTCAGCCGTACCTCGAGCGCCAGATCCAGCCCCTGGTCACCGGGGCCACGGAGATACGGCAGCGGTTCGGGGTCACGGGCCGGCGGGTCGACCCGGGCGGCGGCCAGCTCCTCCCACGGGGTCACCCAGCAGGAGATCGACGTGCCGAACGCCTTGCCCAGCAGCGGCCCCAACGGGCGGGCCTCCCAGCGCTGGATGTCCCGGGCCGACCAGTCGTTGAGCAGCACCACGCCGAACAGGTGGTCCTCGGCCTCCGCCATCGGCACCGACTCGCCGGGCGCGGTCGGCGGCCCGCCGAGCACGAACCCCAGCTCGGCCTCGAAGTCCAGCGCCTTGGTCGGCCCGAAGTCACCCGGACCGCGCTGCCCGTTCGGCCGGCGCACCGGGGTGCCCGAACCCCGGATGGTGCTCGACCGGCCGTGGTAGCCGATCGGCAGGTATCGCCAGTTCGGTGGCAGCGGCTCCTCGTTCGGCCGGAAGATCCGTGCGCCGTTCACCGCGTGCTGCTCGCAGGCGTAGAAATCGACGTAGTCGCCGACGGTGAACGCCAGCAGCGGGGTCACCGCCGCCGCCGGGTACCGGTACGGGGACAACGGCTCCGGGTCGGCCAGCGTGGCGCACAGCCACCCGTGCACCTCCCGCCAGGCAGGGCGGCCGGCCGCCAACAGCGCATCCAACGACGGCGCGACCAACAGCTCCGGCCAGGGCACCGGACGCTCGGCGTGCAGGGCGGTGAGGTCCAGGACGGCGCCGTCGTCGGCCAGCACCCCGAGCCGGGGGGACTCGGACGGCTGACCGACGGGGACGAAGCTGCCATAACGCATGCCTGCCAGCCTGCCTCATGATCGCCGACCGAGCCGGTTGACATCCGCTCGTTCCGAGCCCACCTACCCCTTGCCGGTGACCGACTCCAGATAGTGGGCGGTCCAGCCGTCGCTCACCCGGCGGTCCCACAGCCGCGCCACCGGGTCGTCCTCGTCCACCCGGTACCGGGCCATCCGCTCCACAGTCTCCCGGCGCAACTGCGCCTTGGTCAGCGCGAAGGTGTCCGCCGGGATCGCGGTGGCCAGTTCGGTGGCGGTGGCGACCGCCCGGTCCAGCAGTGTGTCCGGCTCCACCACCTCGTCCACCAGGCCCAGCTCCAGCGCGTCGGCCGGCAACAGGGTGTCCGCCCGCAGCACCAAC
The DNA here is from genome assembly GCA_036402515.1 of Pseudonocardia sp. GTDB lineage: Bacteria > Actinomycetota > Actinomycetes > Mycobacteriales > Pseudonocardiaceae > Pseudonocardia. Next base: position 25,311 of record DASWST010000071.1, read on the forward strand.
CGGCCGGCCACCTTCGGACCCACGGCGTGCACCATCACCTCCAGCGGCACCCGGGGGAACGGCACCCCGACCTTGATCTCCGGGATGCCCATCCGGGCCTTGCCGGCCGCCATCAGCCGCACGTCCGCGCAGCAGGCCAGCACGCAGCCGCCCGCGATGGCGTGCCCGTTCACCGCCGCCACTACCGGGCGGTCGAAGGTGAACACGGTGTGCAGCGCGTCACTCAGCGCGGGCAGGAACTCCTTCGCGTACTCCGGGCCGCCGTCCAGCAGGCGGCGCAGGTCGACCCCGGCGGAAAACGCCCTGCCGGCCCCGGTGAGCACCACCGCCGCCGGCTGCTCCGCGGCCAGCGCCTTGAACGTCTCGGTGACTGCCCGCAGCAGCGCGGTGTCCATCACGTTGACCGGACCATGCGCCAGGCTCAGTACGACGATCGACCCGGCGTCCGTTCGTTCGATCATCAGGAAAACGTACCGTCCGGGACCCCGCGAGACGGTCAACCATGGCACCCTGCGGGAGGAAACATAGTCTCCGCCGCATGGGCTCCGGCCGAGCCACATGGCGGAGTGGCCGAACGGCCGCACGGAGCTTCGAGACACACACGGGAGTCAGTCATGGCGCAGGAGGTACGCGGGGTCGTCTCGCACACCAAGGGTAAGCCGGTGTCGGTGGAGACGATCACGGTGCCGGATCCGGGACCGGGCGAGGCGGTGGTGAAGGTGCAGGCCTGCGGGGTTTGCCACACCGACCTGCACTATCGGGAGGGCGGGATCAACGACGAGTTCCCGTTCCTGCTGGGGCATGAGGCGGCCGGGATCGTGGAGGCCGTCGGCGCCGGCGTCACCGACGTGGAGGCGGGCGATTTCGTGATCCTGAACTGGCGGGCGGTGTGCGGCACCTGCCGGGCCTGCAAGCGCGGCCAGCCCTGGTACTGCTTCTCCACGTTCAACGCCGAGGCGCCGATGACCCTGGCATCCGGCCAACCGCTGTCA
>DASWST010000072.1:0-3775 GCA_036402515.1 Pseudonocardia sp.
GACCACACGAGCTGAGCCGGGGTAAGCGCCGCGACACCGTCCATGGCCAACCCCGTCCGGGCAGTCAGCGGCCGGGTTCGGTCGGCGCTGGGTGGCCGGCCGGAGTGCTGGGAGGGGGCGCGACCAGGCTGGCCAGCAGGCTGATCGCCTGGGCCGAGGCGGACCCGGGTACCGGGGTGTGCACGACCAGCATCTGGTGCTCCGGGCCGGGCACGTGCAGCGTCTCGTAGTCGAGCTCGAAGTCGCCGACGGCCGGGTGGTGGAACCGCTTGCGGCCGTGGGTCTTCTCGTGCACGTGGTGGCTGGCCCACAGCTCGCGGAACATCTCGCTGTGCAGCGACAGCTCGCCGACCAGCTCCGCCAGCCCCGGCGCGTGCGGGTCGCGCCCGGCGGACAGCCGCAGGATGCCGACCGTGTCGCGCACCGAGGTCTCCCAGTCCAGGTGCCGCGCCGCGGCGGCCGGGTCCAGGAACAGCAGGCGGGCCATGTTGCGCCGGGCCGGCGACAGTGCCGGGAAGTCGGCCAGCACGGCGGCGGCCAGCGCGTTCCAGTGCAGCACGTCGGAGTGCTCGTTCATGATCACTGCGGGCCCGGTGAGGATCGAGTCGACCACCCGGACCAGCTCCGCGCGCGCCGTCCGCCTCGGGCGGCTCGCCGGGCGGCGCCTCGGGCTCGCCGCGAGGTTGTAGAGGTGGGTCCGCTCGGCCTGGCCCAGCCGCAGCGCCCTACCAAGCGCGTCCAGCACGCTGTCCGACGGCCGCCCGACCCGGCCCTGCTCCAGGCGCGTGTAGTAGTCGGTGCTCACCCCGACGAGGCGGGCGACCTCGTCCCGGCGCAGCCCCGGCACCCTGCGGTGGCCAGCGGGCGCCAAGCCGACCGCATCCGGTGAGACGAGGGCTCGCCGCGCGCGCAGGTACTTGCCGAATTCGTGGTCGGACACCCCACGAGTATCGCCGCCGCCGCGCCGGTGAGGGTGGCCCTGTCATGTCCTGGGAGGGCGGTGTCCTGGGAGGGCGGTGTCCAGGGAAAGCGGTGTCCGGGGAACGAGCGGCCCATTGTCGCTATCGACCCCCGCTCGCAGAGTCGGAGCCGGTCGGGGCAGCCGCCGCCGACCGCCCCGACCGGCCAGGAGTCCCCCACATGTCGCCAGACAGCCCGCGGCGCACCCCAACCCGGGCCGCCCCCACCGGGCCGCGCCCGACCACACCGCCAGCTGCCGCACCACCCGCCGCGCCCGCCGTACCAACAGCGACGACCGACGGGGGCCGGTTCGGCTGGACCCTGGCCGCGGTGGCGACCGCCAGCGCGGCCCTGCCGTTCTCGGTGACCGGCGCTGCCGTCGCGCTGCCGGAGCTGTCCGCGCAGCTCGGCTCGTCGATCGGCGCGACGCAGTGGGTGCAGAACGCGTTCAACCTGACCTTCGCGTCGATGGCGATGGCCTGCGGCAGCCTGGCCGACCGGTTCGGCCGGCGCCGGGTGCTGCTGGCCGGCATTGGCACCGTTGCGGCGATGGCGCTGCTGATCGCGCTCAGCGACTCACTGCCGCTGATCGACTTGTTGCGCGCCGCGCAGGGCTGCGGTGGAGCCGCGGTGCTGGCCAGCGGCGCCGCGGTGCTCGCGCACGCCGCCACCGGCCAGCGCCGGCGGTTCGCGTTCGGCGTGCTCGGCACGTCGTTCGGCGGCGGGCTGGCCCTCGGTCCGGTGGCCGCCGGTGCCCTGGTCGACGTGGCGGGTTGGCGCGCGGTGTTCTTCGCGGTCGCCGCCGTCGCGCTGGCCGCGCTGCTCTGCGCGCGGCGGGCGCCGGAGTCGCGCAACCCGGCCGCCACCCCCCTGGACTGGCCCGGCCTCGGCACGTTCACCGCCGGCCTGGCCAGCGTGTCGTTCGTGTTCGTCGGCGCCACCACGCACGGCTGGGGCAGCGCCGCAACCGTGGCGCCGCTGGTCGCCTCGGTGGTGTTGCTGACCGCGTTCGTCGTGGTCGAGGCGCGGGACGTGCGGCGGGCGATGTTCGACGTGCGACTGTTCCGGCGGGCCGACTTCGTCGCGGTGGTCTGCCAGCCGTTCGCGGTCACCCTGGCCTTCGTCGTGCTACTGGTCTACCTGCCGCCGTACCTGCAGGGGCTGACCGGCCGCGACGTGCTGAGCTCCGGGCTGGCGCTGATCCCGCTCACCCTGCCAGTACTGGTGACGCCCCTGCTCGGCGGCTGGCTCGGCGCCCGGACCTCGCTGCGCACCGTGCTCACGCTGGCCGCCGTGCTGAACGCCGTCGGCTGCCTCGGGCTGCTCACCCTGAACCCGCACAGCACGTGGCTGGGGCTCGCCGGCCCGCTGCTGCTGTGCGGCCTCGGCGTCGGGCTGGCGTTCGGCGTGATGGACAACGCGGCGGTCAGTTCGGTACCGGTGGAGCACGCCGGCGCGGCCGCCGGGATCTTCAACACCGTCCGGCTGGCCGCCGAGTCGATCGCGGTGGCCGGAGCGGCGGCGGTACTGACCAACTGGACGGCGGCCGCGCTGCGCCGCGACGGCGTACCGGGCGGGCGGGCCGGCGAGATCGCCGGGCACGCCGTGCAGGGACTGGTCGACGGTTCCGAGGGCGCACCGGTGGGCGCCGCGCTGAGCTCGGCGTTCCACCTGGTGGCGGTCGGGCTCGCCGCGCTGTCCGTGGTCGGCGCGGCGCTGACCTACCGGGCGCTGCGCCCGCGCCCCGCCCGATGAGGGTCGAGCTGGGCGCGGCGGGGCCGGCCGGTCAGCGGCGCCGGATCAGCACCTCCTGCGTGACCGAGGCGACCAGGCGGCCCTCCCGGGTGAAGAACTCGCCGTGCGCCAACCCCGGGTCGAGGCGTAGTTGGGGCTGTACGGTCCACCGTGATGCCCATGCCCGGCATCTTGGCGGCTACCCGGCGCGCCCGCGAGATGCTCCGGCATCGGCGATGAGCTCGGCCGCGATCAAGCGGGCCTCGTCGCGGTCCTCAGCCTCGATCTCGAGGTGAGTGACATGGCCGATTGCGACCAGGTCGCCGAGCCGCTCGAGCGCGTCAGCGCCGAGCTCGGGCGGTAGCGGGACGAAGTAGCGGCGCCTGGTGGGGGGTGAGGTCGACGGGGTTCGCTCGCCGGGGAGTTGCACCGTCACATCCTGCCCGCTCCCGGGCGCTCCGCGAAACGTTCCAGACCCGTCGGGCGACCAACGGGGCTTACCACCATGACGGCCTGATCCGAGATGCACTAGATGGAGGCCAGGCGCCGGACGAGACGGCGTGAAGCCGGAGTCCTGATCCACCCGGGCAGATGGCGCCCTCGAAGGTGGGAGTACGACCCAGCCGTAGGTCACCGGGTCAGCACGCCAATGCCGGTCACAAGCCCCTGACAAGGAAAAATGGCCCGCCGGGGGCTGGATTCCGACGGGCCGTTGTAGTAGCGGGGGCAGGATTCGAACCTGCGACCTCTGGGTTATGAGCTATACAACCGCCGTCCCGCCAGTTCCCGCCACGTGCCACCTGACAACCGGACATGCCGCAACGAGGCGCTGCCGACCGGCCCACTGTCCCGTTGCATCGCAACCGATCCCGCACTGGCCCGGTCACAAATCTGGTCACAAGTGGGGCGCGCGACCAGTCAGCCTCGGCGCTCTCAGAACCCGGCCAGCGCCCCGTCAACGATCGGACACATCGCGTCAAGGTCGCGCCAGTACCGCTCTCGAGAGACAGCGAGCGCCGCGACACTGGCGGTTGGGCACGTCCGCTGGCGACGAGGGAGCGGGTGGGAATGGGCGACCTGA
>DASWST010000073.1:0-12436 GCA_036402515.1 Pseudonocardia sp.
GATCACCACCCGGGTCCGCGAGTCGGCCACCAGCTTGCCCAGTTCCGGGCCGGTCAGCATGGTCGAGCAGGGCACCGCGACCGCGCCGATGTACATCGTGGCCAGGATCGCGGTGAACAGCTCCAGGTCGTCGACCATGCAACACAGCACCCGCTCCTCGGGCCGCACGTCCAGCGCCAACAGCCCAGCCGCCACCCGGCGGACCTCCTCGCCCAGCTGGCCATAGGTGAGCTCCCCGCCGGGATGGCGCACCGCGATCCGGTCCGGGTCCGGCGACCCGCCCAGCAGGTACTCGGCCGCGTTGAACAGCTCCGGGCCTGAGGACGCACTGGGGGCTGGTGAGGCTTGGATCTCGAGGGACGGCTGCTCCATGGTGGTCACTCCCGTGTGCCCGTGGTGGTGGGTGGCGGTGTTCGTCCGGGTCTCGAGCGCGGGGGGCGCGCCGCTTACGCGCTCTGCCGGTACCCGGCCACGAATTCAGTGTCCGCGCCGACCGGGCCCAGCCCCAAGGCGCCGCCAGGGGCGCCGATCGGCTCCTCCCGTCCGGGCAGGGCGAGCTCGAAGAACCGGGCGTTGTCCGCCACGAACTCCTCGTGCCCCTCGTCCACCCCACGGTCCTGGGTGATGGCCTCCACCGGGCACGCGGGCTCGCACGCGCCACAGTCGATGCATTCGATGGGGTTGATGTAGAGCTTGCGATTGCCCTCGTAGATGCAGTCGACGGGGCACTCATCCATGCAGGCCTTGTCCATCACGTCGATGCAGGGCGCGGCGATGACGTACGGCACGGCAACTCCCAGTGGGTGTCGGTCGGCGCGGGTGCACCAAAATTCTACTAAACACTTACCAATCGTCAAGTTATTGTAGAACATCGGCGCTTTTTTGTTCTGCGCAACCTCTAAGCCCTTCGAACCATTGACAAGTCGAATAGGCTTAGAATTGCCTACTAGCAAAAGGGTCTGCGATGACTCGCCCTGCCCAACTCCTGGACCGGCGCGCCCGTCGCCGCCGCGAGACGATCGAGGAGATCCTCGAGGTCGCCGTGGAGGTCATGACCGAAGACGGCGTGGCGGCACTGAGCCTGGCCGAGGTCGCCCGCCGGATGGGTTTACGACCGCCGTCGCTGTACCAGTACTTCCCGTCGAAGGCGGCGATCTACAACGCACTCTTCGCGCAGGGGGCCCGCCGCGTCGCCGCCGCCGCGGTGGAAGCCGAGGCCGCCGAGCTCGACGGCGCCGACCCACTGGCCCGGCTGCGTACTTTCCAGGACGGGTTCTGCCGCTGGTGCATCGAGAACCCGGTGCTGACTCAGCTGCTGTTCTGGCGAACCGTGCCGGGCTTCGAGCCCTCGCCGGAGTCCTTCGCGCCGGCCGTGGCGCACCTGGAGGAGCTGCGTTCTCGGCTGCGCGCGGCGGTCGCGGCCGGGCAGCTCGCGCCGCAGGCCGCCAGTGAGGAAGCCGTGGCGCTGTTCACCTGCCTGGTCAGCGGTGTGGTGGCCCAGCAGTTCGCCAACGAACCGGATGCGTCCTACGAGCAGGGCCGGTTCACCCGCCTCGTCCCGACCGTGTTCGACATGTTCATCGCCCGGTACGCCCCCAAGGAGCACACATCATGACCAGACCCGCGGACCAGGCCGTGCGTGCGGCCCGATCGATCGAGAAGACCGGCAAAGCGCAGGCCTACGAGCTGCGCGCGGCGGAGATCGTGGCGTGGACCGAGGTGCTCGGCAGCCTCGGCCCACGCGACTGGTCCCGCCCGAGCGTGTGCACCCTGTGGGATGTCAAAGACATCGTCGGACACCTGTGCGGCCACGCCGAGGAGGACTTGCGTCCCTGGCTGTTCCCGCTGCGCGATCGGCGCGCGGCCCGCCATCACCCCGAGATGTCCTACATCGACGGCCACATGCAGGTCCAGATCGAAGAACACCGCGGGATGACCCCCGCCCAACTGCACGAGCGCTTCCTGCGGCTGTGGCCGCGCGCCAACCGCCGCCTGCGCCACATCCCGGGCTTCATCCGCCGGCTGCGGGTACCCACCGGCCTGCCGCGGCCGTCGAAGATCTCAGTCGCCTACCTGCACGACGTGATCCACCCCCGCGACCTGTGGATGCACCGCGACGACGTCTGCCAGGCCACCGGCACACCGTTCGCACCCGGCGGGCACGACCCCGCTGTCGTCGAGCAGGTCCTGCGTGACCTAGACGACCAGTGGTCTGGGCCGACGGTGGTCCTGGAGCTCACCGGCGCCGCGAGGGGCGCATGGCAACTCGGCGCCGGACAGCCGGTCGCCACCCTCCGGACCGACGCCATGGCCTACATGCGCACAGTCGCTGGGCGCCACGACAACCCGGCACTGGAGGTCCTCACCGGCGACCCCTCGGCACGCGCCGCCGTCACCGCCGCGCGCGTGCTGTTCTAACCGATCGACAAGCCTGGAGCTCAAGATGGCAGGCACGGGATTTGCCCAAAGACACGGATTATGGAGCGCAGCTCGACAGGAGGCCGCCGAACGCTAGAACGCGAAATCGTTCAGCCGTCCACCAGGGCGGACAGCGGGTGCTCCACGGCGTCGGCGACGTGCCGCAGGAACCCGCCCGAGGCCGCGCCGTCGCATGCCCGGTGGTCGAAGACCAGGGAGAGCTGGCCGATGTGCCTGGGCACCACCGCGCCGTCCACCACCCACGGACGCTGGATGATCCGCCCGATGCCGAGGATGGCCACCTCGGGGTAGTTGATGATCGCGGCGCTGCCGTCCACGCCGTACACGCCGTAGTTGTTCAGCGTGAAGGAGCCCCGGGTGAGTTCCCCGGAGCTGGCGGTGCCGGCCCTGGCCGCCTCGGTGACCCGCCGGATCTCGGCGTCCATCGCCCGCACACTGAGCCGATCCGCGCCGGCCACGGCGGGCACCATCAGGCCCCGGTCGGTCTGCGTGGCGATGCCCAGGTTCACCCCGTCCCACTGCACGATCTCGCCGCGCTCGGCATCCACCCGGGCGTTCAGCTCGGGGAACACCCGCAGCCCGGCCACCGCGAAGCGGGCCAGGAAGGCCAGCAGGCTGGGCGGCCGCTGAGCACCCACGACCAGCGAGGCGCGCAGCTCGACCAGGTCGGTGGCATCCACATCCACCCAGGTCGTCGCCTCGGGGATCTCGGTCCGGCTGCGCTGCAGGGTGTCGGCGATGACCTTGCGGACGCCGCGCAGCGCAATCCGTTCCCGGATGGCCAGTCCGGTGCGCCGGTCTGGTTCCTCGGGGCTCCGTGGGTCGGGTTCTGGGGTTGCCGGCGCGTTGACCGTGGCCCGTTCGACGTCGGCCCGGGTGATCAGGCCGGTCGGCCCGGAGCCGACCAGGGCGTGCAGGTCCACCCCCTCCCGGCGGGCGAGCTGCCGAACCAGCGGGGACTTCACCCTTGGCCGATCCGCCACCCTTGGCCGATCCGCCGCCGGCCGATCCGCCGCCGGCCGGTCGGGCACGGGCCGGTCGGGCACGGGCCGGTCGGGCACGGGCCGGTCGGGCGGGGGATTCGAGGTCGGGCGGCGGCGCACCCGCCGGCGTCCGGTGGCGGGCTGCTCAGAGGTGCCGTAGCCGATCAGCACGTTGCCCGAGCCGGCGCGCTCCTCCTCGACATAGCTGGCCGCCTCAGGCGTCGCCGTCGCCGTTGCCGTCGCCGTCGCCGTTCCGTTCCCGGACGGGTCCACCTCGATCAGCGGGGCGCCCACCGCGATGGTGCTGCCCTCGTCGCCGTGCAGCCGGGCGATCACCCCGGCGTACGGGCTGGGCACCTCGACAAGGGCCTTGGCCGTCTCCACCTCGGCCACCGGGGCGTCCACCCCCACGCTGTCCCCGACGGCGACCAGCCAGCGCACCAGCTCCGCCTCGGTCAGCCCCTCACCGAGGTCAGGCAGGGTGAACACCTGGAGACTCACGCGTCCTCCCACTGCAGCTCGTCCACCGCGTCCAGGATGCGGTTCACCCCGGGCAGGAAGTGCCGCTCCAGCTTCGGCGGCGGGTACGGGATGTCGAACCCGGTGACCCGGCGCACCGGGGCCTCCAGGTAGTGGAAGCAGCGCTCGGTCACCCGGGCGGCGATCTCCGAGGCCACCGAGGCGAACCCGGGTGCCTCCGCGACGACCACCGCGCGGCCGGTGGCGCGGACCGCATTCGCCACCGTCTCGTCGTCGAACGGCACGATGGAGCGGACGTCCACCACTCCGATGTCCCGGCCCTCGGCGGCGCCCTGGCGGGCGGCGGCCAGCGCGATGGGCACCGAGGGGCCGTAGGCGATCAGCGTGGCGTCCCGCCCGGACCGGCGCACCACGGCCCGTCCGATCGGCGGGACGGCCACCTCCAGGTCGACCTCCTCCTTGCTGAAGTAGTGCTTCTTCGGCTCCAGGAAGATCACCGGGTCGGGGCTCTCGATCGCCGCCCGGAGCAGCCCGTAGGCGTCGGCGTTGGTCGCCGGGGCGAGCACGGTCAGCCCGGGGGTGTGCGCGTAGTAGGCCTCGGAGGAGTCGCAGTGGTGCTCCACCCCGCCGATGCCGCCGGCATAGGGGATGCGGATGACCAGCGGAAGTCGCAGCTTGCCCCGGGTGCGGTTGGCCATTTTGGCGGCGTGGCTGACGATCTGTTCGAAGGCCGGGTAGGCGAACGCATCGAACTGCATCTCGACGACGGGGCGCATCCCGTTCATCGCCATGCCGATGGCCATCCCGACGATGCCGGACTCGGCCAGCGGGGTGTCGAAGCAACGCTGCTCGCCGAAGGTCTCGGTGAGCCCGTCGGTCACCCGGAAGACCCCGCCGAGCGGGCCCACGTCCTCGCCGAACACCAGCACCGACTCGTCGGCGGTCATCGCGTCCCGCAGCGCCGCGTTGATCGACTGCGCCATGGTCATCTTCGTCGCGGTCATCAGGACAGCTCCTCGTCGGTCGCCAGCTCCGCGCGCAGCAGCTCCCGCTGCTCGGTGAGTTGGCCGCTCCGGTGCACGGTGACGTGCTCGAACAGCTCCATCGGGTCGACCGTGACCTCGGCGGCCATGTCGGCGCGCAGGCGTGCGGCCATGTCCTCGGCGGCGGCGGTGATCTCGGCGTCGCCGGTTGCGTCCAGCGCGCCCTGGTCCACCAGGTAGGCGCGCAGCCTGGTGAGCGGATCGCGCGGTACCCAGCGGCGCACCTCGTCCTCGGTGCGGTAGCGGGAGGCGTCATCGGCGTTGGTGTGTGCCTGGATGCGGTAGGTGTCCGCCTCGACCAGGGTCGGACCGGAGCCCTGCCTGGCCCGGTCGACCGCCTCGGTGAGCACCAGGCTCAGCGCGGCCAGGTCGTTGCCGTCCACCTGGATGCCGGGCACGCCGTAGCCGACGCCCTTGGCGGCCAGCGACGGCGCCACCGACTGGCGGGCCAGCGGTACCGAGATCGCGTACTTGTTGTTCTGCACCAGGAACACCACCGGCGCGGCGAACACGGCGGCGAAGTTGAGCGCCTCGTGGAAGTCGCCCTCGCTGGTCGCGCCGTCCCCGCACAACGCCATCACCACGGTGTCCTCGCCCTTGAGTCGGGCGGCGTGCGCGACCCCGACCGCGTGCAACAGCTGAGTGGCCAGCGGGGTGGTCTGAGGCGCCACCTTGTGCGCCACCGGGTCGTAGCCGCAGTGCCAGTCGCCGCGCAGCATGCTGAGCACCTCGGCCGGGTCGACGCCCCTGGCCACGATCGCGGCCGTGTCCCGGTAGGTGGGGAAGAGCCAGTCGCCGTCGGCCAGCACGCTCGCCGCCGCGACCTGGCAGGCCTCCTGGCCGTGCGAGGACGGGTACACCGCCAGCCGGCCCTGCCGCACCAGCGCGCCGGCCTGGTCGTTCAGTCGCCGGGCCGCGACCATCGCCCGGTAGCCGCTCAGCAGCACGTCCGGGTCGGGCGGCGCGGGGGAGCCGGCCACCCGTTGGCCGTGCTCGTCCAGGATGCGGACCAGTGCGCTGGCGCGGGGTGGTTTCGCCATTTCGATACCTCCTCGCGAGAAGACAACTAGCTCAGATCGTTCTCCGACTGGGGCAAAACGGCCATGTTCTGGATGGATTGCGAGACAATCGACTGATCAGACCGGCTCGACGGTGTCATCCAGTCCAGGAACCGACCGCCGAGGGGGAGGAGGCGAGACAGATGGCCGACAGTCTCGATGAGATCGATCGACACATCGTGGACGCGCTGCGGGTGGACGGCCGATTGTCGGTGCGGGCGCTCGCCGAGCAGGTGCGCATCTCCCGGGCCAACGCCTACGCCCGGTTGGACCGGTTGACCAGGTCCGGGGTGATCACCGGATTCACCGCGCTGGTGGATCCGGTCCGGGTCGGGCTGTCCACCTCCGCCTACGTCACGCTGTCCGTACGGCAGAACTCCTGGCGTGACCTCAAGGCGCGGCTGGGCGAGATCCCGGAGGTCCGGCACATGGCCCTGGTGGGCGGCGAGTTCGACGTCATCCTGCTGGTCAGAGCGGCCGACAACGCCGCGCTGCGCCGGGTGGTCCTGGACCAGTTGCAGGCGGTACCCGGCGTCCTGGCCACCCGCACATTCCTGATCTTCGAAGACGCCGACAACCGCGCCTGACCCTGGCCGCCCTAGCGCCGGCCGCCGTTGCCGCTCACACAGCTTCCCCGGCTCGACACAGCGGCCCAGGCGGCTGTGTCAGCACCACGCAAGCTGTGTGAGCACCACGCAAGCTGTGCGAGCGCGGAGGCGGCGGCCGTGAGGGGAGGCGGCGGTTAGCGGGGGCGGGGGTCAGGGGGCGGCGGTTAGCGGGGGCGGCGGTAGAAGGGGAGGGGGACTACGCGAGCCGGCTCGGAGCTGCCGCGGATGTCGATCGCCACCTGGTGCTCCGGCTCGGTGTGATCGGTGTCCAGGTAGGCCATCGCGATCGGGTGCCCCAGGGTCGGCGACGGGCCGCCGCTGGTCACCTCGCCGATGGTCGCGCCGTCCTCGTCGTGCACCGGGTAGCCCGCCCTGGGCGGCCGCCGACCCGAGGTGACCAGCCCGACCAGCCGCCTCGGCTCACCCTTCTCAGCCCGGTTGGCCAGCGCGTCCCGGCCGACGAACTCGGGCTTCTTCAGCGCCACCACCCGGCCCAGGTTGGCCGAGTACGGGCTCACCTCACGGCTCAGCTCGTGACCGTAGAGCGGCATGCCCGCCTCCAGCCGCAGCGTGTCGCGGCAGGCCAGCCCGGTCGGGATGAGCCCGTAGCCGGTGCCGGCGGCCAGTGCGCGGGTCCACACCGCCGTGGCGTCCTCGGCCGCGCAGAAGATCTCGAACCCGTCCTCACCGGTGTACCCGGTGCGGGCCAGCAGCGCGGACACCCCGGCGACGGTGACCTGACCGGCCGCGTAGTAACGGATCTGTTCCAGCTCGGCGTCGGTGAGCCCGGCCATGATCGCCGCGGCGCGCGGGCCCTGGATGGCGATCAGTGCGTAGTCGTCGCGGTTATCGGACACCTCGGCGTCGAACCCCTCGGCCCGGGCGCGCAACTCGTCGAGCACCACCTCGGCGTTGGCGGCGTTGGCCACCACCAGGTAGCGGTTCTCGCCGAGTCGGTAGACGATCAGGTCGTCCAGGATCCCGCCGTCCTCGGCACAGATCATCGTGTACTTGGCGCCTCCCACCCCGACCTTGCCGATGTCGCTGATCAGCGCGTGGTCCAGCGCGTCGACCGCCTCGGCGCCGGCGATCTCGATCTCGCCCATGTGGCTGAGGTCGAAGATGCCGGCGGCGGTCCGCACGGCCCGGTGCTCGGTGCTCTCGCTGCCGTAGCGCAGCGGCATGGCCCAGCCGGCGAAGTCGGTCATCATCGCGCCGAGGCCGACGTGCTGGTCGTGCAGCGGGGTGGGTTTGCTCATGCTGGAAGGCTCCCTGACGTATCCGCACGTGGCGCGGGCGCTGGTGGATGACCTCCCCGCTCTGTCGTCACAGCCTGAGAGCTTCACCGCCGGAGGCGGTTTGCACCGTGGGCGCGGGGCCATCGGCGGCCCCGACTTTCCAGAGTTGCCTCACCGCGGCGGTAGCTGGACCTGAGAGATTCTGGGGAGATTTGCTCCTTCGGTGCCCTGGCCGAACTACCGGCCCGAGCTCTCCCGCCGCGGTTCGAACGGCATATGGAATTTGGCCGGACCATACCGCCCGCCCGGAGACCAGGCAAGATCACCGCCGGCGCCGAGCCGGTCCGTCAGGCCGGGCGCGCCCTACCCGAGGCCGGCTGGGGGAAGCCCCACCGAGGAGCGGGGGTGTGCCGCACCGGTACGGGGAGTTCACACCATTGGCCCGGATGCGGCCGGCTGCGAGTCTCAGCAGTGCCTTCACCGAGGGCAGCCGGCCGGCCACGGCCGCCGAGGGGGACCTGGGGGATCGACGACATGAGCATGTGGAGCACTCCTGTCCGACGCCTTGCGCCAATCGCGGTGCTCCTGGCGCTGAGCGTTGCCGGATGTGCCGGTGCTGTACCGGAACCCGCCGCGGCGGTCGTTGCCGCGCCGCCGGCGCCGCCCATGGGCGGACCTTTGCTCGGGGACCCTTCGCCCGAGCAGTTCTGCGCGACCTTGTTCGCCCTGTCCCAGCAGGCCAGCCAGCAAAATGTGGCCGCCGACAGGGCCGCGGTGAGCGCCGCGCTGATCACCGGCTGGGCCCATGTCGCCGAGATGGCCCCGCCCGAGCTCAAGGGGGATGCTCAGGTGATGGCCGAAGCCGCGCGGCAGCTCACCACCGGCACGCTGAACTCCGAGGACGCCTTGCGGAAGATCAGCCCGGCGATACAGCGCCTCGTGCGGTACACCGCCGAGCACTGCACTCAAGCAGGCACAGTCCGTCCCGGCGGCTGAGCCCCAGCACAGGCCGGCAACCAAGCCCGATCAGCGGGCGCGCCAGGTGTCCTCGGCCAGCATGGCCGGCTCGTCCGACGCCGTGGCCCGGAGGTTGCGGCGGTAGGTCTCCGGCGCCCACCACACGGCGATCATGGTGAGCAACGCGCCGAACATCACGTAGCCGGCCACCCAGGGCCAGCGGGTGCCGTCCGGGCCGGCCAGCGCGGTGGCCACGAACGGGGTCAGGCCGCCGGCGAAGATGGACGCGATCTCCCGGCCGGCGGCGGCTCCGGTGTAGCGGCGGTCAGCCGGGAACAGCTCGGCGAAGAAGGCCGGTTGGACCGAGTTGATCGCGTTGTGCCCCATGTTGAGCACCAGCACGTAGCCGAGCAAAATCAGCGCGAACGAGCCGCTGTGCAGCAGGCCGAAGAACGGGAACGCGGTCACGAACACCACCGCGGCGCCGAAGAAGTACACCGGCCGGCGCCCGATCCGGTCGGAGATCGTGGCGAACAGCCCGTGCGCCGGGAAGGCCAGTACCGCGACGATCAGGATCACGGTGTTGAGCACCGTCTTGTCCAGCCCGAGCGTCTTGTTGGCGTAGGACAGCGCGAACACGGTGAGCAGGAAGTAGGGCAGCGCCTCGGCGAACCGCAGGCCCAGGATCAGCACCAGGTTCGGCCAGTCCTCGAGCAGCGTGGCGCGCACCGGTCCACGTCGCCGGCCGGAGGCGGCGGCCGGAGCGCTCGGGGCCTCGGCGGCCGGGCCGGCCACCACATCCTGGAACACCGGGCTCTCCCGCAGGCTGCGCCGCATCCAGACGGTCACCACCAGGAGCACCGCGGAAAGCAGGAACGGCACCCGCCAGCCCCAGGAGTAGAGCTGCGCATCGGACAGCGTGTAGACGTAGGCGAAGACCAGGGTGATCAGCAGCTGGGCGGAGAAGCCCCCGGTATTCGGCCAGGCGCTGAAAAAACCGCGCCGACGCGGCGGCGCCGACTCCAATACGATGATCATGGCGCCGCCCCACTCGCCCCCCACCGCGAACCCTTGGAACAGCCGCAGCAACACCAGCAGGACCGGCGCCCACAGCCCAATGCTGGTGTACCCGGGCAGCAGCCCGATGGCGATAGTGCTCAGCCCCATCACGGTCAACGTGATCAGCAGAGTGGACTTGCGCCCGTGCCGGTCGCCCCGGCTGCCGAAGAACATCGCACCCAGCGGGCGGGCCAGGAATCCGACCGCGAAGGTGCCGAACGCGGCGAGCGTGCCGACGAACCCGCCGGCCTCCGGGAAGAACAGCCGGGGGAAGACGACCGCGGCGGCGGTGCCGTAGACCAGGAAGTCGTAGTACTCCAGCGTGTTGCCCAGGAAGCTCGAGGCGGTGACCTTCCAGGCGTAGCGGCGGTCGGTGTCTGTCCGAGGCACTGTCGCGACCATAACCACGCCCTCCCCAGGGGCCATCCGGCGTGCTGTCCGCACCGGGCGCGGCACGGTCAGTGCCGATGGGGGAACTATGACCCTCGTTAGGTTGACCGTCAACGGTCATTCGTTGACGGTTAACGAACTGCGCCGGTAGCGTCCGTTCGGCGCGGGTACGACCCGTGTGGAGTCGGCCACCGAGGGAGCGCTGGATGATCGTCAGCCCGATCCGGCAGGCGCCGCTGGGCGAGCAGTTGCTGGTGCAGCTGCGGGCGCTCATCGTACGGGGCGAACTCGCCGCCGGGACCCACCTCGTGGAGGGCTGGATCGCCGAGCGGTTCGGGGTGAGCCGGGGGCCGGTGCGGGACGCGCTGCGCCAGCTGGAGCTCGAGGGGCTGGTGGACACCCGCCGGCGCGGCGTCTACGTGCGCGGGCTCAGTGATACCGACCTGGCCGAGCTCTACGCGCTGCGCGGCGCGCTGGAGAGCCTGGCCGTGCGGGAGAGCATGGCGCGGCTGCCCGGCGGTGACTGGTCGGTGCTGCACACGGCGGTCGACCGCATGTGGGCCGCCGCCGACGCCGGGGATTCGGCCGCCTTCGCCGCCGCCGACCTGGACTTCCACAGCGGCTTCTATGCGATCGGGGGGAACCGCAGGCTGGCCGCCGCATGGGCCACCCACCGCGAGCTGTTCGCCGCGATGCTGGACGTCACCAATGCCGCCGACCGCGACCTGCGACCGATCGCGCAGGACCACGCCGCGCTCGCCGAGGTGGTTCAGGCCGGGGAGTTGGAGCCGGCGTTGGCCGCACTGGCCGAGCACCTGGACGGTTCGTTGGCCCGGATGCGCTCCGCGCTGACCAGCCGTCGCGGCGTGGCGCCGGCCTCCTGAGCCGCGGGGGAGTAGCGATGACTGACGTATCCGCCGCCGCTGCGGGGCGCCGCGCCGAGGGGCGCCGGGCCGAGGTGCTCGCCGCCACCCCGAGCCTGTTCACCTCCAGCGGCGAGCTGGACGTCCCGGCCAACGCGGCGCTGTTCGAGCGCCTGGCCGAGGTGGTGGACGGGGTATTCGTGGCCGGCACCACCGGCGAGTTCCCCGCGCTGCACCGGGCCGAGCGGCACCAGCTGGCCGAGCTGGCACTGGGCACCTTCGGACCGGACCGGGTGGTGGTGCACGTCGGCGCGGCGAGCACCCGGGACGCGGTGGCCTTCGCCCGGTCGTCGGTCGACGTCGGCGCGCGCCGACTGGCCGCGCTGACCCCGTACTACCTGCCGGCGGACACCGATGCGGTACTGGCCCACTTCGCCGCGATCACCAAGGCGGTGCCCGCCGCGGCGGTCTACGGCTACCTGTTCCCGGAGCGCAGCGGGGTGGACGTGGCACCGGCCGACTACGCGCGGGTCGTCGCCGACACCGGGCTGGCCGGCGCGAAGCTCTCCGGGTCGGCGGCCGAGCGGTTCGCCGAGTACCGCGCCGTGCTGCCGGCGCGGACCCAGCTGTGGTCCGGCGCGGACACCACCCTGGCCGAGGTCGTGCGCGGCGGCGGGGCGGGCATCGTCTCCGGCTTGTCCTCGGCGTTCCCGGCGCCGTTCGTCGCGTTGGCCGATGCCCTGGCCGCGGGCGATCAGGATGCACAGCGGCGGGCGCAGGCGGAGGTCGACGAGGTGCTCGCCGCGCTGGGCGGCACCGTGCAGGGCATCAAGCTGGCCGTGCACCTGCTCGGATGGGGTGAGGCCAGCTCGCGGATGGCGCACCCCGCGGTGTCGGAGGCCGCCAGGGCGCGGATCGCCACATTGGCCGCTCGCTCGCCCCGGCCGCTCCGGGCAGGCGTGCCATCGAACTGAACCGGTGGAAAGGACGGGAAACTGTCCGAGCCCGCCGGTAGCCTCGGCGCACGCCGACAGGGGAGTGACGGGTGCCCGAATCCGCGAACCTCCCGGCCGACCTGCTCGCCAAGGTGCGCGCCGTGTGCCTGCGGTTACCCGAGGCCCACGAGGAGCCGGCGTGGGTGGGTGTCCGCTGGCGGGTCGCCAAGCGGACCTTCGCACATCTGCTCGCCATCGAGTCGGGCTGGCCACCGGCGTACGCCCGGGCCGCGGCGACCGACGGCCCGGTCCGCGTGCTGACGTTCCGCTCGCCCAGCCCGGAGCGCGACGCGCTGTGCAATATGGGCCACCCGTTCTTCAAG
>DASWST010000074.1:0-15644 GCA_036402515.1 Pseudonocardia sp.
CCCCCCCCCCCACGACCCCCGAGCAGGAAACCCGGTTGCGGTGGGCCGTAACGTTGCTAGACGTGCTCGCGCCCTATTTCCGCCTGGTGCGAGCGGGTTTCGACCGGCACGCCAGCTACCGATTGGCGTCGCTCGCGGGGCTGTTCACCAACACCGTGTTCGGCTTGCTGCGGGTTGCCGTGCTGCTCGCCGTGCTCGGGCCGACCGGAACCGTGGCCGGGTACGACGCCGCCGCCACCGCTACCTATGTCTGGCTCGGGCAGGGACTGCTCGCGGTGGTGCTGCTCTGGGACGACGGCGAGCTGGCGCAGCGGGTGCGCTCCGGGGACATCGCGCTGGACCTGGCCCGGCCGTGGGATCTGCAGGCCGCGCTGCTGGCCACCGACCTGGGCAGGGCCGGGCACGCGGTGCTGGTCCGGCTCATCCCGCCGGTGCTGTTCGGCGCGCTGGTGTTCCCGTTCCGCTGGCCGCACGGACCGGGCACCTGGCTGGCGTTCGCCGGCTCGCTGCTGCTGGCCGTCGTGCTGTGCGGCCAGATCCGGTTCCTGCTCGGGCTGACCGCGTTCTGGCTGCTGGACAACCGGGGCGTCCGCTCGCTGTGGGCGAGCACGAGCGGGGTGCTGTGCGGGCTGGTGGTGCCGCTGAGCTACTTCCCGGGCTGGGCCAGGAGCACGCTCGGCGTGCTGCCGTTCCCCGGTGTCATGCAGACCCCGATCGACGTGTTCTCCGAGCGCGGTGACCTGGCCGCGCTGCTGGCCCACCAGCTGGTCTGGGTGCTGGTGCTGCTGCTCGCCGGGCGCTTTGTGCTGGTCAGGGCGACTCACCGGCTGGTGGTGCAGGGTGGCTGACCCGGTGTACCGCCCGCTGTTGGCCTCCCGGGTACGCGGGCAGTTGGCCTATCCCCTGTCGTTCGGGCTCGACGTGCTCGCCCAGGCGATGGGTCAGGCCATCGAGCTGGTGGTGATCCTGGTGCTGTTCAGCCGGGTCACCTCGCTGGGCGGGTTCTCCGCCGACGAGGTACTGCTGATCTACGCGCTGGCCGGGATCTCCTTCGGCCTGGCCGACCTGGTGGTCGGCCAGCTCGACGAACTACCCCGGTGGATCCGCACCGGCGAGCTGGACGTGTTGCTGGTGCGGCCGCTCCCGGTGCTCGCCCAGCTGGTCACCGCCGACCTGCAGCTGCGCCGGCTGGGTCGGGTGCTGGTCGGCCTGCTGGTGCTCGGCGTGGTGCTGACCAAGGCGACGATCGCCTGGTCGCCGCTGATCGTGGCGCTGCTGGTGGTCACCCCGCTGTTCGGCGCGGTGATCATCGGCGCGATCTGGGTGGCCACCTGCGCGGTGTCGTTCTGGGTGATCGAGGGCCGCGAGCTGGCCAACGCGTTCACCTACGGCTCCTCGCTGTCCACGGCCTACCCGCTGACCGTATTCGCGCCGTGGCTGCGCCGCCTGCTGACCTTCGTGGTGCCCGCCGCGTTCGTGGCCTACTACCCGGTGCTGGCCATCCTGGGCCGGCCCGACCCACTCGGGCTGCCCGCCGGGGTGCGCTACGCCGCCCCGCTGGTCGCCCTCGCCGCCGCCGCGGTGGCCGCGCTGATCTGGCGCGCCGCCGTCCGTCACTACCAGGGGGCCGGATCGTGATCGTGCACGCGGAAGGACTGCGCCGGGAGTTCGTGCTCGGGCGGCGCCGGATGCTCCGCCGGACCCCACCGGGCGCACGGCGCCGGCTGGCCGCGGTGGACGGCATCGACCTGCGCATCGACGCCGGCGAGGCCGTGGGGTTCCTCGGTCCGAACGGGGCCGGCAAGTCGACCACGATCAAGATGCTGACCGGGATCCTGGTGCCGACCGCCGGGCAGCTGCGGGTGTGCGGGCTGGACCCGGTGGGCCGGCGCCGGGAGCTGGCCCGGCGGATCGGTGTGGTGTTCGGCCAGCGCAGCGGCCTGTGGTGGGATCTGCCGCTGGCCGATAGCTTCGCGCTGGTGCGGGCCATCCACCGGGTGCCCGAGGCGGCGTACCGGGCGCGGCTGGACCGGTGCGTGGAGGTGCTCGGGCTGTCGGAGTTCCTGGCCACCCCGGTGCGGCAGTTGTCGTTGGGCCAGCGGATGCGCGGCGAGATCACCGCGGCGCTGCTGCACGCGCCTCCGCTGCTCGTGCTGGATGAGCCGACCGTCGGGCTGGACCTGGTCAGCAAGGAGCGGCTGCGCGCCTTCCTGCGGGAGGTGAACGCCGAGGACGGGGTGACCGTGCTGCTCACCACGCACGACCTGCCGGACGTGGAGCGGCTCTGCCGGCGGGTGGTGGTGATCGACCGGGGCCGGGTGGTCGCGGACAGCGACCTGGACGCCCTGCGCACCCGGTTCGCCGGTCCGAGGGAGCTGGTCGTCGACCTGGTCAGCCCGGCTCCGGAGCTGGACGGGCTGGACGGGTTGCCGGGAGTGACCGGCTCGGCGGTCGAGGCCGGGGGCCTGCGCCGCCGGTTCGCGTTCGGCGCGGAGACCAGCGCGGCCAGTCTGGTCGCCGAGGTGGCCCGGCGGGCCGAGATCCGGGACATCACCGTGCTGGAGCCGTCCATCGAGGACGTGGTCCGCAACTTCTACGGCGCCCCGCGCCCCGCCGGCTGACCGGGCCCTCGGCCCCGTCCCGCCGCCCCGGGGCCGCCGAGGGCAACAATGGATCCGTGACAACCGGCCAGGGCGGGCGCCAGGACCAGCTGTGGGTATCCGCCGCCCGGTTCGACGAGCTGGTGGCCGACGCGCTGGACGGCATCCCGGCCCCGCTGGCCCGCGCGATGAACAACGTCGTGGTGCTCACCGAGGACTCCCACCCGGAGGAGCCCGACCTGCTGGGCCTCTACGAAGGCGTGCCGTTGACCGAGCGCACCCTGGACTACGCCGGCAACCTCCCGGACCGCATCACGCTGTACCGGGAGCCGCTGATGTCCTTCTGTGCCGACGAGGACGAGCTGGTGCACGAGGTGATGGTCACCGTGGTGCACGAGGTCGCGCACCACTTCGGCATCGACGACGCCGCGCTGCACGAACTCGGCTGGGGCTAGAGCGTCCGCCGCCGGAGGGATCTAGGACGCCGAGGTCTGCTTGGCGGCCAGCCGGGCACGGACCTCAGGGCGGCGCAGCGGTGGCACGGTGGGCGGCGGCTGGCGGCGGGCGGGCAGCTCGTCCAGGAGCCGGGCGGTGATCGCGGCGATCTCCGCGACCGCCGCCTCGAACGGCTCCCTGGTCGCGGCCGTGGGGCCCTGCACGCCGCTCACCTTCCGGACGTACTGGCGGGCCGCCGCCTCTATTTCTTCCGCCGTGGCGGACGGCTCCAGCCCGCGCAGCGTGGTGATGTTCCGGCACATACCTCTGACCCTACGAGAGAATTCGGCTCACGGTGTCCTCACGGTGTCCGCGAGGTCACGGCCGCGATGGCCGGACGGCTCAGCGCAGCTCCTGGATGCGGATCAGGTTGCCGGCGGGATCACGGAAGGCGCAGTCGCGGACCCCGTACGGCTGCTCGGTCGGTTCCTGGACGACGTCGGCGTCGCTGGCCTGCAGCCGGTCGAAGATGCCGTCGAGGTCCTTGGTGGCCAGGAGGATGCGGGCGTAGGTGCCCTTGGCCATCATCTCGGCGATGGTGCGGCGCTCGTCGTCGGTGACGCCGGGGTCGGCTCCCGGTGGCTCCAGGACGATGGACGTGCCGGGCTGGTCGGTCGGGCCGACCGTGATCCAGCGCATACCGCCGTATCCGACGTCGTTGCGGACCTCGAAGCCGAGGGTGTCGCGGTAGAAGGCCAGGGCGGCCTCCGGGTCGTTCTGCGGAAGGAAACTCGCGTGAATGGTGATGCTCAAGGGGGTGCTCATGGATGTCACGCTAGGTGCGGCTCGGGGCCGGCGCTTCTCGATTCCTGATCGGTCTGGTCACCTGTTTCGCCACGCACGACGGCATCCCCGCCGTGGCTCGCGCCGCCTGGCGCCGGTAGACGCTGGGCGGCACACCGACCAGCTCGGTGAAGCGACTGCTGAAGGTGCCCAGCGACGAGCAGCCGACCGCGAAACAGACCTCGGTGACGCTGAGGTCGCCACGACGCAACAGCGCCATCGCGCGCTCGATGCGCCGCGTCATCAGATACGCATACGGCGACTCGCCGTAGGCCAGCCGAAACTCGCGGCTGAGGTGCCCGGCCGACATGTGCGCGCCGCGGGCGAGCGCCTCGACGTCCAGCGGCTGCGCGTACTCCCGGTCGATCCGGTCGCGGACTCGGCGCAGCCGCGCGAGGTCGCTCAGGCGCTGCGCCGTGGCGGGTCTGCTCGTCACATGCGAGATCGTGCCACGTCGCGGCGGAGTTGCGTGTGCGCCGCTGGCGTCCCACCCCGCTCCGGCCCGGTCTGCTCCGTCCTGGTGTCTCGCTTGATGGCGGGGATCAGGCGCCGTACAGCCAGTCGATGTGGCGGTAGTCGGCGGGGTCGCGGTCGCGTAGGAGGGCGTTGCGGACCGCGCGGAACAGGCCGTCGCAGTGCCAGAGGTCGCCCCAGTCCCTGGCGGAGCGCTGCACCCGGGCGGTGCGCAGTGTGCGCAGCTCGACGTAGTCGCGCAGGGCGGCGTCCCAGTCCACATCGTTACCCACGCCGAGCTGGCCGGTGGAGTGCTGGCCGCCGTACTTGGTGACCAGGCCAGCGAGGCAGTCGGCGTCCTCCAGGGCCTGGCAGGCACCCTGCGCGAGATACTGCAGCATCGGGTGCGCCGCGTCGCCGGTGAGCGCCAGCCGACGGTCCGCCCAGGTGCCGATCGGCTCCCGGTCGTACATCCGCCACCACCGGTCCCGCCACAGGTTGGGCAGCGCGGAGCGCACCTTCTCGCAGGTGCCGGCGAAAGCGGCGTCCAGCTCGTCCGGGGTGCCCCAGTCCGGCACCCCGGCCAGCGCGCGCGGCGACCGGAACACCGCGACCTGGTTGAAGATCTCGCCGCGGCGCAGCGGGTACTGCACCAGGTGGCAGTACGGCCCGACGTAAAACACCACGTCATCCAGCGCCAGGTCAGCGGTATCGGCGATCTGCTCGATGGGCACCGCGCCCCGGTAGGCCACGTACGCGGAGCTGACCGGCTCATCGTTGACCAGCCGGGTGCGCAGCAGGGAGTTCGACCCGTCCGCGGCGAGCACCAGCCGCCCGTGATCCCGGCGCCGCGCGCTCACCGCCACCGCCCGGTCCACGCCGTTGACCACCTCGACGACCTCGGTGCCGGTCACCAGGTCCACCCCGGCCGCCCGGCAGGCCTCCACCAGGATGGTGTGCAGGTCACTGCGGTGGATCACCACGTACGGCGCGCCGTACCGATCGGCCGCCTCGGTCAGGTCCAGGTGGCTGAGCTCGCGTCCGTCCACCGCGTCCCGCATGACCAGCCGGCGGGGCAGCACGCCCCGGTGCACCACCTCGTCGAGCAGGCCCCAGGCGCGCAGGATCCGGGTGGCGTTCGGGGCCATCTGCAGCCCGGCGCCCACCTCGCCGAAGGCCGACGCCTGTTCCAGCACCCGGACCCGGCGGCCCGCCCTGGCCAGAGCCAGCGCCGACCCGAGACCGCCGATCCCGCCGCCCACCACCACCACGTCGGCCATGCCCGGCGAGGCGGCAGTCATGCCGGCACCACCGCGACCGCTCGCGCGACGTTCTCCAGCCGCCCGATGCCCTCGATCTCGGTGACCAGCACCGACCCGTCGGTCAGGTACCGGGGCGGCTTGCGGGCGTGCCCGACGCCGCCCGGCGTGCCGGTGGCGATTACGTCACCGGGGTTCAGCGTGATGATCGAGGAGATGTACTCCACCAGCGCCACCGGGTCGAACACCAGGTCGCCGGTGTTCGCCGACTGCATGGTCTGCCCGTCCACCTCGGCGCGCAGCTCCAGCGTCGGCCGCGTCCCGCCGGGCAGCTCGTCCGGGGTGACCAGCACCGGCCCGAACGGCGTGCTGGCCTCGAACGTCTTGCCCTGTAGCCACTGCAGCGTGCGGTGCTGCCAGTCGCGCATGGTGACGTCGTTGAGCACGGCGAACCCGGCGATCGCCGCCTCGGCCTCCGCCGCGTTCGCCCGCCGCGCCGGCGCACCGATCACCACCGCCAGCTCCGCCTCCCAGTCCACCGCCGAGGACTCCGGGTCCAGCGCGACCGGGTCGGCCGGCCCGACCAGCGCCTCGGCGAACTTGGCGAACAGGGTCGGGTACTCGGGCAGCTCCCGGCCCATCTCCAGGATGTGCGTGCGGTAGTTCAACCCGACGCAGAAGATCTTCCCGGGGCGGGGCACAACCGGTGCCAGATGCGCCTCCGCGAACAGGTGGCGGGGCCCGGCGCCGGCCGCCTGTTCCCGCCAGTCGTGCTGGGCCAGCAGGGCGCCCACGTCCGGTGCGTCCAGCTCGACAGCCGTGTCGCCGTCCACCCGGGCGGCCCGGGTGCCGCCGGGGGTGCGCAGCGTCGCCAGCCTCATGCCTGCTCCCCCTCGATCTGCACCCGGTCGGCGTGCAGTCGCTCGAAGATCGGGGTGTCGCTGAACCGGAACAGGTCCAGCTCGGTTCCCGCGGTGAGCGTCAGCGGAACCCAGGACGGCACGGCCACCAGGTCACCGCGCTCAACCGGCCACTCCCGCTCCCCCAGCCGAACCACTCCGGCGCCGTCGAACACCTGCCACACCGCCGAGCCCACCTCGCGGCGGGTCGCGGTGCGGGTGCCGGCGCGCAGCCGGTGCATCTCCGCGCGCATGGTCGGCAGCACGTCCCCGCCGGTGCTGGGATTGCTGAAGCGAACCGCCGCGTGCCCGGGCTCCAGCACCCCGGGGAAACCGTCCGTCTCCAACTCCAACTGGTCGGCCAGCGCGGCGTCGGTGTGCTCCCAGCGGTAAGCCGCGATCGGCGAACTCACCGTCGGCCCGGGCTGGGACACCGGACGCAGCCCCGGGTGCGCCCACAGCCGCTCGGCCCGGGACCGCGCCGGCGTGGAGTGGTCGGACACCACGTCCGGCCCGAGCTCGAAGAACGCCGAGCCGGCGGTGTGCACGAACGGGATGTCCAGCCCGTCCAGCCACGCCATCGGGGTGTCGCTCTGGTTGTGGTGGCCGTGGAAGCACCAGCCCGGGGTGAGCAGGAAATCCCCCCGGCGCATGGCCACCGGGTCACCGTCCACCACGGTCCACACCCCCTCGCCCTCCACCACGAAACGGAAGGCGTGCTGGGTGTGCCGGTGGACCGGGGCGTCCTCGCGCGGGTTCAGGTACTGGATCGCCGCCCACAGCGTCGGGGTCGCATACGGTGCGCCGCCCAGGCCGGGGTTGGCGAGTGCGATCGCCCGCCGCTCCCCGCCCCGCCCGACCGGTACCAGCTTCCCGGATTCACGGGCCAGCTCCAGCAGCCGCTGCCAGCGCCACACGTGCGCGGCGGCCGCCGGGCGGGGACTGGTCGGCATCAGGTCACCGATTTCGGTCCACAGTGGAACCAGCAGCTCACGCTCGAATCCTCGGTAGAGCTGTTCCAGCTCGGGCGAGGGCGTCGGGTGACCCGGCGCGTCGACTGCACGCAAGATGACGGGTGACGTGGTCATAGCCGCGACGCTACGGACATTCCCACCAGAGGGACTTACTATTCCGCGGTGAAGAACAAGCCGGCGTACAGCATCGACTCGGTGGACCACGCGCTGCGGCTGGCGGTGCTGCTGCGCCAGGAGGGCCCGCTGCGGGTCGCCGAGGTGGCCGAGAAGCTCGGGGTGGCCCGATCCACCGCCCACCGGTTGCTGGCCATGCTGGTATACCGGGACTTCGCCGAGCAGGACACCGAGCGCCGCTACCTGGCCGGGCCGGTGATGCGCGGTGGCCCGGGCATGGAACCGGTCGCCCAGCTCCGCGCGGTCGCGTTGCCGCACCTGGAGGAGCTGGTCGGGCGCACTGGCGAGACGGGGAACCTGGTGATCTTGCTGGGCGACCAGGTGCGCTTCATCGCCACCGTGGAGTGCGACGCGGTGCTGCGGGTGGGCGACCGGGAGGGCCGCATGCTGCCCGCGCACCTGGCCTCCGGAGGGCGGGTGTTGCTGTCCCACCGCGACGGGGCCGAGCTCGAGGCGCTGTACGGCAGCCATCCCGAGGTCGAGCTGGACGCGCTGCGCCGGGGCCTGCGGCAGATCCGCCGGCAGGGCTTCGCGGTCAACAACCAGGCCACCGAGGCCGGTGTCACCGCCATCGGGTGCGCGGTGTTCGGGCCGGGCGGCGTGCCCATCGCCGGGCTCTCGGTGGCCATGCCCACCGCGCGGTACCGGCGCGCCCGGCTGCCCGAGTGGGTCAGCGAGCTCGCCCGAAGCTCCACCCGTATCGAGGCCGACCTGGTCACCATGGCCCAGGACTGGCCACCCCCGCTGGCCCCAATCCGGTAGGCCACCGCGGTCGCCTGAGCCGCCCGGCGCGGGTCGACGGGCCGGTTAGGTACGGCGGGCTCTGGCTCGGCGTTTGCCCTCGTGCATGGCCTGCACCCGGGCCACCGGGATGGTCCGGCCCTCCTCGATCAGCTCGGCGGGCAGTGTCTGGGGGTCGGGCATCCGCTCGGCCCACGGGTCACCGTCGGCGAGCTGCGCGGCCGCGGTGCGCACGGTGAAGTCCGCCGGAGATACCCGCTCCAGCTCGTCCCAGGCCACCGGGAAGGACACCGGCGCGCCCGGACGCACCCGGGGGCTGTACACCGCCACCACGGTCGCCCCGCCAGCCCTGGTCGAGTCGAGGAAGACCTTGCCGCCCCGGTCCTCCCGGATGAACGCGGTGGTGGCCAGCGCGGGGTCGAGCCGCTCGGCCCTGGCGGCGATGGCCCGGGTGGCGCCGGCGAGCTCCTCCAGGGAAAACGTGGTATCCACCGGGACGAACACGTGCACGCCCTTCGCCCCGCTGGTCTTCACCACGCCGGACAGGCCCACCCCGGTCAGCACCTCGCGGACCAGCAGCGCGGCGCGCACCGCGAGCGGGAAGGCCTCCGGGGACTCCGCCGGCGGGTCCAAGTCCAGCACCAGGTGGGTGGTGCGATCCCGGCGGTCGGCGCGGACCAGGGTGGGGTGGTACTCCACCGCCCGCTGGTTGGCGAACCAGAGCAGGGTGCGGCGGTCGTTGCACAGCGCGTAGGTCACCTCGCGGTGCGAGCTCTCCGCCCACAGCGCCACACGCTGGACCCACTCGGGGGTGTACCGGGGCAGGTTTTTCTGCATGAACGGCGCCTGGCCGCGCAGCACCCGGACCACCGAGAGTGGCCGGTCGCGCAGCGCCGGGATGATCCGGTCGGCCACCGCGTCGAGGTAGTCGACCAGGTCGCGCTTGCTCGCGTCCGCCCCGTCGAACAGCGACTGGTCCAGGTTGGTCAGCGGCACCCCGTCGCGCGTCTCGTCGCTCATCGCCGGCCTCGCCGCGGTCGGTCGGCCCGGAGGGATAAGCGGTGCGCCCAGGATTCGCTCACCGCGCCACCCTCCCGGGCCGCTCGGGGCCTGGCAAGACCACAGCGCGGCTCAGCCGTCCGGCGGCTCGAAGCGGAACCCGCGGCCGCGCAGCGTGGCGATCGTCGGCACCGAGCCGAACTGATCGAAGTCGGCCAGCTTGCGGCGCAATGCGGCGATGTGCACGTCCAGCGTCTTGGTCGAGCCGAACCAGTGCTCGTCCCAGACCTCGGCCATCAGCGTCTCCCGGCTCAGTGCGACGCCCGGCTCGGCGGCCAGCCTGGCCAGCAGGTCGAACTCGCGGGGCCGCAGTGCCAGCTCCCGCTCACCCACGGTGGCTCGCCGCGCGGCGGTATCCACCCGCAGGTCGCCGAGCGCCATGGTGGTCGGCGCCGGCTGGTCGGTCTGGCCGCCAACCCCTCGGCGCAGGTGCGCGCGGATCCGGGCGTGCAGTTCGGCGAGCCGGATCGGCTTGGTCAGGTAGTCGTCGGCGCCGGCCTCCAGCCCCACCACGACGTCCATCTCCTCGTCCCGCGCGGTCAGCATGACCAGCACCGGCGGCGGCTGCCGGCTGCGCAGCTGGCGGCACACCTCGACGCCGTCCAGGTCGGGCAGCCCGAGGTCGAGCAGGACCAGCTCGAACTCACCCGCCTCGGACGCACGCAACGCTCCTTGCCCGGTCCGCTGCCACACCACCTCGTGCCCGTGCGCACGCAGGCTGGCCTCGAGATACCCACCGATGGTGGCGTCGTCCTCCACCACCATCAACCGCGCCATGCCCCCAGCCTAGACATGATGATCCGAACGCGCCCCCGGGTCACCCGCGCGTGGTGGGTTGCTCCGTGTGGGTCTGCGTCAGGTGGTTGGCTCCGCGCCCGGCGGCCCGAGTCCTAACGGATGGTTATCAGCGGGATACCGCTCCTCCAGCGAACCGCCGCGGCCGCCCGCGCGAGGGCAGACTTGTTGACGTGCACAGACGTATCGTGGGCCTGACCGTGCTCGCGGCGGTCCTGGCCATCGCGTTGTTCGGCATTCCGCTGGCGGGCATGGTGGCCAGGTACCTCGTCGACGACGAACGCGGTGAGCTCAAGCAGGTCGCTAACGTGGCGGCGTTGTCCTCCTCGATCGCGCTCGCCCGGGGCGAGCGACCGGGCACCCTGCCGGAGACCAAGCGGGACACCGTGCTCGGGCTCTACGACGCCACCGGCCACCGGATCTCCGGCAATGGCCCGCCCACCGCGGACTCGCTGACCCAGACCGCGCTGGCCGGCAACCAGGCCACCGACGAGCACGGCGGGAACTTCGCGATCGCGTTGCCCATCTCCGCCGGCGGCGCGGGCGGCGGATCGGTTCTCGGCGCGGTCCGTGCGGCCACCCCCCGAGGTGAGGTCTACCAGCGGGTCGGCGAAGCGTGGCTGGTCATGGGCGGGCTCGGGGTGATCGCCGTGCTGCTGGTCTGGCTGGTGGCCCGCTCCCTGGCCGCCCGGCTGACCCGGCCGCTGGAGCGCCTCGCCGGCGCCGCGCAAGCGCTCGGCCACGGGGACTTCAGCGTGCGCGCCGCCCCCGCCGGCATTCGGGAGATCGATTCGGTCAGCGCCGCGCTGAACAGCACGGCGAGCCGGCTGGATGACCTGCTGGCCAGGGAGCGGGCCTTCTCCGCCGACGCGTCCCACCAGCTGCGTACCCCGCTGACCGGGCTGCGGCTCGGGCTCGAGGTCGCGCTGGACAGCCCGGGGCAGGATCTCCGAGCGGCGGTCAGCACCGCGATCGAGGACACCGAGCGCGTCCAGCGCACCATCGAGGATCTGCTCAAGCTGGCCAGGGACGCGGGCCGGACGACCGACCGGTGCCAGCTCGCTCCATTGCTCCTCGAGCTCGAACGCACCTGGGTACCCCGGCTGGCCTCCGACGGCCGTGCACTGCACATCAGTAACACCGCCTACCAGGCCACCGCCCGGGCATCCGAGGCCGCGATCCGGCAGGTACTCACCGTGCTGCTGGACAACGCCGCCTGCCACGGCGCCGGCGCGGTCACGGTGACCATCCGCGAGGCCGGCGAGGCGCTGGCCATCGACGTGTCCGACCAGGGCACCGGCATCACCGCCGCACCCGGCCAGCTGTTCGTCCGCCGGGCACCCGGCGCCACCGGGCACGGCATCGGCCTCGCGCTGGCCCGTAGCCTGGCCGAGGCGGAGGGCGGCCGGCTGCGGCTCAGTCGGCCGTCGCCGCCTACTTTCACCCTGCTCGTGCCGGCGGAGAGCACCGAGCACGCCGAACCGATCGCCCGGGTGAGCTAGTTCCCGCCGAGGACTCCGGCCGGAAGTGGCTTCACCCCGTTGTTGGTGCCCAGCACCGGTGGCGGGGTCTGGAAGCTGTACGGCGCGGTGGCGCGCAGCACGCCGTTGTTGCTGTCTTCCAGGCTGACGATCGAACGGGTCTGCACGGTGAACGCGGCCAGGTCCGGCAGGTAGGGCAGCAGCGCGTTGGTCATCGGGTCGAGCCGCTGGGTGACGGCGTGCAGCTCGGGCAGCGTGGTGCTCAGCTCGCCGACGAACGGGCGTAGATCGGCCACCACCGGCCTGGCCGCGTCCAGGAACGGATCCGCGGCGCCCACCACGGCGTCCAGCTTGTCCGCCGTGCCGCGCAGGTCGTGCAGCGCCTCGGGGAACCGGTCGGAGGCGTCCGCCAGGTTGTGCAGGGTGGGGTCCAGCTGATCGGAGAGTCCGTGCACCGCGTCGGTGGAGCGCTTCAGCTCGGCGAGTAGACCGGGCAGCTCGGCCAGCGTCTGGTCCACCTGCGGCTGATGGGTGCCGAAACTGTGCAAGGTGGTCTGCAACCCGGCCGCGAGGGTGCGTACCCGCTGGTCATCGCCGCCCACCGCCTGAGCGATCTGGCCCAGCGCGGTGATCAGCCGCCGGATCAGTTCCTTGCGCTGGGCCAGCTGCTCAGCGACCGGCCGCATGTGGTTGGCCACCGCGGTGGTCGCGTCCAACCCGGCGGGCAGGTCGGCCCGGGCGCTGGTCAGCGCCACGTCGGACTCCGCGAGCAGCGAGGTGAGCATGCGCTGGCCGTTGTCGTCGAGGTGGTTCAGCACCTCGTCCACCTGGACCGGCCGCTCGCTGCTGGTGATCGGGAACTGGTACCCGGAGCTGACTACCGGGGCCGGCGGCGCACCGGGGGCGATGGTCACGTACATCTCGTTGAGCGGGCTCTTCGGCCGCAGCACCAGCGTGGCGTTCTGGTAGAGGCGATGGCCAGGTTCCAGGGACAGGGTGAGCCGGGCGTGGCCGTCCGGAGCGACATCGGCGCCCGCGATGTCCCCCACGTTGACGCCGGCGATGCGCACCTCCTGTCCGTTGCCGGGGCTGATGCCCGGCGTCGCCGGAAAGTCCGCGGTGACTACCAGCCGGTCGCTCCAGGGCGCCACCAGCCGCTGGTTGCCCAGGATGATCCCGCCGACCACGCCGGCGATGGCGACCAACGCGACCACAACCACGGTGTTCCTGGCCAGGCCCGGTTCGGTGCGGACCCGCTCGAGGACTCGCCTCATGTGCTCCCGGCGACTGCTCACCGGCGGGGCCCCGAGCTCGTGGGGGTCAGCATCGCGCGCATCTCCAGGAAACTCCTCACTGAGTCAACTACCGGCACCCGTCCCGCCGGCGCCGTCAGCCAACCGAGCCGGGCCGCGCCGGGCGATCCGGAAAACGCTGCTCGGCGTCTGTTTTGCGCGGAACTCGCGCCGCTCGCCACGCCGCGGAGGGTCGCGCGCGAGTGCCGCCGATGCGTGGCCTAACGTCCGTTCCGGAGCCTGCCCACGCCGGGGCCGGCAAGGACGCCGGGGGGTGCGCTGGCGGTGATCACTGAGTCAACGGACGAGGCGCTCGCCGCGTACCCAGTCGCCCGTACCAGGGACATCGGGCACGCCACCGAGGTGCTGGAGCGGATACTGCCCCGGATCCCCCTGCAGCTGCGGGTCACCTCGGCCGGCGCGGCCTTCACCATGCACATGAACGCGTTGGACGTGGGCGCGGTGACCGCCAGCTACCTGCGTTTCGGCGCCGACATCCACGTGGTGAACAGTGAGACGGCGTCCTACCACGTGAACGTCCCGCTGCGCGGGTGCACGATCTGGCGGGCGCGGAAGTACGTGGTGCGGTCCACGCCCTCGGTGGCGGCCGTGCTCGGTCCGGGTACCGACGGCGAGCTGATGTGGAGCGGCGGCTGCGCACAGCTCTGCGTGATGCTGCCGCAGTCCAGCCTGGATCGGGAGCTCGAGCGCCACCTCGACCGGGAGATCGCCGAGCCGGTGGTATTCGCCCCAGCGATGTGCCTGACCTCTCCGACGACGCGAGGCTGGTTGGACGCGCTGCGCCTGGTGCTGAACGAGGCGGACCGAAGCAACGGCCGCTCGCTGCACCCGCTGACCACCCGGACGCTGGAGAACCTACTGGTCGGCACCCTGTTGCTGGCCCAGCCGCACAACTACACGGCCGA
This sequence comes from Pseudonocardia sp., assembly GCA_036402515.1. Classification (GTDB taxonomy): domain Bacteria; phylum Actinomycetota; class Actinomycetes; order Mycobacteriales; family Pseudonocardiaceae; genus Pseudonocardia. The sequence goes on from DASWST010000074.1 coordinate 13,932, forward strand.
GCTCAACCAACCGACCAGGGCGGCCTCGCCGAGGGCGGTGCGCGAGGCGATGGAGCTGTTGGAAGCGCGACCCGAGCACACCTGGTCGGTGGGTGAGCTGGCGGCCAGCGTGCACGTCAGCGTGCGTGCCCTGCAGGACGCCTTCGCGCGCTCCGCGGGAATGTCCCCGATGCGCTATCTGCGGCAGGTGCGCCTGGCCAGGGTCCGTGCCGAGCTACTGGACGGCGTCCCGGGAAACACCACGGTCACCGAGGTCGCCGCCCGCTGGGGATTTGCCCACCACGGACACTTCGCCGCCGCCTACCGCGCCAAGTTCGGCGAGCCACCGGCAGGCACCCTGCGACGCTGAGCGACACCCGCTCAGGCCTTCCGGGTCCGGCGCAGCTGGCTGACCACCCAGACCCCGAAGCCGATCACGGAGAGCACCGCACCGGCGACGCTCACGCCGATCCATCCGCCATAGGCCCACAGCGCGGACGCGGTGATCGAGCCGGCCGCGCCGCCGACGAAGTTGCCCGTGACGTACGCGGTGTTGATCCGGCTGCGGGCCTCCGCGGAGATGGCGAAGATCTGTGCCTGGTTCAGGATCCGCTGGCCTTGGGTGGCCACGTCCAGCACCACGATCCCGATCAGCAGCCAGGCCAGGGAGTACCGGCCGAGGCCGCAGATGGCCCACGCGGCGACCGCGAGCAGCCAGAACAACCCGGTGGCCCGCGTCGACCAGCCCCGGTCGTGCAGTCGGCCGGCGCCCTGCGCGGCCATCGAGCCGACCAGCCCGGCCAGGCTGAACAGCCCGATCACCGCAGTGGAGTACCGGTACGGCGGCCCGCTGAGCAGGAAGGTCAGCCCGGTCCAGAAGATGGTGAAGGTGGCCATACAGATCACGCCGTAGACCATCGCGAGCCGCAGTACCGGCTCCCGGCGCACCAGCCGAGGCACCGAGCGCAGCAGTGAGCGGTAGGACCGGGACGACTTGGGCGGGGTGACCGGCATGGCCCGCCGGAGCAGCACCGACAGACCCAGCATCAGCGCCGCCGCGCACAGGAAGACCACCCGCCAGCCGGCCGCGTGGGCGATGAAGCCGCTGATGATCCGGGCCACCAGGATGCCGGTCAGCGCGCCGCTGACCACGATCCCCAGCACCCGCCCCCGGCTCCGCTCGTCGGCCAGGTCACCGGTGAGCGGGATCAGGATCTGCCCCGCCACGGTGCTCAGCCCGACCGCGAGCAACGCGCAGAGCAGCAGCACGATCCCCGGGGCGGCGGCGCAGCAGGCCAGGGACAGCGCGGACAGGGCCATCATCAGCGGCACCATCCGGCGCCGGTTGCGCACGTCGCCGAGCGGCACGATGAACATGATTCCGAGGGCGTAGCCGACCTGGGTGGCGGTGACCATCAGCCCGGCCGTGCCCTGGCCGATGTGCAGGTCGTCGGCGATGAGGTCGAGCAGCGGCTGGGCGTAGTACAGGTTTCCCACCGCCGCGCCGCTGGCCACCGCGAACAGCAGCACCAGCGACCGGGGGATGCCCGGGGACGGCGGCGGGCCCCCCGGGGCCGGGGCGGCACTGGGTTCCGCCCCGCCGCTGACCGCCGGCACGGCACCGGCGGCCGGTGGATCCACCATGTCCGCTCCCCGGGCCGAGTGGAGATTCACTGCACGTACGTACAGTCTACTTCAGCGACTCGGCTCACGGACATCATGTCGGCGAGGGGG
>DASWST010000075.1:0-1544 GCA_036402515.1 Pseudonocardia sp.
TAGGGGCCTCGGTCGGGGCTGGCCCGGTCGGAGGCCAGGGCCGCCTCCTCGTAGTCCAGGTGTTCCAGCTCGGCCCGCATCACCTCGTCGTCCAGCTCGCCGGCGTTGCGGGCGGCCACCAGTGCGGTGCGCTGCGCCGCGTGCACCTGTCGGCGCAGCACCCGGGTGGTGCCCTCGATGGACGGCGCTCGCTCGCCGGCCGCCTCCTCGCCGGTCTCCTGCTCGTCCAGCTGTCGGCGGGCGTCCTGGTCGGCCTGTGCCCGGCTCACCACGTACTCGATGGCCGCTGGGTGGGTGCCTGGCGGCGGGTTCGCCCGAGCCTCGGTGAGCACCCGGCGGGAGGCCTCGCGGGAGAGCTGCCTGGCCCGGCGCAGCGAGCGGGCCTGCTGCCGCCGCTCCCGCTCGGGCACGGTGATGCCGAGGAGGTGGATCAGCGGTGGCAGGGTGAGCCCCTGCAACAGGATGGTGCCCACGGTGACCACAAAAGCCAGCGCCTGAATGGCCGCGCGCCCGGGGAACGGCGTGCCGCCGGCGGCCAGCACGGGGATACCGGCGGCCGCCGCCAGGGTGATCACGCCGCGCATCCCGGTCCAGGAGATCACCACCACGTACCGCCATTCCAGCGGCCGGGACGGCTTTTCGTCCGGGGTCCCGACCCCGGGGCGGTCGCGGGCCCGAGCGAGTTGGATGCGCCGGGTCAGCCGGCCGACTGCCCGGTGCAGCATCATCCCGTTTCCGTAGGTCAGGAAGACCCACACCGGACGGATCAGCAGGACGGTGCCGAAGATGGCTGCGGCGGCCAGCGCGAACTGGCCGGTGGGCATCCCGGACGCGGCCAGATCCTCGAACACGAACCGGCACTGCAGGCCCATGTAGGCGAATACGAACGCCTCGAGCAGCACGCCCGCCGTGTTCCAGAACTGTCGACCCTGCAGCCGGGTGGCGAAGCTGGCGTCCGCATCGTGGTAGCCCAACCAGAAGCCCGCCGTCACCACGGCCAGCACCCCGGACGCCTCCAGCTGCTCCGCGGTCAGGTAGGCCACGAAGGGCACCAGCAAGCCCAGCGCGGTCTCCAGTCCGCTGTCCCGCAGCCGCATCCGGATCCAGTGCACCAGCCCGGCCAGCAGCAGCCCGACCAGGACGCCCACCACGGCCGCGTAGCCGAACAGCAGGATCGGGTTGGACAGCATCGTGTGCGTCCCGGTCGCCGCGGCCACGGTGAGGCTGAAGATGGTCAGCGCGGCGGCGTCGTTGACCAGGCTCTCGCCGGTCAGGATGGTCATCAGCCGACGGGGCAGGCCCAGCCGGCGGCCGATGGCCAGCGCGGTCACCGCGTCCGGCGGCGCCACCACCGCGCCCAGCACCAGCCCGGAGACCACGGTCAGTCCGGGCACCACCCAGGCCGCCACCGCCCCGGTGACCAGCGTGGACACCACCACCATGCCGACGCCCAGGGACAGGATCGGCCGCAGGCCGCGCTTGAAGCTGACGAAGGAGAAGCCCAGCGCGGCGGAGTAGAGCAGGGGAGGGGCGACCACGCTCAG
>DASWST010000076.1:0-27882 GCA_036402515.1 Pseudonocardia sp.
TGGCGATGGTCGCTATAGCGACCATCGCCACTCACGACGTCAGCGAGCGAACCGCTGCACCACGTCCGGGCGCTTGGCCAGCTTGGCCGGATACCCCGGGCCCATTCGCATGTCGGTGTCCTCAGCGGTCAACGGCTCGCCGCAGGCCGCGCAGACCACCTCGGCGTCGGTGTCCTGGCCGCACCGGTCGTGGTGCAGGGTGATCGGCGGGCCAGCCTCGTCGGCGAGCCAGCGGTCGCCCCAGCGGGTCATCGCGGCGATGACGCCGAAGAAGTCCCGGCCCTTCTCGGTCAGCAGATAGTCGTAGCGGACCGGGTCGGCCTGGTAGGCACGCTTCTCCAGCAGCCCCTCGTCGACCAGCCGCCGCAGCCGGTCGGACAGCGTGTTGCGGGCGATCCCCAGCCCCTGCTGGAACTCGTCGAACCGGCGTATGCCGTAGAACGCCTCGCGCAGCACCAGCGGGGTCCACCAGTCACCCAGCAGATCCATGGTGCGCGCGACCGAGCACGGCCAGTTCGCGAAGGAAGTCCGCCTCATGGGCTTATCGTAGCGGGTCTCACCATGTAACTCTGCAGTTGAAAGCGGTCGGGCGGCGCACCCGGCGAACGGGCGCACCGCCCGGGCTCACACCGAGCGGCCGCGCCACTCCCGGTAGGTGCGCACCAGCGCCGCGGTGGAGCCGTCCAGCCCGGTGGTGTCCAGCTTGTCGGCGGTGAGCACCGGCCCGAGCTGGCGTGCCATCACCTTGCCCAGCTCGACGCCCCACTGGTCGAACGAGTCGATCCCCCATACCGTCCCCTCCACGAACGTGACGTGCTCGTAGAAGGCGATCAGCTGGCCGAGCAGCGACGGGGTCAGCTTGCGCGCGAGCAGCGTGGAGGTCGGCCGGTTGCCGGGCATCACCTTGTGCGGCACGACGTCCGCCGGGGTGCCCTCGGCGGCGATTTCCTCGGCGGTCTTGCCGAACGCGAGAGCCGTGGTCTGGGCGAACAGGTTCGACATGAACAGGTCGTGCATGTCGGTGCTCGGGTCGTCGGTGGGTACCGGGTTGTTCGGCTCGGCGAAACCGATGAAGTCGGCCGGGATCAGCCGGGTGCCCTGGTGGATGAGCTGGTAGAAGGCGTGCTGGCCATTGGTGCCCGGCTCGCCCCAGAAGATCTCCCCGGTGTCGGTGGTGACCGGGGTGCCGTCGCGGCGCACCGACTTGCCGTTGCTCTCCATGGTCAGCTGCTGCAGGTAGGCGGGCAGCCGGTGCAGGTATTGGCTGTAGGGCAGCACCGCGTGGGTCTGGGTGCCGAAGAAGTTGACGTACCAGACGTTGAGCAGCCCTGAGATCGCCGGCAGGTTCTGCTCCAGCGGCGCGGTGCGGAAGTGCTCGTCCATGGCGTGCATGCCGGCCAGGAACTCGGCGAACTGTTCCTTGCCGATGGCCACCATCAGGGAGAGCCCGATCGCCGAGTCGACCGAGTAGCGGCCGCCCACCCAGTCCCAGAAGCCGAACATGTTGGCCTCGTCGATGCCGAACGCGGAGACCTCCTTCGCGTTCGTGGACACCGCGACGAAGTGCTTGGCCACCGCGGACTCGTCAGGTGAGCCCAGCCCGTCCAGCAGCCACTGGCGGGCCACCCGGGCGTTGGTGAGCGTCTCCAGCGTGGTGAACGTCTTGGAGGAGATGATGAACAAGGTGCTGGCCGGGTCCAGGTCGCGAGTGGCCTCGGTGACGTCGGTGGGGTCGATGTTGGACACGAACCGCATGTCCAGGTCGCGGTCGGCGTAGGACTTCAGCGCCTCGTAGGCCATCACCGGGCCCAGGTCGGAGCCGCCGATGCCGATGTTCACCACGGCGCGGATCCGCTCGCCGGTGTGCCCGGTCCACGCCCCGGAGCGGACGTCGTCGGTGAACGAGCCCATCCGGTCCAGCACGGCGTGCACGTCGGCCACCACGTCCTGGCCGTCCACCACGAGCGACGCGTCGCGGGGCAGGCGCAGCGCGGTGTGCAGTACGGCCCGGTTCTCGCTGGTGTTGATGTGCTGCCCGGCGAACATCGCCTCGGTGCGCTCGGGCAGGCCGGCGCGGCGGGCCAGCGCGGCCAGCAGCGGCAGGGTGTCCCGGGTGATGCGGTGCTTGGAGTAGTCGAGTAGCAGGTCGGCGCCTTGGACGGTCATCGCCTCGGCACGGTCGGGATCGCCGTCGAAAAGCTCGCGGAGGTGCGTCTCGGCGATCGCCGCGTGGTGCTCGGTGAGAGCGGACCACTCGGGCGTGGCCGTGACGTCAATAGGGCTGTCGGTGACGTCTGGTGTGGGCACCCCGCCATCCTGCCCCCTGTCGGCCGGTTGCGCGGGCCGACGCTCCCGTTGTTCACCTCGGCGGCCCGCGCTCAGGTGACGGCGGCGCGGATGGTCTCCTTGAGCGATCCCATGGTGGCGATCACCGCGGTGGGCTCGTAGCCGCAGTGCGCCATGCAGTTGGCGCAGCGCGGGTCGTTGCCCCGGCCGAAGGAGTCCCAGTCGGTGTCCTCGATCAACTCCCGATAGGTGGCCACGTAGCCGTCGTCGAGCAGGTAGCAGGGCCGCTGCCAGCCCAGCAGGGAATAGGACGGGATGCCCCACGCGGTGCACTTGAGGTCAAGCTTGCCCTCCAGGAAGTCCAGGAACACCGGCGAGTGGTTCAGCCGCCAGCGCTTGCGCCGGCCATCCGCGAATGCCTTCTTGAACAGCTCCCTGGTCTGCTGCACGCCGAGCCAGTGCTCCTGGTCGGGCGCCTTCTCGTAGGCGTACCCGGGGGAGATCTGCATGTTGTGCACGCCTACCTCGTCGTTGAGGTAGTCCAGCACGTCGATGACGTCCTGCGGGGAGTCCTGGGTGAAGAACGTCGTGTTGGTCATCACCCGGAACCCGGCGTCCTTGGCCTGCTTGATCGCGGCCACCGCGGCGTCGAACCCGCCCGCCTTGCGTACCGACTCGTCGTGCCGCTCGCGCAGCCCGTCGATGTGCACCATCCAGGCGAAGTTGCGGTGCGGGGTGAACTTGTGCAGGTGCTTGGGCAGCAGCAGCGCGTTGGTGCACAGGAAGATGATCTTATTGCGGGCCAGTAGCTGGCGGACGATCTCGTCGATCTGGGGATGCATCAGCGGCTCACCGCCGGCGATAGACACCATCGGCGCGCCGGACTCCTCGATCGCGCCGACCGCCTGCTCCACCGGCATCCGCTGCTTGAGCAGCGCGGCCGGCTGCTGGATCTTGCCGCAGCCACCGCACTTGAGGTTGCAGGCGAACAGCGGTTCCAGCTCGACCAGCAGCGGGTACTTCTCCCTGCGCAGCAGCTTCTGCTTCATCAGATAGCCACCGAGACGCAGCGACTGGCGGATAGGCATGGCCATCTTTCAGGACACCTCCCGTGGCAGGGTGAACAGCACGTCCTCGTCGACCAGGCTGGTCTCCCGGATCTCCACCGGGCCGAGGCCGCCGAGGCAGTGCACGAGTTGCGAAACCAGGTGCGGGGGCGCCGAGGCGCCGGCGGTGAGGCCGATCCGGCGGACCCCGGCCAGCCAGCCCAGGTCGACCTCGCCGACGTCGTCGACCAGGTGCGCCGGGACGCCCTCCCGCCCCGCCACCTCGACCAGCCGCTTGGAGTTCGACGAGTTGGCCGAGCCGACCACCAGCACCAGGTCGACCTCGTGGGCGACGGCGCGAATGGCGCGCTGGCGGTTGGTGGTGGCGTAGCAGATGTCGTCGGTGCGCGGCGCGGACAACCCGGCGAAGCGCTCCCGCAGGACGGTGGCGATGCTCTCCGCCTCGTCCACCGCGAGCGTGGTCTGCATGGTGTAGGCCACTCGGTCCGGGTCGGGCGGCTGCACCCGGCGGGCCGCCTCGACGTCCTCCACCACGATCACGTTGGTAGGCGCTTCACCGACGGTGCCCTCCACCTCTTCGTGGTCGGCGTGCCCGATCAGGAACACCGTGTCGCCCCGGACGGAGTAGCGGCGGACCTCGGCGTGCACCTTGGCCACCAGCGGGCAGGTCGCGTCGATCACCCGCAGCTCCCGGTCCTTCGCCTGTTCCCGCACCGCTGGCGTGACCCCGTGCGCGGCGAGCACCAGTACCGAGCCGGGCGGGACCTCGTCGGCCTCCTGGACGAACACCGCGCCCTTGCCCTCCAGCTCGCGCACCACGTGGGCGTTGTGCACGATCTGCCGGCGGACGTACACCGGGGCGCCGAAGCGGTCCAGCGCGCGGTCCACCGTGTCGATCGCCCGGGACACCCCGGCGCAGAACGAGCGCGGGCCGGCCAGGTGCACCTCGCGCGGACCGGTGGCGGCCGCCCACTGTTCCAGGGTGGGCACGGCGGCGCGCAGGGTACGCAGCGCGGCCAGCCCCCGGCTGATGCTGCCGGCCCGGTACAGGGGGTGGTCCGGGGTGTCCACCACGGCGCGGACTACGGCGAACGGCGTGTCCCCGCCGGGGGCCAGCGCGGCGGTCTCCATGTCCACCGCCAGCGCGTCGCCGGTGTCCCGCTCGCCGGCGCGCATGATCCGCGAGGTGGTCAGGATCGGGCCGAGGTGCACGGTGAGGCCTCGGCGGCGGAGCGCGCCGGCCAGCATCGGCGCCGAGGGCATCGGTACCGGGTCGTTGTTGTCGCCCCGCACCTCGGTGGCCACCACCAGGTCGCCGGGGCGTACCTCGCTGCTCAGGCTGCCGGCGACCCCGGCGACCAGCGTCGGCATCGGCGTCGGCTCGGTGATCCGGGCGCGGGCGGCGCGGGTCGGGCCCATGCCGGTGCGCACCAGGCGCAGTGTGTCGGCGGCCGACCGGAGCGCCGCGTGCTCGATCCGCAGCGGGGCGTACAGCACGGCGGTGTGCTGTGAGCACCGACTCGGTGTGCTGTGAGCGCCGACTCGCGGGGTCATTGGAGCCTCGTGAGGTATCGGGCTAGGGCGGAGGTGGGGAAGACCACTCGGTAGAGGTGGTAGTTGAGGTAGAAGTCGCCGGGGAAGCCGGTGCCGGTGAAGTACGGCTCGTCCCAGCCGCCGTCTGGTCGCTGGGCCGCGCGCAGCCAGGCCACGCCGCGCTCGACCGCCTCGGACCGCTCGCCGGCAGCCAGCAGCGCGAGCAGCGCCCAGGCGGTCTGCGACGGGGTGGTCTCGCCCCGGCCGATCCACGCCGGGTCCCGGTACGAGCGCAGGTCCTCACCCCAGCCGCCGTCGGCGTTCTGGTGCCGCTCCAGCCAGCGCACCGCCGCCCGGATCGCCGGCTCGTGGGTCGACATCCCGGCGGCCACCAGGGCGGGCAACGCCGCGCCGGTGCCGTACACGTGGTTGGCCCCCCACCGGCCGAACCACGAGCCATCCGTTTCCTGGTGCCGCAGCAGCCAGGTCACGCCGCGCCGGCAGGCCACCGAGTCCGCCTGCCCCTCGGCGGCCAGCGCCTCCACGATGTGCGCGGTGACGTCCGCCGACGGTGGGTCGATCACCGCGCCGAAGTCGCAGAACGGCAGCTTGGTGCACAGCACCTGGGTGTTGTCCGCGTCGAAGGCGCCCCAGCCGCCGTCCTTGGACTGCATGCCGACCATCCACGCCATCCCTCGGTCGATGGCCCCGCGCAGCCGACCCGGTTCCGGGTGCGCCACCCGGCGCAGCGCGAGCAGCACCTCAGCGGTGTCGTCGGTGTCCGGATAGCCGTCGTTCTCGAACTCGAACGCCCAGCCGCCCGGGGCCAGATCTGGCCGGCGCACCGACCAGTCGCCGGGCACCCGGATCTCCTCGGCCAGCACCCAGTCGGTGGCCCGCAGCACCGCCGGGTCGTCCGGGGCGACCCCGGCGTCCAGCAACGCGGTGAGCGCCAGCCCGGTATCCCACACCGGTGACTGGCAGGCCTCCAGCCGGCGCACCCAGCCGTGCTCGGTGTGCTCCCGGATGACGAACCCGTTCAGCCCGGCCAGCCCGGCGCGCACCGACGGATGGTCCAGCGGGTAGCCCATCAGGTGCAGCGCCAGGATCGAGTACACCCAGGGCGGTTGGATGCCGCCCCATGAGCCGTCCGCCTCCTGGCGGGCCAGGATCCACTCCACCGCCCGGCGGCGGGCCAGCTGGCGCAGCGGCTGCACCGGCAGGCTCGAGTAGCCGTGCAGCACCTTGTCCAGCCGCTGGAACGCCCCGCTCCAGGTCCACGGCCGGTCCATCTTCTGTGCGGGGGCACCGACGCGCAGCTCGGCCACCCCGAAGGGCAGCGGGCGCACCGGGCGCAGCGAGCCCACCACGGTCAGCGGAACCACGGTCTGCCGCGCCCAGCACGCCCAGTCGTATACGTTCAGCGGGAACCAGGACGGCAGGAAGATCAGCTCCGGCGGCAGGTCGGGCAGCTGGTCCCAGGACCACAGCCCGAACAGGGCCAGCCAGATCCGAGTGAACACCCGGGTGCCATCCAGCCCGCCGTGGGCGCGGACGTACTCGGCGGCGGCGGCCATGTGCGGTGCATCCACCGGGTCGCCGGCCAGTCGCAGCACCACCCAGGCCTCCACCGTGGTGGACAGGTCGGCCGGACCGCCCTCGAAGTTGGCCCAGGTGCCGTCGCCGCGCTGCTGGGAGCGGATCCAGCGGGCCGCCTCCTCGGTCTCCACCTCGCCGCGGATGCCGAGGAACTCGCGCAGCAGCAGGTCCTCCGCGTCCATGGTCACGTTGGTCTGCAGCTCGCCCTTCCACCAGCCGTCCGGGTGCTGCAGGCCGCGCAGGTAGCCGACGGCCGCGTCCAGCGTCCCGGCGGCGGTCCGGGTGCGTGGCGTCGTGTCTGCGCCGGCCGCCGCGTCGATCGCGCCGGTGAGCTTGGCGGGAACGGTCTGGGTCATCAGGCCTCCCTGGCGACGACGAAGTGGGCGATATCCAGCAGCTGGTCCCGCGCGCCCGGATCGATAGGCACGCTGTGCAGGGCCTGCTCGGCCAGCCGCAGCCGGCGCTCGGCCTCCTCGGCGGCCCAGCGCCGGCCGCCGGCGGCTTCCACCAACTGCGCGGCGTGGCGCAGCTCGGTGTCGGGGACGTCGTCGGCCGGCGCGCCATCGGCTTCGGTTCCGGGGCGGCACAGCCAGGCGGCCAGCTCCCGGCCGGGGCGGCCGCCGTGGGTCACCGCATAGGTCACCGGCAGCGTCTTCTTCCTGGCTCGCAGGTCGGAGTAGACCGGTTTGCCGGTCCGCGCCGGGTCACCCCAGATGCCCAGCAGATCGTCAACCAGCTGGAAGGCCATGCCCAGCTCGGTGCCGTAGCGGGCCAACGCACGCACCAGCTCGGCCGGCGCCCCGGCCAGCACCGCGCCGATCGCCGCGCTGGCGGAGAGCAAGGAGCCGGTCTTGCCGTCGGCCATCGCCAGGCACTCGGCCACCCCGACGTCGTCGCGCCGCTCGAACGCGAGGTCCTCGGTCTGGCCCCGGATCAGCGCGCGGGTGGTTTCGCTGATCAGCCGGGCGGCGTCCGCGCGGTGCGGGGTGGACTTGTCCAGCAGCACCTCGACGGCCAGCGCGAGCAGCGCGTCCCCGGCCAGGATGGCGCTCGCGGTGCCCCAGACCGCCCACACCGTCGGCCGGTGCCGGCGTTCGGTGTCGCCGTCCATCACGTCGTCGTGCAGCAGCGAGAAGTTGTGCACCAGCTCCACCGCGACGGCGCCCGGCACGCCAACCTCGGGGCTCGCCCCGGCGGCCCGGGCGGACAGGGTGGCCAGCGCCGGCCGCACGCCCTTGCCGCCGCCAGACGTCGGACTGCCGGCCAGGTCCGTCCAGCCCAGGTGGTAGGCCACGATCCGCCGGTCGGTCTCGTCCAGCCGCCCGACCGCATCCCGCATCGCCGGCAGCACCAGATCCCGCGCCTCACCCAGCACCCCCGCCGCACCCCGCCTCGGCGTATCCGGCACCGCTCGAGCAGGAGCCGTACGAACGATCGCCTCGGCGGTCATCGCACGTTTCCGCAGGTCAGAACCCGTGAGTGGTAAGCGTTGCTATAGCAACGCTTACCACTCACGGGGTGTGAGCTGGGGGTTTGCTCGCTTTGGGGGGTCATGCCAGCACTCCTTCGCGGGGTCGGCCGGGCGGGCTGGGTGCCCAGGACGGCGGGTCCCGATCGAGGAGGGCGGCGGCGGCGGTGATCCCGCTGCGCGCGGCGCCCTCCATCGTCGCCGGCCAGCCGGTGGCGGTCCACGCTCCGGCCAGGTACAGCCCTCGGGCTCTGGTACGGGCCGGGGGCCGCAGCGCCGCCGACCCCGGTGCCTGCCGGAACGTCGCGGTGCGTTCCCTGGTCACGAAGAAATCCCGCACCTCGGAGTTCGCGCTGGCCGGGAGCAGCGCCCGCAGTGCCGGCAGGAAGCGGGCCCGCAGGCGCTCGGTGGGCTCCTCGATCAGCTCGTCGGCGGCGGACAGGGACAGCGCCAGGTACTGCCCGCCGGCGGCTCGGGTACGGGCTTCGGGACCGGCCAGCCCGGCGGCCTCGGTACGGTCGAAGACCCACTGCACCTCGGTGTTCACGGCGGCCAGGAACGGCTGGTCGAGCACTGGACGGTCGAACACAACGTGCACGTTCACGATCGGGGTGGAGCCCAGCGCGGCGGCCCAACCCGGCGGCAGGGTGTCCGCGCCGGGCGGCAGCAGCTGCTCGGCGACCGTGGGGGGCACCGCGAGCACCACGTCGTCGAACAGCTCCCCGCCCGGGTAGGTGCTGACCAGCCAGCGGTCCGCCGCGGGGGTGATCCGGCGGACCGGCGAGGTGCGGTGCACGCTCGCCCCCGCCGAGGTCAGCGCGGCCATCGCCGGTTCCCCGTGCAGCCGGCCGAGCGGCACCCGGGACCAGCCGATGTCGGCGGCCGAGGTCTCGGTGAGCAGCCCCTCCTGGAACACCGTGGCGGCCAGCGCGAGCGACGCGTCGTCCGCGCGGGCGTTCAACGTGGCGATGCCGACCAGATCCCACAGCGCGGCGATGGCCCGGTCGCTCTGCCCGTGCCGGCGCAGCCAGCGCCCGAAACTCTGCCGATCGGTGGCCGCCGAGCTCGGGTCCAACCGGCGCAGCGCCAGCCCGGCGGCGGCGAAGCGGAGCCGCTCTGCCACCGACAGCGGGTGGTAGCGCAGCACCGAGGCGGCCAGGTGCAGCGGCGCGGGCAGCTCGTCGCGGCGCAGCACCGCGGTGCGCGGGTCGCCCGGCTGGCGCACCGGGATGCTCAGCCGGTCCTGCAAGCTCACCTGGTCCGCCACGCCGAGCCGGTCGAGCAGCTCCCGGTAGGCCGTGCAGCAGCGCAGGAACACGTGCTGGCCGTTGTCCACCGCCAGCTTGCCCCGGTGGAACGAGTGGGTCAGCCCGCCGAGGTTGCGCCGGGTCTCGTACAGCACCACCGAGCAGCCGGCGTCCGCGCAGTGCAGCGCCGCGGAAATTCCGGCCAGCCCGCCGCCCACCACGGCCACCCGCCGGGCGCCGCTCATTGCTCGCCTCCGCGCTCGTTCCGCTCCTCGCTCGCTAGCGCTCGCTGCGATGCTCGCTCGCTGTCGGCTTCGGGCCTAGTAGACGCGACGCTCATACGGCTCGCCCGGTGAGCGCCCGGGCCGCGACGCCGGCCTTCTCCCAGCCGGACAGCGAGAGCCGCCGGTGGTAGACCTGGCGCGGGTCCGCCGCGATGTGCTCGAGCAGCCGGCGGTAGATGCCGGACATCGCGGTGGCGCACGCCGCGCTGCGCCCGTCCAGCAGCGGCACCAGCCGGAGCCCGTCGGCGTACCAGCGGCGGTTCCGGGCGGCGGCGTCCCGGATCAGCGCGGCCAGGTTGCCGTCCGGGTCGTGCAGGTTGCCGTGCTCGTCCAACTTCAGCGCGACGCCGAACCGGTCCAGGTCCTCGGCCGGCAGGTACACCCGCCCGTTGCCCAGGTCCTCCCGGATGTCGCGCAGGATGTTGGTCTGCTGCAGCGCGATGCCCAACTGATCGGCGTATGCGGCGTCGTGCGGGTCGGGTCTGCTGTCGAAGACCGCCAGGCACAGCCGCCCGACCGAACCGGCCACGCAGCGGCAGTACTCGACCAGCTCCTCGAAGGTGCCGTACCGGCGGCCGGTGACGTCCATCCGCACCCCGTCGATGAGCTCGTCGAACGCGGGCAGCGGCACTGGCAGCCGCCGTGCCGCGTCGGCCACCGCGACCAGCACCGGGTCGGTGGCTCGATCCAGCGCGGCCAGCGACGCGCGCACCTCCTCCAGCCCGGTCAGCTTGTCCGCGTTCGGCAGGTCGCCGTCGCCGATGTCGTCGATCCGCCGGGCCAGTGCGTACAGCGCGGACAGCGCGGAGCGCCGGTCCGGGCGCAGCAGCCGGATCCCGTAGTAGAAGTTCCTGGCCTCGGCCTTGGTGATCGACTCGCAGGCCCGGTAGGCCTCCGCGACGGTGCCGGTGGTGGGGCTGGTCACCGTGGGCGTCCTCCTCGAGCGGAGTTGCGGTGTCGTCCCGGGCGGGTGAGCAGCCGGACCAGGTGACGGATGACGTCGCGGCGGCGGGCGCGCGCGACCTGGCCGAGCACGTCGCCGTCCACCCGGCGCAGCGCGTCCACCGCGGCCCGGCCGCCGGCCAGATACCCGGCCACCGCCAGCCGGGCCCAGCCGCGCAGCAGGCCGACCAGCCCGGCGCCGGAGTCCAGCAGTTCGGCGGCGCGGTCGGTCTGGAAGACCATCAGCCGGCGCAGCGCAGCGGTGGCGGTGGCGGCGTCCAGGTCGCGCTCGGTCACCCCGAACCGCGCCATGTCCTGCGCCGGCAGGTAGATCCGGCCGGCCCGGCGATCCTCGGCCACGTCCTGCCAGTGCTCCACCAGCTGCAGCGCGGCGCACACCCGGTCGGACAGTTCCACTGCTACCGGGTCGGTCACCTCGAACACCCCGAGCACCAGCCGCCCCACCGGGTGCGCGGACAGCGCGCAGTAGCCCCGCAGGTCGGCGTAGCTGGCGTAGCGGTGCACCCGCTGGTCGACCAGGTTGGCCTCGATCAGCCGCTGGAACGGTTCCTGGTCGAGCCGTTTGGCGGCCACCGTGGGCGCCAGCTGGCGCAGTACCGGCGCGGTCGGCCGGCCGCCGTCCCAGATGGTGGCCAGGTCCGCGCCGAACGCCCGCAGCTGCGCCGCCCGGTCCCCCTCGGCCTCATCGCCGAGGTCGTCGATCACCCTGGCGACGTTGTACACCGCGACCAGGTCGGCGCGGACCGGCCGGGGCAACAGCCGAAGCGCTACCGGGAAGTTCTCCGCGCGGCGCTGGGCGCGCAGGTCGGCCTCCTCGGCCCCGGGGGTGGCTGAGGACGCTGACGAACCGGGAGCGGCCACAAGGTCATCGTTGTGCCAAAAGGGGTGTGTCTTCTGCTGCTCATCGGTCAGTTTTCCGGCCCGGGTGTTGTCACTATGGAACAGCCGAGCGGACGATTACCGTGCGCCGGTTAGCGGGTGATGTCCCCTGGTAAACGCGGGGTTACCCGCCGCGCGGCGGTGGCACTCTCGAGTTAACGGCGCGCGCCGGGGGGACGGCGAGGTCCATACTGCAGATGATCCGAGTACGGGACGTGGTCGGAGGGAACAAAACGGTGTACTCAGAGGTCAACGCTCGTCTAGCCGACATTGTCCCCGCGATAATCGACCGGCTGCCGCTGATTCTCTCTGAGGTCCGTGATCTGCTCGCCGAGGAGCATCCGGACTACGCGGGCTTCCTCGCTGAGGAATTTGACGACGTGGTTGCCGCATCGGCGGGATTCGCCAGCCGGCTGGTCGGCATCGCGGAGCGGTCGAGCGACGGGACATTGTTGCAGGCCGGTCTGGAGCAGACCCTGTTCGAGGGAATCGGGCGGGAGCATTTCCGGCAGGGCCAGGACCTGGGCGGGCTGATGGCCGCGTACCGCACCGGCGCCGCCGTGGCGTGGCGGCATGTGGCGCAGGTGGCACTCGGTGTTGGCGCGTCCAGCGAAGTGTTCGCGATGCTCGCCTCGACCGTGTTCACCGCGGTCGACCAGCTCTCCGCCGCCTCGCTGCGCGGCTACGCCCAGGAGCAGTCCGAGTCCGCACTGGTGCGTAACCGTTGGCGCGAGGAGCTGTCGGACCTGCTGCTCTCCGGGCGTTCGGACGCCGCCGCGATCCGCGCGGCGGCCACGCGCGCGGACTGGCCATTGCCGAACGAGGCGGCGGTGGTGCTGGTGGAACCGGACGACGAGCGGGCCACCGCCGCGGTCGCCCGGCTGGACCCGGCCTGCTTGCCGATCCGGGGGCGGGAGCTGCTCGGCGCCATCGTCCCCGACCCGTCCGGTCCCCGGCGACGGACCCGGCTGGCGAACCACCTGCGCGGCGCGCACGCGGTCATCGGCGCCACCGTGCCGCTGGACCGGTTGCCGGCCAGCCTGCACGTCGCGGAGATCGCCGTGCGGCTGCGCCGCGACCGGGTGCTGGACGACGACCCGCTGTTCGTCGGCGAGCACCTGGACGCGCTGATCGTGCACCACGACGAGGCGCTGCTGGCCGCGCTGCGCCGGCAGTACCTGGCCCCGCTGGCGGAGCTCCCGGCGCCGACCAGGGAGCGGCTGGCCACCACGCTCACCTCGTGGCTGCTGCACATGGGCAACCGGCAGGCGATGGCCGGCGAGCTGCATGTGCACCCGCAGACCGTGCGGTATCGGATGGCACAGCTGCGCGAGCTGTTCGGCCCGGCGCTGGACGACCCGTCGATGCGGGCCACCCTGCTGCTCGCGCTGGCCTGGGGCCCGGCGGCCGACGATGTCCCCGACCCGGTCATCCCGGAGCCGGAACCGGCCCGGCCGAGGCGGCCCAGCCCGCTTCCGCGGGCCGAGTCCGGGCAGATCCGGGTCGGGCGGGAGCTGTGACCGCTGGGCCGACGCCCCAGACGGTGCCCAGCACGGCCCCGGACGGGAACACCCGCCACGGCGACCGGGCGCCCCGCCGGCTGCTGGTGGTCAGCGCCACGATCGGGGAGGGGCACAACGCCACCGCCGCCGCCGTCGAGGAGCGGGCCGGTGAGCTCTGGCCGGGCTGCGAGATCCGCCGGGTGGACACCCTGGATGTGATGGGCCGGGTCACCGGGCCGGCGTTCCGCTGGATCTACCGGGTCAACGTGGACCGCACGCCGTGGCTGTACGACTTCTTCTACCGGGAGCTGTGGCGCCGGCCCTGGTTCGCCGCCGCGTCCTGCCGGTTCACCGGCGTCTGGGCTGGCTGGGCGCTGCGCTCGGTGGTCGCCGAGTTCCAACCGGACCTGGTGGTGTCGACCTACCCACTGGGCACCGGAGGTCTGGACTGGCTGCGCCGCCGGGGTGGCCTGAACGTACCGGTGGCGGCGATCATCTCCGACTTCGCGCCGCACCCGTTCTGGGTGTACTCCGAGGTCGACCTGCACTACGTGGCCAGCGAGCCGAGCCTGCGGGCGATGTTCCGCGCTCGTCCGGACGCCCGTGGCGCGGTCGGCGCGCCGCCGGTGGTGTCCGCGTTCCACCCGGCGGACCGGGCGGCCATGGTCGCCGCGCGCGCCGCGCTGGACCTGCCCGCCGACGGGCCGCTGGTGCTCATCTCCTGCGGCTCGCTGGGTTTCGGCTCGATGGACCGCGCGGTGGACGCCGCGCTGGCCGCCGACCCGAGCATCAACGTGGTGGTGGCCTGCGGACGCAACGACGCGCTGCGCACCCGGCTGGTTGCGCGGGGCGAGCCGGCGGGGCGGCTGGTGGCGCTCGGCTGGACGAACCGGATGCCTGAGCTGACCGCCGCGGCCGACGTGGTGGTCACCAACGCCGGTGGGGCCACCGCGCTGGAGGCACTGGCCACCGGCCGGGCGGTGCTGCTGTTCGAACCGATCGCCGGGCACGGCAAGGCCAACGCCGCGCTGATGGAGCAGGCCGGCCTCGGGCAGGTGTGCCCCGGTCCCGCGCAGCTCACCGCCACCCTGCGCGAGCTGGTCCGCTCCCCGGAGCTGCTGGAGACCGCGCGGCGCCGGGCCGCCGAGCACACCGGCGGGCTGGACTTCGCCGCCGAGCTCGCCGCGCTGCCCGAACTACCCCGGCACCGGGGTAGCCGGCCGCTGGCCGCCTCGGACGCACTGTTCGTGGGCGCCGCCACCGCCCAGGTCCCGCAGCAGGTCGGCGCCGTGGTGATGCTCGACCCGGCGCGGCCGACCGGCCCGGGCGAGTCGGCGGTATCCGACCCCGAGCGGATCGCCGAGGGCCTGCGGGAACGTTTCCTGGCGCGGGCCGAGGCACTGCCCATGCTGCGCCGCCGGCTATGGCTGCGGCCCGGTCGCCGGCCACGCTGGCTGGCCGCCGAGGACATCGACCCCGCCGCGCACATCACCGCCCGCACGGTCGGCGCGGGCACCAGTGTGGGCTGGGCGGGCGCGGTCCGGGAGTTCTTCGACACCCCGGTGCCGGTGGATCGCCCGCCGTGGCAGCTGCTGGTACTGCGCGACCCAGGCAACGCGGACGACATCGACGCGGGCGGCGCGGCGGACTTCACCGAGGCGGACAGCGCGGACGGGGACGTTGGACAAACCGCGGTGTTGGCCAAGCTGCATCACGCGCTGGGGGACGGGCTGGCGGTCACCGCGACATTGGCGGTGTTGATCTCGGACCGGCCGGTGCCGAGCCTGAGCGCGGTGTCCGCGCCGGCCGACGACGCCGAGCGTGGCACCCGGGCCAGGCTGGCTCGCGCGGCCCGGTTGGCCACCGGCTTGGTCGACCTGGCCACCTCGGGCCGCGCCGCCGTCGGTACGCCAAGGCCGAGCAGCGACCGGCGGCGCTACGCCACGGCGCGGTTGCCGGCGGCCAGGGTCCGGGCGGTGTCCCGCGAGCTCGGTACCAGCACCAGTGCGCTGCTGCTCGGAGTGCTCGGCGAGGCCCTGCACCGCCACGGCGCCCCGGTGACCACGTCGAACGGCCGGATCCGCACAGCGGTTCCGCTGACCGCTCGGCGGGTGCGGCGCAGCCTGCCGGGCGAGCCGGCCACCGGGCGGGACGCCCCCGGCAACGACACCGCGGCGATCATGCTGGACCTGCCGATCGGCCCGATGCCCGCCCTAGCACGGATCGCCGAGGTGGCGCGGGCGTTGGACCTGGGCGATGCCCAGTCAGTGGCCTCCCGGTTCGCCGTGCTCGCGCTCGGCCGGCTGCCCGGGGCGCTGCACACCAGGCTGGCCAGGGTGGTGTACGGGGGTCGCTTCTTCAGTGTGATCGCCTCGGTGATGCCCGGTTGGCGTCGTGAGCTGCGGGTGCTGGGCGCGCGGGTAACCTCGGTGTATCCGGTGCTGCCGCTGGCCGACGGTGTTGGCCTGGCGGTCGGCTACCTGAGCTGGGGAGACGTACTTGGCATTGGGGTGACCGCGGACAGCGAGTTGTTCCCGGACCCGGACAGGTTCGTGGATACCCTGGTGGAGGTCTTTGGGGACGTGGCTAGCGGCGCCCAAGCTGGTCACTCGAGCGAGGTGGTCGGGCATGCCTAGCCAGGGGACTGAGCTGCTTGCGATCGCGGTACCCGCCGCGGTACTCAGCGCGGCCAGCTTCGGCCTGGCCAGCGCCATGCAACAGCGCGCGACCAAACAGGTGCCGACCTCCGTCGCGTTGGATCCCCGGATATTCGTCAGGTTGATCCATCAGCCCACCTGGGTGCTGGGCGTGGGCACGGTGGCGTTGGGCTTCGGGTTACAGGTCGTGGCGCTGGCGTATGGCCCGCTGGTGCTGGTTCAGCCGCTGCTGGTGACCGGGATCCTGTTCGGCACGGTGTTCTCCGCGATGTTGGCCCGGCGGCCGTTGGACGGCCAGATCCTGATCGGCGCCACGGCCTGCGTGGTCGGGCTGGCCGCGCTGCTCACCCTGTCCCGGCCGCACGACACCGGCGGCGAGCTGGTCGACCTGGGCCACCTGGCCCCGCTGGCCATCGCGCTCGCCGTGATCATCGTCGGTTGCCTGGTGGTGGCCATCGGGGCGCGGTTTTCCGGCGCGGCGCACGTCACCGCGCTGGCCGTGGCCACCGGCGTGCTGTACGGAGTGACCGCCGGGATGGTCAAGGTGGTCACCGGGCAGATGCGCGCCGGCGGCCCGCACGAGATACTCACCCATCCCGCGCTGTGGGCGATCTGCGTGCTCGGCCCGATCGGGTTCCTGCTCAGCCAGAACACCTTCCAACAGGGTGTGCTGATCGCGCCGGCGCTGGCCATCATCACCATCGTCGACCCACTGGTGGGCTTCGCGATCGGGGTGTTCTGGCTCGGCGAGGAGGTCACCACCACCGTGCCGGTGCTGGCCGGGGTGGCCACCGCCGGCCTCATCGTGATGATCGGAATCTTGCTGCTGGCCCGGCGCGGCACCCAGATCCGGCACCAGCTGGAGGGCATCGGCATGCGGCTGGGCGACGAGCCCGCGGCGCAGCCGAGGTGGGGATGAACCTGGCCGGTTGCGCCGCGCTGGTCACCGGCGCGTCCTCCGGCATCGGGGCGGCGACCGCTGAGGCACTCGCGCGGTCCGGCGCTCGGCTGCTGCTCACCGGCACCGACCCGGCCAGGCTGGCACAGGTCTGCCAGCGCACCGGTGGTACCGCGCTGCTCGCCGACCTGACCGACGAAGCCGGCCTCGCCGAGGTCAGCCACGCGGCCGCCGAGGTGGACCTGCTGGTGCACTCGGCCGGTCGGGGTTGGGCCGGTGAGTTCGCCCAGATGCCGGCCGACCGGGTCGCCGAGCTGACCGCGTTGAACCTGGTCGCGCCGGTGGTACTGAGCCGGGCCGCGGTCGGTCCGATGCGTTCCCGGGGCCGGGGCCACCTGGTGTTCGTCTCCTCCATCGCCACTGTCGGGGTGCACGGCGAAGCGGTGTACGCGGCCACCAAGGCGGGCCTGCGGGCGTTCGCGGCGAGCCTGCGCTACGAGCTCGCGGCGGACCAGGTGGGGGTCACCACGGTGTTCCCCGGCGCGGTGGACACTCCGTTCTTCGACCACCGCGGTCAGCGCTACGACCGCCGCTTTCCCCGCCCGGTGTCGCCGTCCCAGGTGGCCGCCGCGCTGCTGCGGGCGGTGGAGCGGGACCGGGCCGAGGTGTTTCTGCCGCGTTGGCTGACCCTGCCCGCCCGGATCAATGGCGCGGCACCCGAGGTGTTCCATCGGCTCGCCTCCCGGTTCGGCTGAGGCGAGGTTCGCCCAGCCAGAACGGGCCCGCGCAGCGGCGCTCAGATGGCCGCCATGGCGGCGGGGCCGAACCGCAGCCGGATGCCTTCACCACGCAGCTCGCGGCGGAACCACATCAGGGACCCCACCGCGGCGACCGTCACCAAGGTGTACGAGCCGGCGGTGGTGACCACCAGGAAGTCGCCCAGCGAAGCGCGGGCCAGCGCCCACAGCGTGGTCGCCCCGTTGGTCAGGAACACCACCGCCCAGAGCAGCGACACCCGGCGGAAGAACCGCTGTACCCGGGGCCGCTCGGTGAGCGCGGTGGGGAACGCGCAGAAGTCGTCGGCCAGCCGGGCGATCAGCGGCCGGCGCAACGGCACGGTGGCGACCAGCACGAACGCGTACAGGAAGTTCTGCAGGGTGGGCTGCAGGAAGTAAAGGAACACGCTGCCGGTGGCGAAGCCGACCGCCGTGCGGGCCACCAGCAACGCGGTGGTCAGCAGCAGCACCGAGGGAATCGGCGTGCGCTTGATCAGCCGCCAGCCAACCGCGCAGAACGCCCAGGCCAGCGCGGCGATCAACGCGCCGGTCAGGTTGGTCAGGGTGAGCAGCAGGTAGAACAACCCGAGAGGCGCCAGCACCGTCTCGAACAGGTTGCGCGCCGCGTGCCCGAGGTGCTTCGAGAGCCCCTCAAGGTGGATCGTCTGGCGTTGCTGCATGGCGGCGAAGGTTAACCAGGTCTCCCTGAGGGCCGTGCTGGCCCCCGGCGGGTAGAGGAAGGGTCGAACGTTGTACGGTCTCGCGCTCGCGGGCAGCTAGGTAAGTGGCTGCAAGTAGCTACTGCCCTGGCTGAAGCTGAGATGGTAACGGTTGGGCTACCGGCAGAGTTCCGCAATGAGCAGATTCAGTACCTGCTCGACCTGGCGGCGCTCGTCCTCGGCCACCGCGGCGATCGCCGAATCCTCAGCTTCCCGGGCGATCGGGGCCGCTCGGTGCAACGCCCGTTCCCCAGCCGGGGTGAGCGTCAGCCCGATCGGCAGCCCCGGGCTGCTCGCGCCGCGCTGGATCAACCCCGCGGTGACCAGACGCTGCACCAGGCCGCCCACCGCCTGCGGCGTGGTGAGCAGCAGGCGGGCCACATCGGCCCTGCTCATCCCCGGCGCCCGGGCGATGTGGGCGAGCACGGTGAACTGCCGTAACGTCAGCCCCACCTCACCGAGCGCATGATCGAGCCGCTGTTCGAGCAGATGCTCGGCCTTGGCGAGTTGATAAGTCAGATGATTGACGCCGATCGGCTCCTGCTCAGCGACCTTCTGGTCGAGCGGTAGGACCTCATCGAGCGCTGTGACGGACGCTGTGACGGAATGAACAAACTCCACCTGCCGGACCCCCCTGGCTGTGCCCCTGGCCAATACTGGCGGGTAATGAACCGGCCCAACAAGCCCTTACCGCCGGCCGGCAGCGTGCTGGCGCCGTCAGTTCTCAACTTCACACCTGGTCAAAGATCACACTAGTGCCGGTCCGGGACACCGCCAGCGAAAATTGGACCGCGGTGACGTTGACCTCCGGCGTGCTGCCCGGCGGATGGAGTCAGGACAGGGCGGTCAAAAGTCCTGGTACGCCTGTCCCACCTGGCCGTCGACAATGTGCACCACCCTGGCGTTGGGCCGGGTGGCGAGGAAGCGCGGCAGCCGGTCGTAGAGGGCGGACAACTCCGTGGCGCCGGTCTGGGCCGTCGGCGCCGGCCACGCCTCCGGACGAGTCGGATCAACCTGGGTTCAGCGCGAGTGGGCGCTCCTCGACGTACAGACCGGCCAGGGTTGACTTGCCACCCGCGGGCGGCCCGTTGAGCACGATCAACCGAGGCACGAGCGCGAGCCTAGATGTCAGTACTCAGGCAACCGAGTGTGCCGCCGCTCCCCGAGTTTGGCGAGGGCGTCGTCTACGGTCGGCTGGGTGGCCGGAGGCGCGGCCAGCGGAGGGAGACCCGATGGCCGAGTCGCGGTACCCGCGGATCGTGGTCAAGATCAGCGGCGAGGCGCTGGCCGGCGCGGGCAGCCAAGCGCGGCGTGGACGGCGTGTATGACGCGGATCCCAACACCACGCCCGATGCACGTCGTTATGTGCAGCTGACCTATGCCGAGGCGCTGGCCAAGGACATCCGGGTGATGGATGCCAGCGCGTTCGTCCTGGCCGGTGAGCAGCACGTGCTGATGCACGTGTTCGATGCCGCCGCCACGGGCGCGATGCGCGCGATATGTGAAGGTCAGGACATCGGCACCCGCATCCAGGCCGGGGAATGAGTTCCCGGCACTAGCTATAGCTAGCCGTGCAGGGCGCGGTAGGCGGTGACAGCTCCGGGGTGCAGGGGGATGCCGGCGGTGACGATGAGGCTGCGCGGGTCGAGGAACTGGGTGCCCAACGCCTGCTGGGGCACCAGTTGGGCGGCACGGGTGACCAGCACCCGGGCGACCGTGGCGGTCAGCGCGGGGTCGGCGTCCGGGTGGCAGACCAGCAGGTTGGCCACTCCCAGGGTGGCCACCGGGGCCGCTGGGCCGTAGGCGTCGGCTGGCACCGTGGTGGCCTCGTAGACCGGTCCGAACATGGCGCGCAGCGCGGAGATGGCGCTCTCCAATGGGAGCAGCCGGATCGGGCGGCGGGCGGCGAGCGCGGCCAGCGCAGGCGTGGGCACCCCACCCGACCAGAGCAGCGCGTCGATGTCGCCGGCCTCCAGCGCGGCCACCGCGTCGGCGAGCTGCCGGTGCTGTACCCGCAGCGGCGGCCGCCCGCTCCCGTCGCCGAGTCCGGCGGCGGCCAGCAGGCGCTCGCCGGTCAACTCCGCCCCGGAGCCGCTGGCGCCGAGGGACGCGGTACGCCCGGCGAGATCGGCCAGCCCGGCGATGGCGCTGTCCGCCCGGACGACCAGCTGCAGGTAGTTCTCGTACACCCGGCCGATCGCCAGCACCGGCGTCGGCTGCGCTCCAATCGTGCCGGCGCGCGCCTGGGCGGCGTCGGCCAGGGCCAACGCCAGGTCCGCCTTGCCCTCGGCCAACAGCCGCAGGTTGTCCAGGCTTCCCTCGGTGCGGACCGCGGTGGCGCGCAGCCTCGGCTGCTCGGCCCGGATCTCGGCGGCCAGCAGCTCGGCGAACTCGATGTAGAACCCGCCGAGCTCTCCGGCGGCGATGGTCAGTCCTCGGGCCGGGCCGGTGTAGCCCTGGTTGCCGCAGGCGGTGGCGGTCAACCCGAGGGCCAGCGCGCCCAGCAGACCGCGCCGGGTGAGGGTGCCGGCGCTGCTCATTCGAGGTCCGCGCCTGGCTCGGGGCGGGGCAGCACGACGTGCACGGCCAGCCCGGTCGGTTCGCCGGGCAGGATCCGCAGGGTGCCCGCCCTGGCGCTGACCAGGCGCTCCGCGATGGCCAGGCCGAGGCCGGTTCCGCCGCTCCCGCCGTCTTTGCCGGACCGCCAGAACCGCTGGGTGGCCTTGGCCCGATCCTGCTCGGACAGCCCGGGACCGGTGTCCTCGACGATCAGCCGCACCGATTCCGGCCGAGGCTCGGCGCGCACCCGCACGGTGGCCTCCGGCCCGGCGTAGCGGATCGCGTTGTCCAGCAGCACGTCCAGGATCTGCGCCAGCTCGGATTCCGCGCAGCCGGCCGGGCCGATCTCGTCGTGCTCCGGCGGCGGCTGAGCCATCAGCCGCACGTTCGCCTTCCGCGCGGCGGGACGCCAGGCGTCCAACCGAGCCGACACCACCTCGTCCGGCCAGCACGCGGCCGGCTGACGCGGCTCGGGGTGGGCGGCCGCCTCGTCCGCCGCGGCCAGCGCGAGCAGCCCGTCGAGCAGCGATTCCAGCCGTTCCACCTCGGTGGCCAGCGACTGGTACCCGGGTTGGGCGTGCTCGGCCACCGAGGGGGCCAGCGAGTCCACCCGCAGTCGGAGCGCGGCCATCGGGTTGCGCAGCTGGTGGGAGGCGTCCGCGACGAGCTGGCGTTCCTTGTCCGCCGCCGCCACCACCGCGTCGGACATCCGGTTGAACGATGCGGCGAGGGCGCGCAGCTCGGGCGGCCCGCCCCGGCCCGGAACGTGGGTGCCCTGCCGGCCGGCGGCCACCGCGACCAGGCCGCGTTCCAACTGGGCCAGCGGGCGCAGTACCCACCGGGCCAACACCAGAGCCAGCAGCAGGAAACCCACGGCGGCGGTCACCGCGCCGAGCAGGACCACCAGCCAGAGCCGGGCGACGTCGGCGGCCGCGGCGGCGACCGAGACGCGCAGCGCCACCACCCCGCTGATGTGCGTGTCGGTGCCGATCGGGCGGGTGAGCACCACCTGGCCCCGCGACCACGGACGCAGCTGGGGCAGCGGCTGGCCGGGCTCGTTGCGCAGCGCCCCGTCGATCAGCGGTTTGATCACCGGGTCATCCGGGACGATGTCCCCGGCGACCACGGTGGGTCGGCGGTGCTGATCCAGGATCAGCACGCCTTCCCGGTAGAGCTGGGCGTACGCCTCGGCTTCACCGGCCACGGCGGTGAGATCACCGGTCGCCGCGCCCCGCTGGGCGAGCACCGCGAACCGGTCCAGCGCGGCGGTGCGGTCGAGCAGCAGCCGCTGGGTTCGCTCGGCCGCCGTGCTCGCCAGCAGCGGCCAGGCAAACCCGGTGACGGCTACCGCCGCGAAGGTCAGCAACGCGATCAGCAACCGGCGGCGCACGCTGCCCCCACCCCGGTCGCGCTCACCTCGGGAGCGCCCTGATCAACTGGACGACCCTCCCAGCCGGTATCCGTAGCCGCGGATGGTGTGCAGCAGCTCCGGGCGGTCCAGCTTCGCCCGCAGCGCCGCCATGTGCACGTCCAGCGAGCGGGACACCGCGAGATAGGCATCCCCCCACACGTGGTCCATGATCTGCTGCCGGCTGACCGCCGCGCCGGCCTTGCGGGCCAGCACCGCGAGTACGTCGAACTCCTTGGTGGTCAGCTCCACCGGGTCGCCGCCCACGTGCACGGTGCGGGCGTCCAGGTCCACCGACACGTCGGTCACCCGCACCACCGCGCTGGGTGGCTGCCCACCGGACGGGGCTCGCCGGCTGACCGCCTCGATCCTGGCCAGCAGCTCGCGCAGCCGGATGGGTTTGACCAGGTAGTCGTCCGCGCCGCCGCGCAGCGCGCGCACCACCGACCGCTCGTCCCCGCGCGCGGTGAGCACCAGGATCGGCACCGCACTGACCCGGCGCAGCCGGCGCAGGATCTCCAGCCCGTCGATGTCGGGCAGCCCCAGGTCGAGCAGCACCACGTCGGCGTCGTGGTGGGCGGTGAGCGCGTCGGCGCCGAGGCGACACCAGGTGGGCTGGTGGCCGTTGGCGCCGAGCGAGTCCACCAGCGCGTTGGCCACCGCGTCGTGGTCCTCCACCAGCAGCACTCGCATCGGCGCCCTTCACTTCGTTCGGATGGCGTCCTTGTCGGTCTCCGCGTCGGACCCGGGGGCGGCGTCCAGCGGCGAGTTCCGGGAAGTTTCCCGCATGCGGCTGTACACCAGCAACGAGATCAACGCGCACCCGGCGACGTAGTAGAAGAACACCTGCTCGTGCCCGGCGTTCTTCAGCGCCAGCGCGACGTACTCGGTGCTGCCGCCGAAGATCGCCACGGTGAGACCGTAGGGCAGGCCGACGCCCAACGCGCGGATGCTGGTCGGGAACAGCTCGGCCTTCACGATCGCGTTGATCGAGGTGTAGCCGGTGACGATCACCAGGCCGGCCAGCATGATGGCGAACGCGGCGAGTGCGTTGCGGGTGTTGGCCAGCAACATCAGTAACGGCGCGGTGCACACCGTGGCGCCGATCCCGAAGAACATCAGCAGCGGGCGGCGCCCGATACGGTCGGACAAGGCCCCGGCGAGCGGCTGCAGCGCCACGAAAACCACCAGCGCCGCGAAGTTGATGATCGTCACGGTGCTGTTCGGAATGCCGCTGGTGAGGTGCATGAACCGCTGCAGGTAGGTGGTGAAGGTGTAGAAGGTCACGGTTCCGCCCAGGGTCAGCCCCACCACGAGCAGGCACTGGCGCGGGTACTGCATCAGCAGCCGCAGGCCACCGCGCGGCTCGCCGGCCTGGTCACCTTTGGCGGCCTCGGCGCGGTAGCTCTCCGATTCGTCCATGCTGCGCCGCAGGTACATCGCGACGAGTGCGCCCAGCGCGCCGATACCGAATGCGATTCGCCACCCCCAACTCATCAGCTGCTGTTCGGTGAGCACCCATTGCAGGACGATCTGCAGCCCGAGCGCGATCAGCTGCCCGGCGATCAGCGTGACGTACTGGAAGCTCGAGTAGAAGCCCCGTTTCCCGGTGGATGCCACCTCGGAGAGATAGGTCGCGGATGTGCCGTATTCGCCGCCGACCGACAGTCCCTGCAGCAACCGGGCGAGAACAAGAATGACCGGCGCGGCCACTCCGATCGTGGCGTAGCCGGGCGTCACCGCGATCAGCAGCGAGCCGAACGCCATGAGCGTGACCGACACGGTGAGCGATGTCCGGCGGCCGAACTTGTCCGCGAACCGGCCGAACAGCCAGCCGCCCAGCGGCCGCATGAGAAAGCCGACGGCAAAAATCGCCGCCGTGTTCAGCAACTGGACGGTGGGGTTTCCCTTGGGGAAGAAAGTGGCCGCGAAGTAGATGCTGAACGCGGCATAGGTGTACCAGTCGTACCATTCGACGAGGTTGCCGATGGATCCCTTCGCGACGTTGCTGATCACTCGCCGTTCGCCGGAACGGGAATGCGTCACTGAGCGCGTCATTGAGCCTCCTACCGTGGTGGGTGTCAGCGTTCGGCCGGATACCCGGCGCTGACAAGAGCCACCGGCGGAGCTTTACAGTCGCTTAGGTCGATCGCGACGGCCGCACGCCGGCCGGAAGCGGGACGCACGCGGGTAGCGGTGGCTCTAGGCTCGGTGGTACACGCGGAGCACGGGTGGGGGTGCGCGGTGCCGAACTTGTCGGACGCGATCGAGCTGGGCCGGCCCGAGCGGTTTTTGGTGGTGGTGTCCACCGCCAGGGCGGACGGCTCAATCCAGTCCTCGGTGGTCAACGCGGGAGTGCTGGCGCACCCGGACACGGGGGAGCAGGTTGTCGGGTTTGTCACCTACGGCCGGGCGAAGCTGGCCAACCTGCGGGCCCGGCCGTGGCTCACGGTGACCTTCCGCTCCGGGCCCAGGTGGCTGGCGGTGGAGGGCGGCGTCACGATCATCGGGCCGGACGACCCACACCCCGGCGTGGACGCTGAGCAGCTGCGACTACTGCTGCGAGAGGTGTTCAGCGCCGCCGGCGGCACGCACGACGACTGGGACGGCTACGACCGGGCAATGGCCGAGCAGCGCCGAGCCGCCGTCCTGATCACCCCGACGCGCATCTATAGCAACCGGTCGTAACGCGTGTCTGGGCGGCGCCGGGCGCTCCTAGGAGATCATGATGGGGGTATGGCGGTGCGACTCGATCGTTTCTGGTGGGCCGCGGCGGTGGGCGCCGTGGTGCTCGCGTTGCTGGGTGGCTGCGGTTCGTCGCTGACCAACTCGCCGGGGAACTCGGCGAATGCGCCCGCCCAAAGTGGTGGCAGCGCCCTGGCGGATGCGGTGACCAAGCTGAACCAGATCGCCCAGGACAGCTGCCAGACCCGACCGCCGCAACTGGTGTATCCGAACTGCGACCGGTTCATCGCCGAGCTGCGCTCCGCGGTAACCACGGTGCAGAACGGGGCGGACGGGCTGCCCAACGCCTCGGCGGTGCGGGCCACCTCAACGACGGTCCTGTCCGCCGCCGACGCGTTCCAGCGGGACGGCTGCGGCACCGGGCCGGGCGCCGCCACGAACACCAGCGCCAACCGGCCCACCTGTGTCGCCGACCTGGGCCGGGTGCGGACGGGTCTGGGTCGCCTGATCGAGGAGACCCGGGGCGTCACCGGTTGATCCGGCGCTCAATCCGTTGGACGGGTGTGCGCGTCGCATGTGAGCGCGAGCCGCCTTCGAGGTGATCGAGGCGGGTGCGGTCCCAGCCGATCCACCGAACTACGGCCCAGCCGATAGCGGAACTTGAGGAACATCAACCGCGGGTGGACCTCCATCGGGGTCGACGGACGGCCCAACCGCGGGTCGAAGAACGGTGCGAACGGGGCGAAGAACACCAGATCGTCCAACAGCGCATCGACCCGAGCCAGCTCCTGGGGCAGCCGCAGCACCCCGTCCGGGAGGACCGCCTCCCACAGACTCAGCTCAGGTGCCCGCGTGCGAGGCCGTGTGAGGTGTTTGGTGACGTGGGTCGGGTGGAACGGGATGTCATGACCGTGGATTAGCGTGCCGGCATGAGCGCGGACGACTGGTTGGCCGACACCCGAACCTCGTACGACGCCACCGCGGCCAGCTACGCCGACGTGGTGCGGGACATCCTGGGCGGCCGGCAGCCGTACCTGACCGCGGCCCTGGGCCTGTTTGCGAACCAGGTGCTGGCCGCCGGCGGCGGGCCGGTGGCGGACGTTGGCTGCGGTCCCGGGCACGTCACTGCCCACCTGCATGGCCTCGGCGTCGACGCCTTCGGCATCGACCTGTCACCGGGAATGATCGAGGTGGCCCGATCCGACCACCCCGGCCTCCGATTCGAGGTCGGCTCCATGACGGATTTGGACCTCCCCGCCGCCTCGGTGTCCGGCCTGATCGCCTGGTGGTCACTGATCCACATTTCCGACGATGCGATGCCCGCCGTGCTGGGCCATTTCCACCGTGTGCTGCGCCCGGGCGGGCCGTTACAGGTCGGCTTCCACGTCGGCGACCGGTCGCAGGCGAAGGCGGAGGGGCGCGGCGATCCGATGACGGTCCATGGCCACCGCCGCCGCCCGGAGAGGGTGGCGGATTGGCTGCGGGACGCCGAATTCACGGTCGAGTCGCAGTGGGAGTTCAACATGGGCACCGATCGGCCAGGCGCGGTTCTGTTTGCGCGGCGCTAGTGTGTGTCGCTTTAGTTCCTGGACGGTTGTGTTCGGGAGCGCTATGAGCGGTCCGGGCTGGCTGGGTTGGCTGATCAGCCGCGTTCTGGACGCCCTCGCAGGGTGGATCGTGCCGCGATCATCAGCGCGACCCTGCGCCCGCCGCCGAAGAAGCTGGGAGTGACGCACTGGTCGAGTCGTCTGCTGGCGGAGCGACCCGGGGTCGATCACGCCACGGTCGCGCGCGCGTCGACATCAGGAGTTCCTGGCCTTCTGCAAGCAGGTTGCCCGCGCCTACCCCAATGGCGAGTTGCACCTGGTCATGGACAACTACGCCGCGCACAAGCGCGTCGAGATCCGCGATTGGCTCGCCACCAACCCGAGAGTGCACGCGCACTTCACCCCCACCTCGGCCTCCTGGCCGAACCTGGTCGAAGTGTGGTTCGGCATCATCGAAGGCCAAGCCCTGCGACGCGGACTGTCTCGAAGTGTCCGCGAGCTCAACGCCAAGATCCGCGCCTTCATCAACGGTTGGAACGACCGCTGCCACCCATTCGTCTGGACCAAGACCGCTGAAGAGATCCTCGCCAAGGCCAACCGTCGAACGACTTCAGTGACACACCACTAGGCTGCGCGCACCAGTGGCCGCCGTAGCGGAACCGACTCCGGCAGACGCTGACGGAATCGCGATTCGACCCGATGGAATCCGCGATCCAGCGCGGACGGAACCCGCGACTTAGGCGGGTATGGGTTGTCGGCGGGGCGCCTGAGTGGAATCCAGCCAGCGGGGCGGAGTGAATTCCGGCCGGCCGTGGTGCATGCGGATTTCCCAGCCGGATTGGTGAATCATCCGGTGGTGAGTGCGGCATAACATCACCAGTTCTTCGATGTTCGTTTCGCCGCCGTTGACCCATTCACGGAATATGATGAACTTGGCACCAGGCGGGTTTGCGGTGACATCCCGGGTGCGCGCAACCCCGATCCCGGGCGGCGACGGCTTTGCGCTGGGCCAGGCTGACGCAGCGGCGTTCCCGGCCCAGGTTGAGGGGTTGGCTGGCGCCGTCGAACACCACCGGGGTGACTCCGCAGTCACACAGCAGGGTGCGTAGGTCCGCGGCGGTGCCCCGGCCGCCGAAGTCGAACATCAACCCGCGGGCCTGTTCGCGCATCCACTGGTAGTCCAGGATCGCGGTCACATGCGGCCGCTCCCCACCCTCCAACGGAAGCCGGCCCTCATCCAGGGCATGCTCACAAATCTCGCCGAGCGCATCAGCCTGACGCTCACCCAACGACTTGAGCTCATCGGTGGCCGGACACAACACCCCGCGAACCGCCCGGCACAGCACCTCAAACGTCGCCGCGTCCAACCGACCCTTGACCCGACCACCCGCACCGTCGCTCGAGGCGGACAGGTGCAGCTCGTTGACCTGCGGCTCGTCCTCGTCCGGGGGTGGGCCGTCCTGATCCAACCGGTCCAGCATCCGCGCGGCCAACCCGGCCAACTCGTCGGGCCGGTAGTGCCGCGCCAGGCCGGCCAGCTGCTCTTCCAAACTCGACCACTGCTCCGGGCTGATCCGCTCGGCGGCGGGTTTGCCCAAGGCGTGTTCGATCACTTCGGCGTGCGCCTGATCGATCTCCCACCCGGCTAAGGCCATCGCGGTGGCCGGCAACCTCGGCTCCAACGCCACCCCACCCAACGACGTCGGAAACACCGCCCGAGCCACCGCCACCATCCGACGCGCCTCACCCTCCCGACACCGCAACAGATCCGCCACCGCCGACACCGGGCGCACCCCGAGCTCGAC
>DASWST010000077.1:0-19860 GCA_036402515.1 Pseudonocardia sp.
ATTCCCGCCGAACGCGACGCCATCGACCGGGTACTCGCCGGCTGTCCGAGTCAGCCGCTCCCCACCGCCTGATCCCGCCGCCGCGGCCGGTGGTTGAGAGCGCCGACTCGGTGTGCCGCGGTGCCGACTCGCCCTGACAGAATCCGCGACTCACACTGGCGGAATCCGCGACTCGCGGGCTTGATGGGGTGGGGTTAGCGGTTGCGCCAGTGGGGTGGGCGTTTTTGGGTGAATGCGGTGAGGCCTTCGATCATGTCCTCGCTGACCATGAGCTCGTCCAGCGCGCCGGACGGGTGGGTCACCGCGTCCACGGTGTCGGTGATGCCGTCCGTCTCGGCCATGATCCGCAGCGAGGCGCGTACCGAGGTGGGCGAGCCGGCCAGGATCTCCTCGGCCAGCGCGCGGGCGCCGGTCAGTGCGCCGCCCGCCTCGGTGACCCGGTTGACCAGCCCGTAGCCCAGCGCCTCGGTCGCGCTGAGCCGTCGGCCGGAGAGGATGAGCTCGGTGGCCACCTTCGGCGGGATCGCGCGGGGCAGCCGGACCAGCCCGCCGGCACCCGCGACCAGGCCGACCTTGACCTCGCTCAGCGCGAACTGGGCGGTCGCGTCGGCCACCACGAGGTGGCAGGCCAGCGCGATTTCGCAGCCGCCGCCCATGGCGTAGCCGTTCACCGCGGCGATCACCGGCTTGGTCATCCCCCGGCGACTGGTCAACCCGGCGAAGCCGTTCTTGGGCATCCACATGGGCTTGCCGGCGGCGGTATAAGCCAGGTCGTTCCCGGCGGAAAACGCCTGGTCACCAGCGCCCGTCAGGATCGCCACCCACAGCTCGGAGTCGGCGAAGAACGCGTCGAAGATCTCGTCCAGCTCGTCGTTGGCCGGCGGGTGCAGCGCGTTGCGCGCGTCCGGCCGGTTGATGGTGACCTCCAGCAGGTGCCCGTCACGGCGCACCAGGACGTGCTGGTAGTCATCCCGCAGCGACGCCGGCCGGGGCGGGAACAGCTGGTCCATGCGCTGGTCGGAGGTGCTGACCCGGTTGCCGGTGCCGAACGAGCGGACGTACACCGGGGCGCCGAGCGGGTCGGACTCGGTGAGCAGCTCGAGCGTCTCCTGGTCGCCGGCCTCGATGATGGCGATGAAGCGTCGGCCGTCCGCGTCCAGCCGGCCGATCACGATGCCGGTGCGCTCCTCGCCTCGGTGGGTGACGGTGTAGGTCTCTACGGTGCCCCAGCCGTCCGCCTGGTACGCCTGCTCGACGGTCGGCCAGTTGTCGATCTCAGCCTGCAGGTCGGCGGAACGGCTGGCCGGCCACCCGGTCGGCGTGGTCGAGTAGACGCCGGCGGAGTACTTGCTCAGGATGCCGCCGTTGGCGCCGACCAGCCCGTAGCTGCCGGGCGCGGCGCGCAGCCGGTGCACCGTCTCGGCCAGGGCATGCATGGAGTAGTTGTTGCCCGCGCCGCCGAAGAACGGCAGGCCGCCGGTGAGGGTGAGTGGTCGGCTGTCCGTCGCGGTCAGTCCGAGGCCCTCGCTGACGTTGGCCACCGCGATCGGGAAGCAGCTGTACAGGTCGACCGTGGCCAGGTCGTCCACGCCGATGCCGGCGACGTCCAGCGCGTGCTGGGCGGCGAGCACGGACGCCGGGCTGGCGCCCAGGTCGGGGCGGTCCAACAGGGACTGCTCGTGCAGGTCGGCGTGCCCGTGCAGGAACACCCACCGGTCCACCGGAACGCCCAGTCGCCGGGCGGCGGCCACCGACATCAGTAGCACGGCGGCGCCCTGGTTGACCTGGTCGCGGGCCACCAGGTAGCGGGTGTAGGGGTCGGCGATGAGCCGGTTGCGCTCGGACGGCGTGCTCAGCTCGGCGGCCGTGCGCTCGGTGGGGGCGGCCGCGTGCGGGTTGGTCGCCGCGACGGCGGTGAACGGCGCGAACAACTCGCCCATCCCGACCGCGTACTCCTCGCGGGACTGCTTGAGCCGAGCCCGGCGGGCCTGCTCGCAGAGCGCGTACTGGGTCGGCGGGTCGGTCACTCGATGGGCGACGTGGTGGCGGGTCACCAGGCCGGCGATGCCGAAGCCCCGGTCCTCCAGGTCGCCGTCCACCTGCTCGGTGAAGTCGGGCTTGGCCGGGGCGCCGGACAGGTGGCGCGCGGTGGAGATGGCCTCCGACCCGAAGATCAGTACCACCTCGGCGGCGCCGGCGGCGATGCTCCCGCCCAGCTCGGTGACCAGGTGCTGGGGTGCCTGGCCGCCGGCGATCTCCAGGATGGCCCTGGTGGGCGTGGTGCCCAGGCGGCGGGCCACCGACCTCGGGTAGTTGTTGGAGCGGCCCAGCGGGGCGCGCGCGTACGGACTGGAGATCTCGAACTGCCGGACGCCGGCCACCGTGTCGATGGCGGCGGCCACCGCGGCGCTGTCGGCTCCGGCGTCCGCGAGCGCCTGGCGGGCGGCCGAGGCGGCCAGTTCGACGGCGGACAACCGCTGATAGCCGGCGTCGTCGATGCGCTCGGAGGCCTGCCCGACCCCGACCAGGACGGGGGTTCGCGGGTCGATCCCTGAGTTGCTCACCATGCGCGCTCGCTTTACTAGACGTGACTCGTCCGAAACTCGAAACTATCTCGGCCGGTACCCAGCCGCAAGTGAGTGCCCGGTCACTCCGGCGAGGTCAGGCGGTGCTCAACACCGAGCGCAGCAGGAAGTCGACCAGCCGGTTGGCATACCCGTCGACATCGGCGGCCAGCTGTTCGCGCAGCTCGGCCGGGGTGGTGATGGCGTGCATGAGTACGCCGCCGCACAGCGTGTCCAGCAGCAGGGTCACCGAGGTGTCTTCGGGCACGTCGCCCCGGCGGATGCCCCGGCGCACCATGGCCCTCGCGGCCAGCACCTGTGACTCGCGCAGCCTGGTCCAGCGCTCGGCCACCCCCGGGATGCTGGCCGCCTCGACGCCCATCCGCAGCACGGCCTGGTTACCGTCGCCGACGTGCAGCTCGAGCAGCTGGCGGGCCAGGTGGACCAGGTCGCCACGCAGCGTCCCGGTGTCCGCGTCCGCGACGTTGGCCACCCGGGTGGCCAGTGCATGGGTGAGCAACTGCTCCTTGGTGGGCCAGCGCAGGTAGATCGACGCCTTGCCCACCCCGGCTCGGCGGGCCACCGCCTCCAGGCTGAACCCGGCCCAACCTGTCTCCCCGAACAGCGCGACGGCGGCCTGGGTGATCCGCCGGTCGACCTCCGGGTCGCGCGGCCGCCCGGTCGGCGGACTGGTGATCGCCATGCGCATCTCCTGGGTCGAGGGCGACTTACTAGACGCTCGCCGTCACTATAGGTCCGTGGCCAGTCGACGTCCGCGCTGGGCGCAATCGGTTCGCCTTCGGCAAAAGGTGTGGGTGTCGGCCTCCGGCACTGCCTACCGTCGGCGCTGATCTCCACGGCGGGACCGCGCGACGAGGGAGTGGTGGATGGGCGACACGGTGACCGGCACGGCGGCCGGCGTCCCTTTTACCGCGCTGCCACCGACTGTCCCGGTGGACGGCCCGGCGCCGCTGGTGGTGACCTGGCACATGATCGACGCGCCGCGCACCGACGCCGCGTTCGCCGCCGCCCTGCCGATGGCCGGGGTGCCGGCCTGGCGGGTGCACCTGGGCATGCCGTGGTGCGGCGCGCGGATGGTCGACGGCCGGATGGACGCGGTGATCGAGCACGCCAGGCGGGACTCGGTACTGGCCTACCTGTCCCCGTTCGTCGAACAGGCGGTCACCGAGTTCCCGGCCGCGCTGGCCGAGCTGCGCGAGCGGCTGCCGCTGGACGCCGGCCCGATCGGCGTGGTCGGCGGCTCCCTGGGCGGAGCAGTGGCACTGCGGATACTGGCCGAGCGCCGGGTGCCGGTGGTGGCCGCCGCGCTGGTCAATCCGGCGATTCGGGCTCGCTCGGTGGTCGAGCTGCTGGAAGGGGTCATCGGGCGGCCCTACCCGTGGAACGACGAATCCCGGGCCGCCGCTGACCAGCTGGACTTCGTTGCCCGCGCCGATGACATCGCCGCCGGTGACCCCCAGCCACCCCTGCTGCTGGTCAGCGGCGAGCTGGACATCCCGGCGCTGCGTACCGACGCCGAGGCGCTGGTCGGCGCGCTCCGCGACCGGTACGCCACGCCGGATCACGTCGAGCTGGTCACCGTGCCCGGCATGGGGCATCCGCTGGCCGAGGAGCCCGGCCTGGTGCCGGCGCCGCAGCTCCCGGTGGCCAAGGCGGTGGACAAGGCGATGATCGAATGGTTCCTCCGCCATCTCACCTCGCAATAGTTGCAAATTCGGCGCGTATCGTGGCTTGCTCGTTACTCACAAGATCTGAGCTGCGGTTTTGCGGTGGGCGGGGGTGTGGTGAAGGCGCGGTCGCTGGTCTTCGACCTGTTCGGGGACTATCTGCGATACCAGGGCGGGGAGGTCCGGCTGCGCGATCTGATCGCGCTGATGGGCTGCTTCGGCGTGGCCGAGACGTCCGTGCGGGTGGTGGCCACCCGGCTGCGTGGTGAGGGTTGGCTGGAGAGCAGGCGGGATGGCCGGGCGACCACGTACCGGCTCACCGAGGACGCCTGGCGGCTACTGGACGTGGGCAGGGAGCGCATCTTCGACCGGGCGGCGGGGCCGTGGGACGGTCAGTGGCACATGGTCATCTACTCGGTGCCGGAGGCTGACCGGGCAGTGCGCGATCAGCTGCGCAAGAAGTTGTCCTGGCTCGGGTTCGGCCAGCTCGCGCCCTCGGTGTGGATCAGTCCGCACGACCGGCTGGCGCGGGTGGAGGAAGACCTCACCGAGCGCGACCCGGTCCGGCTGGACGTTTTCCATTCCCGGTCCCGCGGCGCCGAGGCTGACCGCGAGCTGGCCGCCCGCGCCTGGGACCTGGAGGCGCTGAACCGCGGTTACGCGGAGTGGCTGGAGCGCTATCAGGCACGGTTGGACAGTTACCAGGCCGGTGCCCTGGCCGGGCGGGACGCGTTGGTGGAGCGCATGCGGCTGGTCCACGACTATCGGCTCTTCCCGTTCCGGGACCCCGATCTGCCCCCCGAGCTGCTGCCCGGCGACTGGCTCGGGCGGGCCGCCCACGAGGTGTTCCTGCGAGCCCACGACCTGCTGCGGGCGCCGGCCGAAGCCCACGTGGACGCGCTGCTCGGCGGCTCCCCGGATCCGGGCCCGGTCGCGGCGCCGGTTGCCGAGAACGCCAGGCGCAAATAGTTTCATTATCTGGTCATTCGTGAGTGGAACGTTGTATTTTGGAGCCGCCGACTCTGTGGGGCCTGGGGCTCCGCTGGAAGGAAGGCCGCCGCCGATGGGACCAGCTTTGGTGCGGGTAGCCGTCGTCGGCGGCGGACCCGGTGGCCTGTTCCTGGCCACCCTGCTGCGCCGGGCGAACCCGTCCGCCGAGGTCACCGTGTTCGAGCGGAACCCGGCGGGGGACACCTTCGGCTTCGGCGTGGTGTTCTCCGACCGCACCCTGGCGGGCATCCACGCCGCCGATCCGGTGCTGCGCGAGGCGCTGGAGCGGCACGGTCGGCACTGGGATGAGATCGAAGTGCGGCTCAAGGGCGAGCGGTTGCGCTGCGCCGGCAACGGGATGGCCGCGATCGCCCGGCGCACCCTGCTGCGGCTGCTGGCCGACCGGGCCGAGGAAGCCGGTGCCGAGGTGCGCTACGCCACCGAGGTCCGGCTGGCCGATCTGGACGGCTACGACCTGGTGGTGGCCGCCGACGGCACCGGTTCGACCATCCGCCAGGAGCTGCGGGGCCTGGGCGTCGAGCTGGGGGAGTCGGTGGAGACGGCCAGCGCGAAGTTCATCTGGTTCGGCGCCGACTACCTGTTCGACGGGCTCACCTTTGTGCACCAGCGTGGTCCGCATGGGGTATTCGCGGTGCACGGCTACCCGATCAGCGACGAGGTCAGCACGTTCATCGTGGAGACCGACGAGGCGTCATGGCGGGCCGCCGGGCTGGACCGGTTCGATGTCGGCCAGCCGCCGGGGCCCAGTGACCTGGTCTCCCAGGCGTACCTGGAGGAGCTGTTCGCCGGGCAGATCGACGGGGGCCGGCTGCTGGGCAACAACTCCCGGTGGGGCAACTTCCGAACCCGCCGCACCTCCCGGTGGAGCACGTGCACGCCCCGGCCGGTGGCGCTGCTCGGGGACGCGGTGCACACCGCGCACTTCTCGGTCGGCTCGGGCACCAAGATGGCCATAGAGGACGCGGTTGCGCTGGCCGCCGCGCTGACCGAGCACCCGGGAGACCTGCCCGGCGCACTGGCCGCGTACGAGGCCGCCGCCCAGCCCTCGGTGCGGGCCATCCAGGGTTCGGCCGGGCCGTCACTGAGCTGGTGGGAGCACTTCGGGCGCTACCACGACGCGTTCGAGCCATGGCAGTTCGGCTACCACTTCCTCTCCCGCAGCATCACCGACGCCCGGCTCTCCCGCCGTGATCCGAAGTTCGTCGCGGCGGCCCACCGCGGCTGGCTGCGCCGGCACGGGGCGGAGCCGTTGCGCAGCGAGCTGGAGCTGGCCGGCGTCACCCTGAAGGGGAGGGTGCTGACCGTCACCGAGCGGCTGGCCACCGAGCCGGACAGCGGCGTCGAGTTCGCGCTGCTCGCGGAGCTCCCACCGGGTGCGGGGGCCGGTCAGCGGTGGGGTGCGCGAGTGCGCGCTCCCGACGGGGAGGGCTCCCTCGCCGCCGCCCTGGACCAGCTGGCCTCGCTGGTGGCGGCCGGGCCCGCCCTGGTCGCGGTGCACGGCGGTACCCCGCTGAACCGCACACTGCTCTGCGAGCAGTCCCGGCTGCGGCACGGCGTGCCGGCGCTGCTGGTGGTCGACCAGTTGGACCGCGACCGCGCGGTCACCGCCGTGCTCTCCGGCCGGGCCGACCTGGTCGGGCTGTCGGAAGCGGAGGAGGACAACCGTGGTCACCACGATCAGTGACGGGCTGGTGCCCTGGCCGGCGGAGTACGTGGAGCGCTACGTCCGGGCCGGCTACTGGGCCGGGCGCTCGCTCGGTGAGCTGCTACGCCAGGCCGCCGACCGCACGCCGGACGCCTTCGCCCTGATCGATCCGGCGGCTGGGGTACGGCTGCGCCACGCCGAACTGGCTGAGCGGGCGGACGCGGCCGCCGCCCGGCTGCGCGCGCTGGGCCTGCGCGCCGGCGATCGGATCCTGGTGCAGCTCCCGAACGGCTGGGAGTTCGTGGTGCTCACCATGGCTTGCCTGCGCGCCGGAGTTGTCCCGGTGATGGCGCTGCCCGCGCACCGCCGGGGCGAGCTGAGCCACCTGGCCAGGCACGCCGAGGTCGCGGCCATCGCGGTACCCGACCGACTCGGCGACTTCGACCACCAGAAGCTGGCGCACCAGCTGGCCGGCGAGCCGGGCGGGCCGCGCCACGTGCTGGTCGCCGGCGACCAGCTGATCACCGGAAGCGTCGACCTGCGTGCCCTGTGCGCACCCAGCGAACACCCGGACGACGACCGGGTGGCCTCGGCTGGCGCCCCACCGGCAAGCGGCGAGGTCGCGGTATTCCTGCTCTCCGGCGGCACCACCGGGCTACCCAAGCTGATCGCCCGCACCCATGACGACTACGCGTACAACGCGCGGGCCAGCGCCGAGCTGTGTCGACTGCGCGCGGACAGCGTCTACCTGGTCAGCCTGCCGGCCGGGCACAACTTTCCGCTGGCCTGCCCCGGCATCCTGGGCACCCTCCTGGCCGGCGGGCGGGTGGTGATGCTGCCCTCCCCGGAGCCGGCCAGGGCGTTTGCCACCATCGCCGCCGAGGGCGTCACGCACACCGCCGTGGTCCCGGCGGTGGCCGGCCGCTGGTTGGAGTACTGCGCTGGCCAAGGGGTTGGCCAAGGGGCTGACCGAGGGGCTGGCCAAGGGGCTGGCCAAGGGGCTGACCGAGGGCGGCGGTCTGAGCAGGTGCGCACGCTGCGGGTGCTGCAGGTCGGCGGCGCGCGGATCGCCGACGAACTCGCCCGCCGGGTCCGGCCGGTGCTCGACGCCACCCTGCAGCAGGTGTTCGGGATGGCCGAGGGGCTGCTCAACTACACCCGTCTGGACGACCCGGAGCAGGTCATCTGCGGCACCCAGGGACGCCCGCTGTGTCCGGACGACGAGGTGCGGCTGGTCGACGAGCTGGGCCGGGACGTGCCCGACGGTGAGGCCGGCTCGCTGCTCACCCGAGGCCCCTACACCCCTCGCGGGTACTACCGGGCCACCGAGCACAACGCCCGCGCGTTCACCCCGGACGGCTGGTACCGCAGCGGGGACATCTGCCGACGCACCCCCGAGGGTTACCTGATCGTCGAGGGCCGGGACAAAGACATGATCAACCGGGGCGGCGAGAACGTGTCCGCCGAGGAGGTGGAGAATCTGGCCTACCGGGTGCCGGGGGTCCGCCAGGTCGCCGCCGTGGGAATGCCGGACCCAGAGCTGGGCGAGCGGGTGTGCCTGTACGTGGTGCCCCGTCCCGGCGCCGAGGTCACCCTGGCCGAAATCCGCCAGGAGATGGCGGCCGCCGAGGTGGCCCGGTTCAAGTGGCCAGAGCACCTGATCACCGTGGCCGAGCTGCCGGTCACCAAGGTCGGCAAGATCGACAAGAAGGCCCTCCGAGCCGACCTCGCGACCCGATCCAGGGCCGCCCCTGAGTCAACCCGGAGACCTATCCGGTGAACTGGGTGAGCAGGGCGCGGACGGCGGTGGCACTCTCGGCTTGCAGCGCCCGGGCGGCCAATTCGACGGCCTTGGGCAGGTCGACCGCGCGCACCGCCTGCTTCACGCCCGGCACCGCGCGTGGGTTCACGCTCAGCTCGCGCACCCCGAGCCCGAGCAGCAGCGGCACGGCGAGCTCATCGGCGGCCAGCTCCCCGCACACCGCGACCAGCGGCCCCGCCCCGCCGCCGGCGGCCCGGCAGACCGCGTCGATCAGCCGCAGCACGCCCGGGTCGAGCGGGTCGCCGAGCGCCGCGACGTTGTCGTTGCCCCGCTCGGCGGCCAGGGTGTACTGGGTGAGGTCGTTCGTGCCGATGCTGAAGAAGTCCACGTGCGGGGCGAACACCGCCGCCTTCAGCGCGGTGGCCGGCACCTCGACCATGATCCCGACCCGCAGCTCCGGTGGGTCGCCCGCATCTGCCGCTTCGATCGCCTCGGTCAGCATCCGCCGCGCGGAGAGCAGCTCGTCGAGCGTGCTGACCATGGGGAACATCAGGTCCACCGGGGTGTCGTGGGCAACCCGGACGATGGCCAGGAGCTGTTCGGCCAGCAGCTCGGGGCGGGCCAGGGCGAGCCGGATGCCGCGCAGCCCGAGGAACGGGTTCGCCTCGGCCGGGGCGGGCAGATAGCTCAGCGGCTTGTCGCCGCCCACGTCCAGGGTGCGCAGGGTGATCCGACGGCCGTGCAGAGCGGCGGCGATCTCCCGGTAGCTGCGCTCCTGCTCGGCGACGTCGGGCGCGCTGTCCCGGTCCAGGAAGAGGAACTCGGTGCGCACCAGGCCGGCCAGGTCCGCGCCCCGCTCGGCGGCGGCGAGCGCGTCGGCCACCGAACCGATGTTGGCCGCCACCGAGACCGGCACCCCGTTGAGGGTGGCCGCCGGCTGGTTGGTGAGCGCCCGGGCCTCGCGGTCCTGATCGGCCAGCGCCTCGGCGCGTTCGCGGAGTGCGCGTTGCACCTCGGTGTCCGGGTCGACGAGCACCTCGCCGCGGATGCCGTCCACCGCCACCAGGGTGCCGTCCGGGATGGCCAGCACCGCCGGGCCAGCCGCGACCACGGCGGGGATGCCCAGCGCGCGGAGCAGGATGGTGGCGTGCGCGGTCAGGCTGCCGTAGGCGAGCACCACCGCGTCCACCCTGGCAGCGTCCAGCTCGGCGGCCTGCGCGGGGGTCAGGTCGGCGGCCACCAGCACGCCCTCCGGGCTGGCCACCTCGGCGGGGCCCCCGGCCAGTGCGCGCAGCACCTGGTCGCCGACGGCGCGCACGTCGGCGGCCCTGGCCCGCAGGTATTCGTCGTCCAGCGCGGCGAGCGCGTCGTGGGCCTCGGCGATCGATGCGGCCCAGGCCGTCGCGGCGGCGGTTCCACCGTCGATCCGGGTGTGCGCGCCACCGAGCAGTTCGGGGTCGTCGAGCATGGCCAGATGCGCGTCGAAGATGCCCGCTTCGGCTTCGCCGACCTGCTCGGCCGCCCTGGCCCGGACCCGCTGGATGTCCTCCCGGGCGGTATCCACCGCGTCCGTCAGCCGACGCCACTCGGCCGCCGGGTCGGTGTCACCTTCGTCGGTCGCCGCGTCCAGCTGGACCGCGGCCTCGGCGCGCAGTGGGCAGGCCGGCCCGATGCCCAGGCCGGGGGATGCGGCGATCGGCGCGGCGGCCAGCCCTAGGTCAGCGGGGAACGGAGCGGGCGCCGTCGCCGGTGGCCGGACCGAAGCCGGCGCCGCCGGGCGGGCCGAGGCGGGCGATTCGTCGAAGCCCCGGAGGCCCAGCGCCAGCAGCTCGTCCAGCGCCTGCTCGGCCTGACTGCCCTGGGCGCGAATCTCCAGCTGGTGGCCCGGCAACGCGCCCAGGGTGCCCAGCTTGGAGAGGCTGGCCGCGGGCACCCAGCCGGACCCGGTGGTGCGGTTGCGCAGCTGCACCTGGGCGTCGAACTCACGGGCCCGCGCGGCCAGCACCGCGGCCGGCCTGGCATGCAGACCGTGCGGGTTGACCACGGTGAACGACCCGACCAGCTCGGCCCGGTGGTCGGCCGGGGAGCCAGTCTCGGCGGGTGCGGAGACCGGATCGCCGAGCTGCGCGAGCTTGCCGGCCAGCGCACCGCTCGCCTCGGCGGCGACCTCGGCCCGGCTGGCCCCGCCGGCGGCGGTGACCGAGGCCACCACTAGTCCCTCCACCAGCGGCGCGGGGCACAGCAGCACCCGCTCCCGCACCTCGTCGTCCAGCAGCTCGAGGGCCAGCTCGGCGGACAGCACCGCGCTGCCCAGGTCCATCAGCACCACCACGCCCCCGTCGGCGGCCGCGTCGGCGTCGGTGATCGCGGTGACGATCGCCGTCGCGTCGGTGCCGAACGTGGTCTCGTCCAGCCCGGCGGCCACCTCGATGGGCACCCGCTGCCCGTGCAGCATCTCCGACGCGAGCGCCACGGCGGCATCGGCCAGCGCCCGGCTGTGCGCGACCACGACGATGCCGACCACCGTGCCGCTCAGCTCCCGTTCCCAGTGGTCGAGTCGGTGGTCGAGTCGCTGGTCAGCGCGGTGGTGGCGGCGAGCAGCAACGCCGACGAGGTGGCGCCCGGATCCTGGTGCCCGGCGCTGCGTTCGCCCAGGTAGCTGGCCCGTCCCTTGCGTGCGACCAGCGGGATCGTGGCATCCCGGCCCTCGGCCGCCGCTCGCGCCGCCCCGCGCAATGCCTCGTCCAGCGCGGTGCCGGAGGCCAGCGCCTCATCCAACGCGTCCACCGCCGGGGCCAACGCGTCGAACATCGTCTTGTCGCCCGGCTCGGCCTTACCCCGGGCCACCACGCCGTC
The DNA here is from genome assembly GCA_036402515.1 of Pseudonocardia sp. GTDB lineage: Bacteria > Actinomycetota > Actinomycetes > Mycobacteriales > Pseudonocardiaceae > Pseudonocardia. The sequence goes on from DASWST010000077.1 coordinate 11,527, forward strand.
CACCCCGGCCCGCAGCGCCTTGGCGAACGCCGGCCCGTCCAGCGAGTCCACCGGGCCGCTGGCGGTCGCCATCCGCAGGAAGAACGTGCCGTAGAGCGGGCCACTTGCCCCGCCCACCGTGCTGATCAGCGTGCTGGCCACCTTCTTCAGCAGCCCGGCCGGCGACTCGGCGTCCAGGCCGGGCAGCGCGGCGGTGACCGCGGACATGCCCCGGTCCATGTTGCTGCCGTGATCAGCGTCGCCGATCGCCGCGTCCAGCGCGGTGAGCTGCTCGCGCTGCTCGCCGACCAGCCGAGCGAACTCGCCCAGCCAGCGGATCAGCCCGGCCGTGTCGATCGTGTCGGGCACGCCTCAGACTCCCCACCGCAGCCCGGGGGTACGCACCGGCGCGTCCCACAACCCGGTCAGCTCATCATCCAGCTTTACCAGGGTTACCGAGCAACCGGCCATCTCCAGGCTTGTGATGTACGGGCCAACCAGCGAGCGGGCCACCCGTACCCCCGCTTTGTCCAGGATGGTGGCCACCTCCTGGTACATCAGGTAGAGCTCCAGCAGCGGGGTTCCGCCCATGCCGTTGACAAAGGCGAGCACGCCATCGCCGCCGGTGAAGTCCAGGTCGGCCAGGATCGGTTCGACCAGCTGCGCGGCGACCTCCCTGGCCGGGGCCATCGGCACGCGGCGCCGGCCGGGCTCGCCGTGGATACCGATGCCGATCTCCATCTCGGTGTCGGTCAGCTCGAAGGTGGGTTTGCCGGCCGCTGGCACAGTGCACGAGGTCAGCGCCATCCCCATACTCCGGCCGTTCTCGTTCACCCGCGCGGCGATCTCGGCGACCTCGGCCAGTTTCCGGCCCTGCTCGGCGGCCGCGCCGGCGATCTTCTCCAGCACCACCGTGACGCCCACCCCGCGCCGGCCGGCGGTGTAGAGGCTGTCCTGGACCGCGACGTCGTCGTTGGTGACCACGACGGCGACCTCGACCTCCGCCTCTGCGGCAGCCAGCTCGGCGGCCATCTCGAAGTTCATCACGTCGCCGGTGTAGTTCTTGACGATGTGCAGCACGCCGGCGCCACCGTCCACGCCCTTGGTGGCGGCGACCACCTGATCCGGCACCGGTGAGGTGAACACCTCCCCGGCGCAGGCCGCGTCGAGCATGCCGAGCCCGACGAATCCGCCGTGCAGCGGTTCGTGTCCCGAGCCGCCGCCGGACAGCAGCCCGACCTTGCCCTGGACCGGCGCGTCCGCCCGATACACGATCTTGTTCTGCAGGTCGACGCGCAACTCCGGGTGCGCCGAGGCCATCCCACGCAGCGCATCGGTCACCACGTCAGCGGGGTTGTTGATGAGCTTCTTCATACTGGTCTCCGCTCGGACATCGCGGTATGGTCAAAGGGCATTCGACGATGTCGAATGTGTCTGAGGACGCTACGCTGCTGTGACGGGTCGCACAAGGTCCGATGCGGCGAGGAAGGCGGGGCCGGTGATCCAGGCGGTGGACCGCGCCGTGCGCATCCTGATGGTGCTGCAGGGCGCTCGCCGAATGAGCCTCGGCGAGGTGGCCGCCGAACTGCAGCTCGCCCCGTCCACCGTGCACGGCATCATTCGTACCTTGCTCGCCCACGGCATGGTGGCTCAGGAGCGAGACTCCGGGCGCTACCGGTTGGGCCCGGCCACCCTGCGGCTGGGCAACGTTTACCTGCACACGCTCGAACTGCGCTCCCGGGTGGTCGGCTGGGCGGAGGATCTGGCCCGCCGCACCGGCTGCGCGGTGCGGGCCGGGGTGTTGCTGCAGGGTGACGTGGTGGTGGTGCACCACGAGCCACGGCCGGACGGCACCCGGCAGATGCCCGAGGTCGGCATCGTGATCCCGGCGCACGCCTGCGCGCTGGGCAAGGCTCTGCTGGCCTCGGCGGCCGACCAGCCAGGCGGCGCCCCGCTCCGTGGCATGACCGCGGACACCGTCACCGATCCGGCCCTGCTGCGCGCCCAGCTGGACGTGGTGCGCCGCACCGGTCTGGCCACCGAGGTGGAGGAGGCGGTGATCGGTGAGTGCGGGGTGGCCGCGCCGCTGGTGGACGCGCTCGGCGAGGTCCCCGGAGCGCTCGGGCTGGTGGTGCCGGCCGGGCAGTGGCCACTGGACCCCGCCGCCACCGAAGCCCTACGCACCGCGGCCCGGTCCATCTCCCAGGAATTGGGCGCCCGCAGCTGGCCGCCGACCCCCCGAGAGCTCCCCGCCGCCACCGCCTGAGACCGAGCCGCACCCCCGCGACTCGGACCGGGCCCACGCAGACCCGGTGCCGCCGCCGCAGACCCCGCGGGCTCTGCGCCAACCACGGTCAGTCTGTGCGAGCCAACCCACCGCCGTGGCCGGTCCGCGCCATCCCGTGGGCACTCTCAGCTGGCCCGTTCGAATTTGAATGACTGCGGGTACGGTCCGGGTGTGGATGAGCCCCGGTGGTTGGACGAGCGGGAGCTGCGCGCCTGGCGCGACCTCCTGGTGGTGGGCAGCATGGTCGATCGGCTGGTCGAGCAGCAGCTCAAGGACGAGGCGGGGTTGTCCCATGCGCAGTATGAGGTGCTGGCGCGACTGTCCGAAGCACCGGACGGCGAGCTGCGGATGACCGAGCTCGCCGGCGTCGCGGTCACCTCCAAGAGCGGGTTGACCTATCAGGTCGGCCAGCTGGAGAAAGCGGGGCTGGTGCGTCGCCGTTCCTGTGAGAGCGACGTTCGCGGGGTCGTCGCCGGCCTCACCGACGCGGGTTGGGCCAAGCTCAGGGAGACCGCGCCCGGACACGCCGCGCGGGTGCGGGAGTTGTTCGTGGACGGGCTGGACCGCGACCGGTTCACCGGCCTCGCGGACGGTCTCGCCGCGCTCGCCGCTCACCTCCGCGGCCGATTGAGCCCCGCCGGCTGAGCCTCCCCGGCTGGGCTCCGCCGGCCGGCTCCGCCCGCTGAGTCCCGCCGGCTGAGTCCCGCTAGCTGGGGCCGTGCGGGCCGCGCCGGCGGAGCCCGCGCCTCGCGGGATTCCGGTACTCTTCGGCAGATCCTATAGGATATTCGGACGCGACGGAACCAATGGAGGCGCCGGTGGCTCGGGTGGTGAAGGCGGAGGCGTACCTGGTCGACATCGAGGTCGAGACGGTGCGCACCGACGCGATGCAGAGCTTCCTTAAGCAAGAGACGATCTTCGTCGAGCTGGCCACCGACGACGGCCTCGCCGGGATCGGGTACTCCTACACGATCGGCACCGGCGGCCGCGCGGTGCTGGCCATGCTGCGCGAGCACCTGCTGCCAGTGCTGCTCGGCCGGGACGCCCGGGACGTGGAGGCGGCCTGGCGGGCGCTCTACGACTCGACCAGGGCGACCAGCGTCGGGGTGATCACCGCGCTTGCCCTGGCCGCGGCTGACCTGGCGCTGTGGGACCTGCGCTGCCTGCGGGCCGGCGAACCGTTGTGGCGGCTGGCCGGCGGCTTTCGCCAGTCGGTGCCGCTCTACGACACGGAGGGTGGCTGGCTGCACCTGGACCAGGACGAGCTGGTGGCCGGCGCGCTTGACTCCCAGGCGAAGGGCTGGCCGGGGGTGAAGCTGAAGGTCGGCAAGCCCACCGGGGTGGAGGACGCCGCCCGGGTGCGCGCGGTACGCGAGGCGGTCGGCCCCGAGTTCGACCTGATGGTCGACGCGAACCAGTCGATGACGGCCGCCGAGGCGATCCGCCGGGCCGCGCTGCTGGAGCCCTACGACCTCGCCTGGTTCGAGGAGCCGCTACCCGCCGAGGACGTGGCCGGTCACCAGCGACTGTCCGCCGCCACCCCGATCCCGATCGCCGTCGGCGAGTCGATGTACTCGGTCGGCCACTTCCGGGAGTACCTGCAGCGCGGCGCCGCCGGCATCGTGCAGGTGGACGTCTCCCGGATCGGCGGCATCACCCCGTGGCTGAAGGTGGCGCACCTGGCGGAGGCGTTCAACGTGGTGGTCTGCCCGCACTTCCTGATGGAGATCCACGTCAGCCTGGTCGCCGCGGTGCCCAACGGCCGCTACGTCGAGCACATCCCGCAGCTGCGCGCGGTCACCACCGAGCAGCTTGCCATCGTCGATGGCCACGCCGTCGCCCCGGACCGCCCCGGGCTGGGCATCGCCTGGGACCGCGATCAGATCGACGCCCGCCGCGTCGCCTAAGCCGGCCGGTTCGGCGACCGAGGGGCATGATGTCGACGTGGCCCGGGCGAGGGTGCCCGGGCCCGGCCGAGGAGGGCGTTGATGTCTCCCACGATCGCCGAAGTCCGTGCCCGGTCGGTGCTGGTGCCGCTGAGCCGACCGCTGCGGACCGCGTCTGGCTCGATACCCGCCGCCCCGCTGGTGCTGGTGGACGTGCGGACCGACACCGACGTGGTGGGACATGCCTGGCTGTTCGGCTATGCCGCCGAGATGCTGGCGCCGATGGTCGCGCTGGTCGGGGAGATCACCCCGGCGCTGCTCGGCCAGTCGGTGGCGCCGGTCCATCGGATGCGGGACTTCGAGGCCCGGTTCCGCCTGCTCGGCATGCAGGGTCTGCTCGGCATGGTCGTCGCGGGCATCGACATGGCGCTCTGGGATGCGCTCGGCAAGGTGCTCGACCAGCCGGTGGCCACCCTCCTCGGCGGCGCCCCGGTGCCTCTGCGCGCCTACGACAGCTACGGGATGGTCCACCCGGCAAAAGATGAGGCCGCGCTGCGCAAGTCGGTGGACAGCGGTTTCTCCGGTATCAAGATCAAGGTTGGCTATCCGGACCCGGCCGACGACGTGGCCGTGGTGCGCGGGGTTCGGGAGATCATCGGACCGGACGTGGAGCTCATGGTCGACTTCAACCAGTCCCTCGACCCGCCGGAGGCCTGCCGCCGCATCCAGCGCCTCGAGGAGTTCAACCTCTACTGGGTGGAGGAGCCGGTGGCGGCGGAGGACCTGGCCGGGCACGCGCAGGTTCGCCGGCGAACCGGCGCCCGCATTCAGACCGGCGAGAACTGGTGGTTCCCGCGCGGACTGCAAGCAGCGATCTCCGCCTCCGCGTGTGACTTCGCCATGCTGGACATCATGAAGATCGGCGGTGTGACCGGCTGGATGGGCGCGGTGGGCCAGGCCGAGGGTGCCTCCCTGCCGGTGTCCAGCCACCTGTTCGTCGAGGCGAGTGCGCACACCCTGGCGGTCACCCCGACCGCTGACTGGCTGGAGTACCTGGACCTGGCCGGCCCGGTGCTGGTCGACCCGTGCCGCCCGGTGGATGGCTACGTCACTGCGGCCGGCCCCGGCCTGGGTATCACCTGGAACGAGGCGGCCATCGCCGAGTTCGGTGCCTGACTGAGGCCCGGGGTTGAGCCTCGCGCCTATTTGAAGGCGCTGCGGGCCAGGGTGCTCTGCACCTCGTAGATGGATCCCTCCCGGGGATGGGTGGGCAATGGGATCCGAGCCGGGACCGCGGTGAGGCGAGGTGAGCTGACTGGCTCACCGCACAGCAGCCGGGAGTTGAACTCCGACCAGTCGGTGAAGTTGACCAGGGGCCAGGCGTCCGCGGCGGCGTACTCGAAGAGAAGGAAGCGGCGAGGCCGGGTGGATCTGTTCGGGGCCGAGCCGTGCAGCAGCCGGGCGTGGTGGATCGAGACGTCGCCGGCGGACAGCTCGATAGGCACCGCGTCCTCGGCCAGTCCCTCGGCGTCCACCGCGCCGACGAAGTAGCCGTCCTGGTGGTGGTCGTGGACCGGACCCCGATGCGAGCCAGGCACGACCATCAGGCAGCCGTTCTTCACCATCATGTCGTCGATGGCGATTCCGACCGCCAGCACGTCATCGTTGGTATGCGGGTAAAACGCCCAATCCTGGTGCCATTCGACCGGGCTGCCGAACTCCGGTGACTTCAGGTTCAGCTTGGTGTTGAGATATCGGATTCCATCACCGAGGAGTTGGCGCAACACGTGCAGCAGAGTCTCGTTGCGCAGCGCCCGGTCGTAGGCGGGATGGCGCAGGTGCGGCTTTTTCACCCGCCGCAGCCGTGGTTCCTCGAAGCTGTGGCCAGGTTCCAGATCGAATACCTCGGTGTGTCCACTGACCTGGCGGGACTGCTCAACAAATTCATCGGTCACCGCCTGGAGTTCGCGCACCTCGTCGGCCGCGCAGACCTTCCGAACCGCGAGGTAACCCCGGCTTTGGTACTCGTCGAGTTGTGCACGGGAGAGCGTCACGCTCGTTCTCCTTCTACTGGGTAGTGGGGCGTGGGGTGGCGCTTCGGACCAGACAATCCACGTGGGCCTCCATCGTGCGCACCGCGAGCGCCCCCCTCGAAGCGCAGATCCAGGCTGCCCTGCTCGGTGCCCTGCTCGGCGAGCTCGGCGGCGGCGCGCTCGAGGAACTCCGCCCCTGGCGCCGTCAAGAGGGCGTCGGCTACCAGTTGCCTCGGTGGTCGGGCACGGTGAACACCAGCGGCAGGATGACCAGCAACAATGCGGCGAAGGCCAGGAACACGTGCGCCTGGGCGAGGCCGGGATCGCCGCTGCGAGCCACGATCGCGGTGGTGACGGACACCGCGATGATCGAACCGGACTGGCGGAACATGCCGCGCAAACCGGCGATCGCGGCCACCTGATCGGGCGCCAACTGCAGGCCCGCATTGTTCGAGGCGGGCACCGAAAGCCCCATCCCGCAGCCGGTAATGCCCGCGGCGATCGCCAGCCAGGCATAGGTGGGCAGGTGCGGGGTGCTGGCCATGGCGATCAGCCCGGCGGCCAGGACGAGGAATCCGGCCATCATCGGGAACCGGCAGCCGGTGCGGCGCAGGGTCAGCACGGCAATCCCGGCAACCGAGATCATGCCCACTGCCCTTGCGGTGAGCAGCACGCCCGACGCCAACGGCGCCATGCCGTAGCGCTGCTCGGCGTAGAGCGGCACCAGCGCGCCGAAGCCCAGCGCGGCCGCCCCGTAGAGCAGATTGATCACGTTCATCACCCCGAAGCCCCTCCCGCGCAGTAGGCGGTACGGGATGAACGGGGTCGCGGCCCGCTTTGTGTGCCGGACGAAGAACCAGGCGGCGGTAGCCGCGATGGCCTCGGACACCAGGAAGACCGGGTTGTACAGCGGGATCGCGCCGCTGCCCAGGTAGGTGATCCCGAACATCGCGGCGAGGATCAACGCACCGAGCAGCGAGATGCCGTACACGTCGATGCGGCTGGTGGCCCGGGGGGCGGCGGCCGGAATGAAGAAGGCCGCGAGCACGATCAGCACGATGCCGATGGGCACGTTGACCAGGAAGATGCCCCGCCAGGACCACACCGCGACGAATACGCCGCCCAGGATCGGGCCGATGATCCCGCCGATCGGCAGGATGCTGGTGAACATGCCCAGCGCGCGGTCCCGGTCCCTGCCGAAGTGGTCGGACACGATGCCGGTGGCCGACGGCATGAACGCGCCACCGCCCAGCGCCTGGATCAGTCGGAGCGCGACCAGCACGTAGATGTTCCCGGCCAGCCCGCAGCACAGCGATGCGACGGTGAACACCGCGGCCGAGATGAGAAAGACCTTCCGCCGGCCGTATATGTCGCTGATCTTGCCGGCCATCGGCATGGCCAAAACCTGCCCGAGCGCGTAGATGGTGATCGTCCAGCTGCTCCAGTTGATTGGGGCGTTCAGTTCGCGCTGGATGGCGGGCAACCCGGTGGCCACGATGGTCTGGTCGACCGAGCTCATGAACAGGGCCATCGAGACGATGGCGAAGACCAGCTTGCGACGCGGCAGGGGGTCGCCGGCGGTCGAGGCAGTTTCCGGACCGGCGGGGACGAGTCCCGGAGCGGCGGCAGCGAGCGCCGGGTCGGCGGCGACGAGGCCCGGGTCGGCGGGGACGAGGCCCGGATCGGCAGCGAGCGCCGTGTCGGCGGGGACGAGCTCCCCCGGGCACGGCCCCGCGACCGGGGTCTGCCGGGGCGGTCTCGGTACGATCGGACCAGGCGAGCCTGCGAGTTTGTCCGATCGGGTCACAAGCTCGTACAGTACTTGCCTGCCGATAAGCAAGCAAACCTCCCGGGGTGCGATGGACGTCGAGATGGTGGCCCGTCTGAGAGGTGTCATCAGCAGGCTTGCCCGGCGGCTGAACGCGAGCTCGACCGATGAGGGGCTGACTCCCACCCAGTACTCGGTGCTGGGGCTGATCGCGGTGCGTGGGCCGCTGGGCCTGACCGAGCTCACCGATCTGGAGGGGCTGAACCCGACCATGCTCTCCCGGGTGGTGCGCAAGCTGGACGACGAAGGCCTGATCCGACGCCAACCCGACCCGGCCGACCAGCGCGCGGTGCGGGTGCAGGTCACTCTGGCCGGGGCCGA
>DASWST010000078.1:0-1797 GCA_036402515.1 Pseudonocardia sp.
CAGGCGCTGCAGGTTGCGAGAGCGCTTCGGCTTGGCATCGACGGCCGAGTACACCGTGTCGTCGACGAGCGCGAACACCATCGGGACGACGTGCGGCCGGCCGTCCGGCCGCACCGTGGAGAGGTGGCCGACCGGGCTCGAGGCGAAGCGCCTGCGCAGTTCGGCGGTCTGCACCCCGCCAGTCCTACCGCACTGTTGCCGTCCTGACGGCCACTCGTCCCGATCACCCGACTCTTCGAGCGCTCCGAATGTCACCGACTCGGGGTCCACGGACAACGATGGCGCACGGTCGTGCTCGCGGACTGGAGCCCGTGGCACCCGGCCGGCACCGCTGGTGGGCCGCCTACATGGCCTCCTTGATGCCGCGGCGGATCAGCCAGACGTTGGCCGGCCAGGAGGTGACGTAGCCGACGATCATGCCGATCTGCATGAGGAACCAGAAGACCGGGCTGGTCGGCATCAGGTGCGGATTCGGGAAGAACACGAACGCCATCAGGGCCATCCAGCCGAACAGACCGACCTCGAAGGCGGTCAGCGACAGGATGTCGGCCTTTGCGGCGGCCACGATGCCCTTGCGGAACGACAGGCCGCGCATCGGGGCGATGGCGAAGTACTGGAAGGCCAGGCCGAAGGTGACGGCGAGGAGGTAGTCGCCGATCATCTCCGCCCACAGCGCGGCCCCGGCAACGGTCGCGCCGAGGGCGAAGACGCCGAACTCGGCGATGATGTCGCCGAGGGTGCAGCCGGCACCACAGTGGCCGGCCCCGACGGCGACGCCGGCCCAGCGGGGCTGGTCCGGCGGGTGATCGGTGCCGTGCTGCCGCAGCCAGTGGCTGCTCGAGGGGCGGCCGAAGCGGTGGTAGCCCCAGACCGCGACCGGACCGAAGTACAACGCGGTGATCGGCCAGACGGCCTCCATCACCGGCATGTGCTGCCGGTAGCCGCGGCCGTAGATGTCGAAGACGATGACCGCGGCGCTGGCGAAGCCGACCCCCAGGGCGGTCCAGGCCAGCAGGGTCAGCCAGGTCGGCAGCATGCGGGCACTTCCTCCGATCAGAGGTTCTGCCACTCCGTCGGACGTGCCGGAGTGGTCCGGGATCCGCCGGGTCCACTCGGCTCAGGCCCGGAGCAGCCGGCCGGACCATGTCCCCGCAGCGGTGCGGAGGGTGACGGCGAACCAGGCCACGACCAGCGCGGCGAAGAAGAGCACGGCCGCGACGCGGAACAGGTCCGATCCCGACGCGAGGGAAAGGTCCGACGTCCCGGTCACCACGGTGCCCACCGGGAAGACGAACGACCACCAGCTGAGCGAGAACGGCAGGCCGCTGCGCGCGGCGCGGACCGTGAGCCCCCCGGCCAGCCCGATCCACATGAGCGCGAAACCCCAGACCGGCACGCCGTATATCAGCCCGAAGACGCGGAACGCGCCGGCGTCCAGGGAGGGCAGCGCGAGTGCGGCCCGGGTGCCCAGGTTGTTCGCTGCGGTGATCGACTGGCCCAGGGGACCCAGGACGATCCACAGCGTGGGGACCATCGCCGCCGGGCCGACCTTGTGCTGGGCCAGGCGGTTCCACAGCAGAGTGATGATCACGACGCTGGCCAGCAGGGTCATCCCGAACATCGCGTAGCAGCTCAGCAGCAGGATCTGCCGGAGCTGGCCGGCGGGCGTGTAGGGCACGAGCAGCGCCCCAGTGGCGGCGCTGACCATCGGCGGAACCACGGGCATGAGCCAGCCGCCGAAGGCGCCGTCGGGCGGGACGTCGAGCCGGGTGAAGAGCCGGTACGGCACGGCGACGG
>DASWST010000079.1:0-13359 GCA_036402515.1 Pseudonocardia sp.
TAGGGGACTGGGTGCGGCTCGCGGTGTCGGCTGGATTGCCACTAGTCAGCTGGCCGCCGACGGGCGCTTGTCTCCTGGCTGGTTGAGGGCGCTGAGGACGGACGGGAGCAGGCCGGGGAACTTGGCGTTGAGGTCGTCGCGGCGCAGGCGGACCATTCGCGCTCGGCCGACCAGGGTGGTTTGGGTGACGCCGGCTTCGCGCAACACGCGGTAGTGGTGCGACATGGTGGATTTGTGCAGCTCGATGCCGCTGCAGGCGGTTCCGCAGTTCACTCCCTCGCTGGTCGCCAGGCGGGCCACGATCTCGAGGCGGGCGGGGTCGGCGAGCGCGTGCATCACCCGGGCCAGCTCGATGTCCTCTGTGCCCGGGTGCCAGAGCTCGCGCATCACGTCTCCTTCGGCCAAATTGTTGGAAGTTTGTCCAAGCGTTGACTAGTTTGGCAACTACCCAACTGTGCGGTTCACCCGCCGGAGGCTGATCGATGCCCGCGCGTACCTACCTGCTCGCCGGTGGCGCATTCGCCGTCGGAACAAGTGCCTACGTCGTGTCCGGCGTGCTTCCCTCGGTCAGCGCCGACCTGAACATCTCACTCAGCGCGGCCGGGCAGCTCGCCACCGCGTTCGCGCTCAGCTATGCGGTCGGCGCCCCGGTGTTGGCCAGCCTCACCGGGAGTTGGGACCGCCGCGCCCTGCTGTTCGCCGCGCTCCTGGTCGCCGGCATGGGCAACCTGGTCGCCGCGCTGGCCCCGAACTACCCGCTGCTGCTGGCCGCGCGGGTGATCGCCGCGTGCGGGGCCGCCGTCTACACGCCGGCGGCTACCCTCTTCGCCACCGAACTGTTGCCGCCGGAGGAGCGCGGCCGAGCGGTGGCGCGGGTGTTCGGCGGGCTGACGTTCGCCCTGGTCCTTGGCGTGCCGGCGGGCACCATGTTGGGCGGTCAGATCGGCTACCGGGGAGTGTTCGGGCTGATCGCGCTGATCTGCGTCGCGTTCGCCGTCGCGCAGTGGCTGCTGCTGCCGAGGCTGGCCGCGCCGCCGCCGGTCACGTTCCGCGAGCGATTCGCGGTGGCGGCCGACCGCAGGGTGCTCACCGTGCTCGCGGTCACCGTGTTCGGCGTGCTCTCCACCATGACCGTCTACACCTACGTGGTTCCGCTGCTGACCGTGACCACCGGTGCCGCCGGGGCGACGATCGGAGTATTGCTGCTGGTCTACGGCGTCGGGGCGCTGCTCGGCAACGTGCTGGGCGGCCGTGCCACCGACCGCTTCGGCATCATGCCCACCCTGCTGGTAGCGACGGCGGGATTCGTCACGATGGTGGCCACGCTGCCGCTGACCGCGACCACCGTGCTGGGCGCCGGCCTCGCGCTGTTCGTCTGGAGCGCCTTCAGCTGGGCGTTCAACCCGCCCGTGCAGAACCTGCTGATCGAGCTCTCGGCGGGCAGCGGGCTGCTGCTGTCGCTCAACGCATCGGCCATCTACTTTGGCGCCGGGTTGTCCGGTGTGGTGGGCGGGGTGGTGGTCAGCGTGGCCGGTGTTCGGCTGCTCCCCGTGGTGGCCGCCGCGCTCGGTGTCGTCGTTGTATTGCTTGTGCTGGTCCTGCGTCGGTTCGCCCGGATCGGCGCGGCGGCGGACTCGGCGGAACCCGTGCCGGTCGGCCGGAAGCCGGTCGCTGGTTCCTGCCCGACCGCGGGGAGCTAGTCCGGGATGCCGATGGCGCGCTCCTTGCGCCGGCGCTGCTGGGCGATCACGGCGATGAGCAGCAGGGTGCCCTGGGCGACGTTCTGCCAGAAGGTGTTGATGTTCAGCACGTTCATGCCGTTCTCCAGGAACCCGAGCAGCACGATCGCCAGTACCGCGCCCAGCACCCCGCCCCGCCCGCCGCGCAGCGACGCCCCACCCAGCGCGGCCACGGTGACCGCCTTGAGCTCCAGCCCGTCCACCGAGCCGGTCTGCTGGCCGAAGCCCTGCCGGGCCATCAGGATCACCCCGGCGATCGCCGCCACGAAGCCCACCACCAGGTACACCGCGAGCACGTACCGGTTGATGTTCACCCCGGCCAGCCGCGCGGCGGTGGGGTTGCCACCGATCGCGTAGACGTTGCGCCCGATGTCGGTGTAGAGCAACAGGAACGCCAGCGCCAGCGCGACGATCACCAGGATGAACAGCTGGGTGGGCAGACCCGCGATGGAGCCGCGCTGGATGAAGATGAAGATCGCGTTGGAGGAGAACCCGCTGCCGATCGCGCCGCCGTCGGAGAGCACCTGCCCGACGCCCTTGAACGCGGCCAAGGTGGCCAGCGTGGCGATGAACGGATTCACCCGGCCGTAGATGATCAACAGCCCGTTCACCAGCCCGCAGAGCAGGCCGACCAGCAGCGCGCTGAGCACCGCCAGGCCACCGCTCTGGCCGGTGTGGGTCCACACCAGGGCGCCCACCACGGAGCTCAGCCCGACGATCGAGCCGACCGAGATGTCGAGGCCGCCGACAATGATCACCAGTAGCTCGACCAACCCGGTCAGCCCGAACAGGATGATCGTCCCGGTGACCGCGATGCTCAGGTTGCCCCAGGTCAGGAACGCCGGCTGGCGCGAGGTGACGAACGCGGCGATCAGCACGATCACCACGAGCAGGATCAGGTTCTGCACCCGGTCGGCCGAGGTGAGCAGGCCGAGCACCCTTGCCGCCCCGGTGCGTCGGCTCCCCGGCGCGGCGGCTTCCGGGTTATCTGAGGCCGGCACTGAGGGTTCCGGCTCCGCCGGGGTGTTCTTCGCGGCGGTCACGGTGTCGGGATCGGTCACGAGGTAGCTCCGGAGGTCTCGGTCTGCAGTCCGACGACGAGGCTGGACAGGTCGTCGGCCATGGCCAGCGCGAGAACGCCCTCCTCGGTCGCCTCGGCGCGGGGAAGCTCGCCGGTGATCCGGCCGTTCTGCATGACGATGATCCGGTCCGCCAGCCCGAGCACCTCGGGCAGCTCGGAGGAGACCATCAGGATCGCGATGCCGGTCGCGGCGAGCTCATGGATGATCGCGTAGATCTCCGACTTGGCACCCACGTCGACGCCCCGGGTGGGCTCGTCCAGGATGAGCAGCGCCGGGTTGCGGGCCAGCCACCTGGCCAGCACGACCTTCTGCTGGTTGCCGCCGGAGAGGTTGGCCACCGGGTACTCCATCCCCGGTGTCCGCACCCGCAGCCGGTCCAGGAACTGTGCCACGGTGGCTCGCTCCTTCTTCCGGTTGATCACCCGGGCCTTGCGGATCCGGTCGTAGATCGCCGCGGCGGTGTTCTCCCGGACGCTGCGCTGCAGGAACAGGGCCTCGGCCTTGCGTTCCTCGGGGGCCAGCCCGATACCGGCCCGGACCGCGTCGCGGGGGGAGTGGAACCGGCGCTGTTGGCCCTGGAAGGTCACCGTGCCGGCGGTCATCGGCTCGGCACCGATCAGCGCCCTGACCAGCTCGGAGCGCCCGGCGCCGATCAGCCCGGCCAGCCCGACTATCTCGCCGGCGCGCACCTTGAAGCTGATGTCGCGCACGTCGGCCGAGGACAGCCCGGACACCTCCAGCACGACGTCTCCGGGGGCCGGGCGGGCCAGCTCGTCGTGGTAAAGGCTGGACAGGTCGCGCCCGACCATCATCCGGATCAGCTCGGCCTCAGTGATGATGCTCGTTCCGCTGGCGCCCCTCTCGGAGGGCCCTATCACCGGTCGGGTGCCGACATGTGCGCCGTCGCGCAGCACCGCGATGCGGTCGCCGAGGGCGAACACCTCCTTGAGCCGGTGGCTGACGTAAATCACCGCGATGCCCTGCGCGCGCAGCCGACGGATCAGGGTGAACAGCAGCTCCACCTCGCCGTCGGCCAGCGATGAGGTCGGCTCGTCGAAGGCGATGACCCGGGGCTGGTCGGTCAGCGCGCGCAGGATCTCCACCAGTTGGCGCTGCGCCGGAGTCAGCCGGGAACCGAGCGTCTCCGGGTGCAGCACCTGTCCGAAGCCGCTGCGCAGGATGAGCTCGGCCGCCTTGGCCACCAGCTCGGCCTTGCGGAACAGCCGGCCTCGGGCGGGCAACGCCCCGACGAAGATGTTCTCCGCCACGCTGACGTGCGGAATGATCTCCGGCTCCTGCGCGACCACCCGCACCCCGGCGGCCCGGGAGGCGGTCGGGTCGGCGAATGTCACCTCGCGGCCGTCCAGCTCGACGGTGCCTTCGTCCACCGGCAGGGCGCCGACGAGCACCTTGAGCAACGTCGACTTCCCGGCGCCGTTCTCGCCCATCAGCGCGGTGACCTCGCCGGCCCGGAACTCCACGGTCACGTCGCGCAGCGCGCGCACCGCACCGAACCGCTTGCTCACCCCGGTCATCCGCAGCGCCACCGGCGGCTGGGCATCACCGCCGCTTGTGGGCTGGTCCTTCAACGGATCGGTCGTCGCTGGCACGCCGGCCTGCTCAGGTGCACTTGAGGGTCGTCGATCCGGCGCTCTGCGCGTCCACGACCTGGGTCTTGGCGATGGTCTTGGGGGGCAGCGGGGTGCCGTTGCGGATCTTGGAGACCAGGGTGCGCACCGCGTCCCCGCCCACGTCGTGCCCATCGATGTACAGCGCGGAGGTGAACCCGTCCGGCGCGGATCCCGGCTGCCAGGACTTGCAGGCGATGTACGCACCCAGTCCGACGCCGACCACGTTGCTGGCCAGAACCTTGGCGTTGGCCAGGGCCTGCAGCACGCCCGAGACGTTCTCGTCGTTGCAGCCCATGACCACCCAGTTCTTTACCCCCGGGTTGCCGGTGATGATGCCGGAGGCGGTGCTCTGTGCGCCGTTCACGCTGTTGTCGGTGCCCACGTCGATCGCCTTGCCGACGCCGCCGCCCTTGGTGTACTGCTCCTTCTCCCCGCGCACCCGGTCCTGGCAGACGGTCAGGTCCTGCTTGGAGGAGTAGAGCACCGCGGTGTCGGCGGCGGTCCAGCCCTTGGGGGCGGCGAGCTTGGCCGCCGCGGTGCCCACCTTGGAGCCCATGTCGTAGCCGTCGAACCCGACGAACGGCACCTCCGCGCCGGATCCGTCCTTGATCGAGTCGTCCGAGGAGACCAGCGGCACCCCGCCCGTCGAGGCCGCGTTGGCCACCTGCGGGCCGATCTTCTGGTCCGGCACCACGATGGCGATGCCGTTGACCTTCTGGGCGACGGCGGAGTCGGTCTCGGTCACCGCCTTGTTGGCGTCCTGCCCGAGGTTGACCACCTTCACGTTGACGGTGGACTGGGGCGTGGACAGCTCCTTGGCGGCGGCCAGGGCTCCCGCGGCCTCGTCGATGAAGTACTGCTGGTCGCCCTGCTTCTGCAGGTAGGCAATGGTGATGTTCCCGCTCACCGGCCCAGCGGTCTGGGCGCCGGTGCCGGTGCCGGTCTGCTGGCCGCTGGAGCACCCCGCGATGAGCAGTGCCGAGGCGCCGAGCGCGCACCCGATGGCGGGGATCCGAGACGGTCTCATGGAGTGCTCCTTTGCACCGAGTGCAGCGGCGTGCCACCGGTAAATGTTGACGAGCAGCATCACCGATGACCGATGAGTAAGTCAACATTTCTCAACAAAGAAGCTCGATCGTCACCAGTATTTCCGGCCTGAAATGTTCGATCTTGTTGACTTTGTGAGAGGTTCGTGGCCATCATGTGCCCATGAATCCGCCCGGCCGCGCGCTGTGCCGCCCACAGTGCCATCCCGCCACACGGGCCGGCTGATGCTGGCTCGGCAGCGCCAGCAGCTGATCCTGGACGAGGTGGCTCGCAGTGGCGCGGTCAAGGTGACCGACCTGGTCGGCGAGCTGGGCGTTTCCGACATGACCATCCGCCGGGACATCAGCGAGCTAGCCGGGCGGGGGCTGGTGGACCGGGTGCACGGCGGCGCCGCGATGCCCCGGATGGCCAGCGTGCACGAGCCCGGTTTCGCCACCAAGGCAACCCAGCAGGTCGAGGCCAAGACGGCCATCGCCAAGGCGGCCGCCGCGCAGGTCCGGCCGGGCAGCTCGCTGGGGATCTCGGCGGGCACCACCACCCACCTGGTGGCCGCCCAGCTGCTGGACATCCCGGAGCTGACCGTGGTCACCAACTCGCTGCCGGTCGCGGACGAGCTGCACCGCAACCGCCGGGTCGAGCAGACCGTGCTGCTCACCGGCGGGATGCGCACCCCGTCCGACGCGCTGGTCGGGCCACTCGCGGTGGCCGCACTGCAGGGCATCCACCTGGACCTGCTGATCCTGGGCGTGCACGGGATGGACGCCCGCGCCGGGCTGACCGGCCCCAACCTGCTGGAGACCCAGACGAACCGGGCGCTGATCGACTCCTCACGGCGCATTCTGGTGGTCGCCGACCACTCCAAATGGGGCGTGGTCGCGCTGCAGACCGCCGCTCGACTCACCGAGGTGGACGTGTTGGTGACCGATGACCAGCTCGACGAGGGTGCCCGCGAGCAGCTGGCCGGGCTGGTCGGCGAGCTGATCGTCGCGTCATCGTGAGCGAGCGCAGCGAGCGAACCAATGTCACAGCAGCGTTCGCTCATGGACTCGCCGAGCGCAGCGGGGTGGGTACGTGAGCGAGCGCGGCGAGCGAACCAATGTCACAGCAGCGTTCGCTCATGAACTCGCCGAGCGCAGCGAGGTGGGTTCGTGAGCGAGCTGTACGTGCCCTCCGACGCCGCGTCCGCCCAGGTTCGCAAGTCCGCGATTCGGCTCTCCGACGGCCGTGAGCTGATCTACTTCGACGACCGGGAGCCGTACGTGTCCGGTTCGGCGAACCGAACAGAAACGGACATCCGCGGGCTGGAGCCGCTGGACATCCAATCGGAGATTCGGCTGGACGTGCTCACCGGCGACTATGTGGCGATCGCCGCGCACCGGATGAACCGGACCTACCTGCCGCCGGCCAACGAGAATCCGCTGGCGCCCAGCCGGCCGGGGGAGCCACCGACGGAAATCCCCGCGCCGGACTACGACGTGGTGGTGTTCGAGAACCGATTCCCCACGTTCTCCGGCGGAGCCGGGCGCTGCGAGGTGGTCTGCTTCACCTCCGATCCCACCGAGAGCTTCGCGACCCTCAGCGAACGCCGGGCCCGGACGGTGATCGAGGCCTGGGCGGACCGGACCGAGGTACTGTCCGCGCTGCCGGGCACCCGCC
This sequence comes from Pseudonocardia sp., assembly GCA_036402515.1. Classification (GTDB taxonomy): domain Bacteria; phylum Actinomycetota; class Actinomycetes; order Mycobacteriales; family Pseudonocardiaceae; genus Pseudonocardia. Next base: position 7,156 of record DASWST010000079.1, read on the forward strand.
AGGTTGTCCCGTTCGAGAACCGTGGCGAGGAGATCGGCGTGACGCTGACCCACCCGCACGGTCAGATCTACGCCTACCCGTACCTGCCGCCGCGCACCCAGGCGCTGGTTCGGCAGGCCCGGGAGCACCGGGCGGCGGGCGGCGGGTCACTGCTGGCCGACGTGCTGGTCGACGAGCAGCGGGCGCGGGTGCGGATGGTGCTGCGCGGCGAGCGGTGGAGCGCGTACGTGCCGCTGGCCGCCAAGTGGCCGCTGGAGCTCATGCTGGCGCCGCACCGGGATGTGCCCGACCTGGCCGCGCTGACCGAGGACGAGCGTGCCGAGCTGGCCGTGGTGTACCTGGACCTGCTGCGCCGGGTGGACCGGTTTTTCCCCGGGGTGGCACGTACCCCGTACATCGCGGCGTGGCACCAGGCCCCGGTGGGCCAGGACCGCGAGTTGGGACGGCTGCACATGCAGCTGTTCTCGGTGATGCGCGCGCCGGGACGGCTGAAGTTCCTGGCCGGCTCGGAGTCGGCGATGGGCGCCTGGATCAACGACACCACTCCGGAGCGGATCGCCGGGCGGCTGCGGGAGGTTGCGTGACGGCTGGGCTGACCGACGGCGTGACCTGGCACCCGCCCTCGGACGACGCCTCCCCGGCGAGGGTGACGCGGTTGTTCACCGCCTCGTTCGGGGGTGACCCGGCGGGGGTGTGGTCGGCGCCGGGGCGGGTCAACCTGATCGGCGAGCACGTGGACTACGCCGGCGGTGTCTGCCTGCCGTTCGCCCTGCCGCAGCGGACCTGGGCGGCGGTGCGGCCGCGCTCGGACGGGCAGCTGCGGGTGGTGTCCGGGCAGCTTGACGAGCCGTGGAGCGGGCCGGCGGACGAGGTGCGCCCTGGCCATCCGGCCGGCTGGGCGGCCTACCTGGCGGGCACCGCCTGGGCGCTCGACGCCGCAGGGTTGCTGGGCCGCCACGCCTTCGGTGGGGTGGATGTCGCGGTGCACTCCGAGGTGCCCGTCGGTGCCGGGTTGTCCAGCTCGGCGGCGCTGGAGTGCGCGCTCGGGGTCGCGCTGCTCGACCTGTTCGGCGGCGGCGCCGGGCAGCCAGGTTCGCCCGCGCGCGAGGGATTAGCGCGGGCCGGGGTGCGGGCGGAGAACGAGATCGCGCTGGCCTCCACCGGCGGGATGGACCAGGCGATCGCGGTGCACGCCGAGGCAGGGCGGTGCATGCGGTTGGACTGCCACACCTTCGAGGTCGTGCAGCTGCCGCTGCGGCTCTCCGGGGTCGACGCGGCCACCGGGCTGACCCTGGTGGTGGTCAATACGAACGCGCCGCACCGGCTGGTGGATAGCGAGTACGCCGACCGGCGCGCCGCCGTGGAACGCGCCACCGCGCTGCTCGGGGTGCCCGCGTTGGGCATGTTGGACTCGGTGGAGGCAGCTTGGGCGGGGCTTGCCGAGGCTGGCGAGCGGGATCCGGTGCTGCGCAAACGGGTCCGCCACGTGATCACCGAATCGGCGCGCGCCAGGGCGGCGGCCGAGCTGCTCGCGGCTGACCGGGTCGCCGAACTGGGCCCGCTACTGGACGCCTCGCACACCTCGCTGCGGGATGATTACGCGCTCAGCTGCCCCGAGCTGGAGAGCGCGGTGGAGGCGGCCAAGCTAGCCGGTGCACTGGGTGCGCGACTGGTCGGCGGCGGGTTCGGCGGCTCGATCATCGCGCTGGTGACCAGCTCGACGGTGCCCGCCGTGGTCACCGAGGTCCGCGCGGCCGCCGCGAAACGTGGGCTCACCGAGCCGAGCTTCCTGATCGCCGAACCGTCCTCGGCCGCCGGGCGCTGGTGACCGACGAGGCCGGCGCCGGATCCGTCACCTGGAACTCCGCCGTCGTCCCGCTCACCGCCCGCCGCGAACCGTCCGGGTCCACCGCGTCGCCCAGGTAGCGCAGCCGGAAGTGGCCCTGGGTGCCGTCCGGGATGTCCCAGGTGATCGTCGCCGTCCCGGACCATCGGCCGCGCTTGCCGCCCGGGGCCCAATGGAACCGCGTGCACCAGTCACCGTCGTCGGCCACCGCCCGCCACCCACCGCCCGGCTCGGCACACTGGACCTCCAGGTAGCTGTCGCCCCGGCGCAGGTCATTGTTGGGGTGGGCGGCCAGGAACACCGCGCTGACCCGCTCGCCGGCTCGATACCTCGACCGGGGTTGGCGCAGCACCTCGCCCCGCCGAGCGTCCGGGCCTTCGGTGCGAATCGCCGCGGTCCGGCCGGGCCGCCCGCCGAACCGGGCCAACCCGGCCAGCCGCGGCGGCGACTCACCGGCGGGTATCGGGCGGCCGCCGGCCAGCGCGCCGGCCAGCTCGGTCACCATCTGGGTCACCGCCGGCAGCTCCCACCGGCCGAACAGGGTGCTGCCGCCCTCGTACTGCTGGCTGTCGTACTCCTCCGGGGTGGTCAGATAGTGCAGGTATCCATTGCTGTAGCCGGCCACCAGCACCCGGTCCAACTCCGCTCCCGCGGCGGCGGCGACCGCGCGGCGCAGTCGCAGCCCGGCCACGATGCTCACCTCTGCGGGCACCCCGACCAGGTAGAGCGACCCGATCCGCAGCAGCTGCAGCGGCGCGTGCTCGGCGACCACCGGGCGCACCCGGTTGAGCCGCCGCGCGCTGAAGACCAACGCTTTCGGCGCCTGGGCGTCCCGCAACCTGGCCGACAGCCGGTAGAACACCCGGGTGGACAGCGCGTCCCAGAACCGGTTGCGGCCCTCGTGGAACCCGGGGAACGCCGGGCCGTCCTCCTCGCTGCCGGCCAGCGCGGCGGCACCCACCGCCGGCCCCCCGGTGCGGTGCGCGCGGCCGTCCCCGGTGAATTCCGGGCGCACCGTCACCTCGGACAGCCGCACCGTGGTCAGCCGGTGATCCACCCCGCCGGGCAGCGGCTCGCCGTCCGCCGAGCACAGCGCCTCGGCGCACGCATACTGGCGCAGGCCGATCAGCCGGGTGTTCTCGAACTCGTCGTCGGTGGGCCCGCTGCCCGGTCGCAGGTTCAGGTTGGGGGACAGGTCGCCGGCGTTGGTCTGGGCGAACGCGGCCACCCAGCCGGGCGGTTCAGGGGAGCGGTAGTCCTGCCCGTGGGTGTGGCGTTCCCAGTGATAGGCGGCGTAGCCCTTGTTGTCCGAGCTGATCAGCCGATTGCGGTTGGTCATGCTGGTGTTGTGCACGGCGAACCAGGTGATCGCGCCGACCGGTTGCCCGGCCCGCTCGATGCGCAGCACGGTGACCAGCGGGTCGATGCCATCCGGGAAATGGCCGCGGTCGGCGGCCGGGTTGCGCTCGAAGGCCGGGCGGGAGCGGTTGGCGCTGGCATCGTGCAACTCGCCTTGGGTGAGCACCAGGCCGGCCGGAGCGACGTCGGCGTGCGCCCGCTCGACCGCCTCGCAGATGCCGTCCACGATCGCGGCGAACGTGGCCGGCCGGAAGCCGCCGGTGGTGGTGTTGTACAGCAGGTGGTGGGAGTAGCCGCCCGGCCCGCAGTGCGTGTGCGTCGCGGTGAGCATCATGTTGGCCTCGGTGTACGTGTCGCCGTACTGGGTGGCCAGCCGGTCCAGCACCGCCCGGCGGAGGCTCTCGAAGATCAGCGGTAGCTCGGCGATCACCAGCAATACCCGCCTGGCCGCGCCCGGTGCGGGCTCCGCGATCACGAACGCGCGCGCCCGCAGTCGGGTGTGAATGCCCTCGGTGCGCTGGTCGGCCCTGCCGTAACCGAGCATGCCCACCCCGGCGGGCTCACCGGTCACGTCCGCGACGCCGCGCCCGACCAGAAAGTTCTCCTCGACCATGGCACCATCGTGCTTGCCATGATCGTGACCGCACGATCCGCCGTTCGTGGCACGTGGGGGTTCGCGGCGGACGGTCGGGACCCTCGGTCGACGAAAGTTCCTCGGTGCAGGTTAGGAGACGCCATGCCCACCCCACGCCCGCGACCGAAGCAGCTCGACTCACCGCTGATTCCGAAGATCTTCAAGTACCCGGCCAAGGCGCAGGTCTGGGTCTACCGACTCACCAGGGGTCGGATCGGCGGGAAATGGCGAATCGGCGCCGGCTTCCGAAAACCCGTCCCCACCCTCCTGCTCGACCACCGGGGTCGGAAGTCGGGCAAGACATTCACCACCCCGCTGCTCTACGTCACCGACGGGCCCGACGTCATCGTCGCGGGCTCCCAGGGAGGCCTGCCCAAACACCCCCAGTGGTATCTCAACCTGCTTGCCCACCCCGACACGCACATCCAGATCCGAGCCGACCGCAGACCCGTGCATGCTCGAACCGCTGACCCGGCGCAGCGAGCTCGCCTCTGGCCACTGCTCGTGGACGCCTACGCCGACTTCGACAACTACCAAGCCTGGACAGAACGCGAGATACCCGTGGTGATCCTCCAGCCGGCAGCCACATCGTCCTGACCGTCACGCTCCTCGCCGGCGCGGCGGCGTTCGTCGGGACGCTTCCGCGAGGCCGCTCTCGACCACTGTGAGCAGCTCGTCCAGGTTCGTCAGGCTGTCCCGGTCGAGGCTGCCGAACACCCGCCGGAGCAGCTGCTCCCCGGCGGTGGTGCCGGTGGCCAGGGCCGCCGAACCCTCGGCGGTGATGGCAACGAGCTTCGCCCTGCCGTCGTCGGGATGCGGGCCCCGGTGCACCAGGCCGTCCTGCTCCAGGCTCTCGATGGTCTGGGAGACCGTGCGCGCCGCGAACCCCAACTCGGCCGCCAGCCGCGCCTGGCGCAGTGGTCCCACGCGGTCGAGGACCTGCAGTACCTTGGTCCGCGCCAAGGACAGCCCACCGGCGGTCATGTGCTCGTCGACGACTCTGCGCAGCGAGTGCGCCAAGGACAGGTAGCGCATGCCCACATCCTCGGGCCTGACCTGATCACGCACGGTTCTCATCCCGGTAGTCCGCTATTCGTGAGGTACCTCCGCAATGCTACGTTGCTGAGGTACCTCACGAAAAGGAGGAACCCGTGGACGACCGACCCGTTGTCATCATCACCGGCGCAACCAACGGCCTCGGCAGGCTCGTCGCGCTGGACCTCGCGCGGAACGGAGCGCACCTGGGAATCGTCGCCCGCGGCAGCGGCAAGGTCGACGAGCTGCGCCGGGACATCGAACAAACCGCTCCGGGTACCCCGGTCGAGGCGTTCCTGGTCGACCTGTCCTCACTCCGGGACGTCCGCCGGATCGGGCAAGAGATCAGCGGCCGCTACGACCAAATCTCGGTGCTGATCAACAACGCCGGGCTGCACGCCTTCTCCCAACGCGTCACCGCCGAGGGCTTCGCCGAGATGGTCGCGGTGAACTACCTCGCGCCGTGGGTACTCACCAACACCGTGCGCGACAAGCTCACCGCCGGCGCACCGGCGCGGGTGGTCACCGTCGCCTCGGAAGCCGCCCGGCACTCCGGGGGAATCGACCCAACACGGGACGTCGGCCGCACCGAGGACTACACCCGGCGGGAGTCGATGATGTTCTACGGTCGATCGAAACTGATGGACATCATGTTCTCCCAGGAGCTCGCGCGGCGGCTGCCGGGCACCGGGGTGACCGCGAACTGCTGTGACCCCGGCTTCAACACCAGCGGGCTCGGCCGCGAACTGCCCTTCGCGGGTGCGTTGGCGAAGATCCTCACCACACTGCGGGTCGGAGACCCTCGACGGGGCGCCGGCATCATCACCCGGCTGGCGACCGATCCGGCGTTCGCCGACACCACCGGCGGCTACTTCTCGGTCAAGGACGCCAGGCCGCTGGACTGCCCTGAGCCCGGGCGCGACCCGGACGTTCAGCGCGAACTATGGGACAGCACGGCCGCGCTGCTGGGCGACATCCTCACCACCACGCCCTGACCCGGCGTCCGGATTACGGCAGCGGGGCGAGCTTCGCCCAGTTGGTCGCCGACTCGTACGCCTGCCCGACCCCCAGCAGCAGCGGCTCCGCGAACGGCTTGCCGATGATCTGCATCCCGACCGGTAGGCCGAGACCGGTGAACCCGCACGGCACGGACAGCGACGGCAACCCGGTGACGTTGGCCGGCGCGGAAAACCGGACGTAGCTGTCGGTGGCCGACTCGATGCTGCCGTCGGGCCAGGTCACCTTCGGGTCGTGCGCCGGCAGGGCCGGCGTGGTCAGCGTCGGCGCGATCAACACGTCGATGTCGGCGAACATGTCCCGCCACCGTTGC